>NZ_JAMMDE010000008.1:0-223527 GCF_051700745.1 Salmonella sp. NW884 | reverse complement strand
CACCCCGCAAAGCTCATGAGCTGGGCGGCGGCGTTCTCGGCCTCGCGCTGAGTACGGAATGTACGTGATAAAATCCACCGCCAGAGCACATCAAGCGCGGATTTATACAACTGCTGAAATTCGACCTCATCCATGCTGGAAAAAGCAATGCTGCGGGGATGTTTGCGGAGGGTGCCATCAGGTAGCTGGATGGCGTCATAGTGACCAGCCTCAACCGTCACCCATGCGCGGTATGCATCGAAAGATTTACAGAGGCTAATTCCGTTTGTTACCCGGCGGTTTGCAATCTGTTCCAGATACTGTTCAGCCGCATCCAGTAATGCGCCCTCATTCCCGCCATATGCAGCAAGAAACTTTGCATAACCGTTTACCAGTTTGCGCTCGTTGGCAGAAATGGCGCCGCCGGTGGGTTCCCAGTATTCAAACCCAAGATTAAGCAACGCGAAAAAGCGGCGATGGAATGCAGGATTCCTCACCTGACGAAACTCAGCCACCAGCACGGCGCCGAGTTTAATTTTTGATTGCAGAATATCGCTGGTCTCCGGCGTAGCCGGGATCAGGATCCCTGAGGACTGCTTAATGAGTTGTAACTGCGCCATGGTGTCCACTCCGTGGCGCATCGCGGTCAGGTTGCTGGTTGTTCAGGCCAGCTCAATAATTATGATTGCGTACGTAGTGACAAGTCAATTTTTAGAAGCCATTTCCCTTACAACTTCCATAATGGTTTCTTTAGACCAGTAACGATCATCCCTGCTTAGTTTTCTGTGAGTTATGGAGCTATCTTTGGTGGAAATTATATAGCGCTCTTCCGTCCCCAACTTGAAGGACAGCAACTCCCTTCCTTTCCCATCGGTTATGGTCACTCGCAGATCTGACTGAACTACACCCTCCACGGAATCCCCCTGAGCGACATACAGACGCGATTAGAAATTGTCGGCAGCAGCATCAAAGGGATACGCAAATTGCGGTATTCTGAAAAATGCGCGCCAGCATTAAGCGCAATGTTAATAAAACCAGTCGTCAGCGCTTTCCCACGTTTCCTGCAGAATGCTCTGTATACGTTTTTTATCGCCATCAGCAGCACCGACGATACTCAGACCATCCTGACTGCCTCGACGGATGGTTAAGTTGCAGTTTTCATACTGATTCTGGAGACGGGTAATTAATTCTTTTTCAAGCGCAGGAACGGCACCTTCCGGAAGCTGTTTTGTCCGGCTGATAACAAGTTCAATTCTCATAATTCCCTCTACATTTAACTACTGTATATAAACACAGTACACCTGTTAGAAATAACATTCAAGAGGTGAATAGCACTTTTTGCAAAAGCCATGCCCTTGTATAGGAAGAGTTTTTCCGAGTATTCGGAATTTACTAAATCAGTTAGGCAAAGGCTGAAAGCGAAAAAAAACCCGCCGAAGCGGGTTATATAATTCAGTATTGGTCGGCCAAATAACCGCCTCTCAGCGGATTCAGTTTTTCGATACGATTCGGATGTAGTGTGAAGTCGCCACGAGAACCTGAAGCGAATTTCCGCCTGTTGCACATAACGTTCTGGAATCGTACTCTCGGGACCAGTGGCATAGCCAATTTTCTAGGTCTTCCACTGAATAATCCTTACGAGCCAAACCCTCTGCGATGGTTACGACCTCATCACTGGGTGCTGTAAGCTCATATCCATTCAGCAATAGAAATACGTAACCAGCCATCATGGCGGTGCGTTTGTTTGCATTTGCGAATGGATGATTCTGGATCAGGCTTTCAATAAGAACAGCAGACAGGCGAAACATATCGTCTGTCTGCTCATAATATCGAATCGTACTTGGTCGGGACTGTGAAGAACTGAGGTTGTTCGGATTCAGTACACCTATTGGCTCATTTGGCGTCTGAGTCTCGATCAGAGACCTGTTGATGTAAACGATATCGTCAATCGAAAGATAATTGACTCCTTCAACATACTCTATCGTCATCCGTTTCTACTCAGACCTTTGAAAGTTCTTCCATCGCCTTCTCATAACGAGCAAACCCAAACTCAAAGGCGTTTTTAACTTGACCAGTATGTGAACATGCTTCGCTGATCGCTGCACGAGGTTTCGCCACCGTGGATTTGTCACGAGGCGGAATGTACAAGCGATCTGCCTTTTTTAATGCGTGACCCATGATTATCATCCTCATGCACGTTTGGCAGTGCTTTCTCAAATTGTAGGATGTAAACACATCCAAAGAATTCATCACCACTTGGAGTGGTTGAGGACAATTTAATACCATTCGTCATATTTGAGCAATGGGTCCATGTCTGAAGATAGATGCATGTTCGACGAACTTTATTGTGGCCACTTTGCAAGTTAGCACCATTTTCGACGATATTACCCCACGGGTATAAGTAAAGTAATATCACGTTCAGCGGAGATAGGTGGGGCCTATGATCCGACTTGAGCTTTCAAGAATGGCAAAAATAGCACTTTTTGCACAAAATGCATGGCTTAGTTGGAATGCATGACAACAAAGATTGCTGTAGTATTTCGCCCCCTCTGAATGTAGCGCTCAGATTTTAATCGACCCAATCCCGCCCTGCTTCAACAACAAGCCCCGCATATGCGGGGCTTGTTGGGTTGACCCGCGGTAATGGGTTATGACGCAACACTTCATGCCGGAGTTTTCCTTTCTGTCTTGTTGTGAACCTCCCAGAGGCTAATGCCACAACTGAACACAAACTCAGCCAGATAATTTAAGCCGGACCATTCCCGGATGCCGCCGCGCGCCGCTTCCACAAATACAGCGATATCCTGATCACGCCACACTCCAAACAGGCGCCAGCCGCCACTGTCAGTCTTAACGGCTGCTATACGCGTCAGAACACCAGTCTGGTACAGGTCAGTGAACGCAGGTTTCTTCCTGGTTATTATTCGCATATCTACAAACCTAAGAAATGTTGATTACAAATCACTGATTCGTATTTTTTGATTTTGCACTAGTGCCGATCACAGGACCGGCATGTAGGTGTTTCACGATTTACCTCCGTTGAGCATGGCGGAGCGGCAGGCGTTCCATATTTTCTGAGCTAGGAACTTATCGCCAATGTTATGCGCCAGCAGACTGACAATTTGACCAGCCAGACCTTTTGGCATTTCCTCCGGCACTACCGGCGCTGGCGCTGCGGAGTAGAAATACGGCCTGATAATCCACTTTTTATTCCAGAAATCCCGAGTTTTCTCAGCTTCCTCAAGTGTTGCAACACTACAGCCAACCTTTCCGCACTCTTTGATGACGTGGTATCCGGCTGGCTCGCTATCAGCCTTGCGGCGTTCCTGTAGCTCACACAGGGCCGCTGCAACATAATGGCTATTGTGCTGTTCAGCCCACTGAATGAGCCGAATCAGTGTTGCATTTGAAACGCGTTCGTCTGTTAGTTTGTTATTGGTAATAGTGGTCATGGGTTAGTCCTTCACAAAAATAATCCAGTGGGTTTTATCGTTCTTGCCGGTTCGTTGGCCGATGATTGGTTTCACGTCCGTCAGCGCCAGAATCTGGCTAACCGGGATCTGCGTTTCATTCCATTTAAAAATGAGTACACCGTGTGACCGCAATACACGGAACGCCTCTTTGAACCCGGCGCGAATGTCGGTGCGCCATGTTTTTTTATTCAGGCGACCGTATTTTTTACCCATCCAGGCCGTTTGACCGACACGTTCCAGATGAGGCGGATCAAACACCACAACCGGAAACGACGAATCAGCAAACGGTAGCGCGCGAAAATCAGCAATGAGGTCAGGACTGATAACCAGACGGCGACCGTCGCACAGGGTATGCTCTTCGGCGCGGATATCGGCGAACACGGCGCGGGAATCCTGTTTGTTGAACCAGAACATGCGAGAGCCGCAACACACGTCCAAAATAGTTTGCTGTGACATCACGACTCCTTAACCTTGATGCCAGCGGCGCGTATTTCGTGTATCGCATTGTCATTGCCAGCGCACCAACCCTCGGCGTAATCCCGGCTGAATCCGCTCAGGTGCATGACCTCATCAACGCTGCGTTTTGGTAAGTTGACAGCCCGCGCCTCCAGTTCTGCTATTCGCCGTTCTGCGGCTTCCAGCTTCTCGTAGAGAACATCCCAGCTTGTCGAGTTATCCAGAACCAGCTTTGTAACTCGCTCTTCACGTGATTTGTAATGTTCCAGCTCAACTCGCAGCTTCCCAACCGTAAGCGCAATATCCTCGTTCTCCTGGTCGCGGAGTTTGATGTATTGCTGTTTTTTATCCAGCTCATCCAGCAGCGCCTCTGCGGCGATATAAATAACCTGTCGTGCACGGTCTGCTGGGTCGCTATAGTGCGCCTGCATGAGGCGGAACTCTTCACGTAGCGCCTGTTTGTCGATGTTGCTCATTGGGCTACCCCCTTGTTGATGCTCATTTTGGATGCTCCATAAACCTGCATTACCTGGCTTTTCTCCAGTGCCGGTAGCGCTGAAAATCCGGTTGTCTTGTTGCAGCTATAACGCTTCAGGTCATAATCAATTACTGCCCGCTGGTCGCGGAAAATGCCGCACCGGCCGTGACGGATGAGATTCCCCCGCTCCACCGCAACTCGGATGTATTTCTCTGCGGTGGTGCGATGCAGGCCAAACATTTCGACGATGTCTTTGGTCGTTGCGTGGCCATACTTTTTCACCATCTCGATGATCCAAGCGATGAACAGGCTGCGTTCCTCTTGGGTCTTAGGCCTTGCCATTCGCCACCTCCGCGTTTACCAGCTGCTGCACGAGATTTTTATGCCGACCAACTACACGCACCGCATCGCGCAATTTCTCCAGGCTCGCCAGCTTGTTTTTTGTGCGGCGAATTTCGCGGGAGATCACCCGAACTGTCGGAACGGTCTGGGCAGTTACGCGCCCTTCGGTGAATGAGGGGATCTCCCTGATAATCTTCGCGATATCCTTCTGCTGCTTGGTAGCGGCCATTTCAGGCTCAGCACTGACTGCGGGTACAAATTCAGCAGCAGGTTCTGGCTCCGGTTTTACCGAGGACGCCGGCAGCGACCAGGTTACGCCTTTGCCCTTCCCGTTCTTCATCACAACGCCCTGGCGCTCCAGCGCGCGAAGTACAGAGACCATCCCTCGGGCATTGCGATTGACGGCCGCGGCCAGCGATACGGTGGTCATTGCCCCGTTATCACGCAGCTGCTGGCGGATGACATCGGGATCAACCTCCTCCGGCTCCGCACCTTTCAAGCGCGGGGCCTGACTCATTGAAGCTTTTGGCGTTGATTGTTGCGGCTGTTTTGCAACGGTGCCGATGAACCAGCCACCATCGCCAAAATCACATAACCCCTGGTCACGCTGTTCACGTAACATGGTAAGCGCATCAACCGGGTCGATATCCAGACGAGCTGCCACTTCGCGGTAAGTCGCCAGGCCCATTTTTTCCAGTGCTTGAATTACGGTTTCCATAGCTTTCCTTTCGAAATTATTTAACAGGACGCAGGTGCGACACGTTTTTGCGGTAGCTTGACCAGTTGAAATTCACCCAGATACCGCCATCCATCTGAAGACGGTCCATAACGCGCGCGCCCAGGGTGTTGACCAGTTCGCCGTGATTCAGGTTGGTAAGAATGCCAACCGGACGCATCGAGGAGAGTCGGCGGTCAATGACCTGATTGATGATGACCTTCTCGCCGCTGGATCCTCGCTGAATACCGACCTCATCCAGCACCAGGAGATCAACATTGCACAGGTCGTTAAGCAGTGACGATTCGGACTGTCCGTCGTCGTAACATTCACGAACACGGAGCATCAGGTCAGGGATGGTCACCACCAGAACCGAGTGGCCAGCGCCCAGCAGGTGATTACCAATTGCCGCGGCAAGGTGGTTCTTACCGGTTCCTGGCGCTCCACTGAATACAAAGCTTGCGAAACTGCCGCCTCCGAAGTTCTGCGCGTAGCTTTTTGCCATGCTGTATGCCTGGCGCTGCTCCGGCCCATTCACCTCGTAATTCGCGAACGAGCAACTGCGATGCAGTGCCTGGATGCCGGCACGACCAAAAATCTTTTCTGAGCGGGCGCGCTGGTTCATCTTGTCGATTTCGCCGGACCGCTTACGACCTTCGGTTTCCTGCCACGCCTGCCACTCTTCAACGCTGGTGAATTTTGGCTGAACACTGGCCGGGATGATTTTCTTCAGGCGCTCGAGTGCGCTGCCAGTACCCATTACGTTTTTCATTGATGCCCCCTGAAACCCGGTGGAATTTTGCTGTCAGGCTTGGATATCTGGTTCACGTCCCGGCCAGCCTTGCTGCCGCCAAAGGCGAATTTCGGTTTGAACAGGCCCTGATAACCATTGGCAATGCTCGCGTTTATAACGGCTACCGGATCGTGGCCTTCGTCCAGACACTCTTTCAGCAGGTTGAAAGCCTTGGTCACTGTCATCTCGGTTTTAATGGGCTTACCGGCCTGGCGACGGTATGTGACCCATTCCTCCCAAGAGGTTGCATCCAGCCATTCAGGGATCGGCACACCAAGCGGGTCAAACTTAACCTTTCCCCTTGGGGGATTAGAGGGGGTTAGATCTGTATTTATATTTGTCTTTGGAAGAATGTCTTTGGTGTTCCCTGTTTTCGGGGATCCCTTTCCCTGTTTTCGGGGATAACCATCCCCATTTTCAGGGATGGTTTGACGGTTATTTTCACCATCCCCGTTTTCAGGGATAACCATCCCTGTTTTCAGGGATAACCATCCCTGTTTTTGGGGCTGGTAATGACTGACTTCAGGGATTGAAATAACCCATGTGACAACTTCAGCAGCCGGGAAAGCCGCTGGGCATCTTGTGCAATTTGGCTTTGTGTAGGCCCACTTATCCAGGTTGGTATTAATCCCAATGTATCTGGTTTGCCCAATGCGCCGCAGGATGATGATGTTCCGATAAGCGAGGCTCAGTACCGCTTCTGAAACGTGCTTCACCTTCAGTGTTGTTTTGTCCGCAATGAGGCTGTTGGCGATCCTGTCCGACTTTTTGGACCAGCCATAGGTCAGACGGACGATAGCGTTCAGAACGCGGAATTCGCGGCCTGATAGCTCGACGATACACAGGGCATCCTGGATCTGGTTGGCTAAACGCAAATAGCCGTTCTCCAGTTCAGCCATGCGACTCTCCTGCTTCCCCTCTTGCGTGGGGAATTTGTAAATTTCAGCGGTGTTTGACATACTGCTCTCCGCAACTACCGGACGTATTTGCACCCGAAAGCCGTTGGTGTTCGTGCACCGCGGCTTTCACCTTAAATTCGACATGATTCACTGTGCACCTCACATGACTCCTGGGCCCATGACCGCGAGACCACTCAGAACCTGAACAACAGCCTCCCCTGGCAGAAGCGCCAGCAGGTGTTCAATGCCCTCTCTCACCTCTTTAACCAGTTGATGCTGTGGCGCCCTCAGAATTACCGCGCGTTTCGCTTCGCCGATCTCCTTCTCCATCGCTGCATAACGCGTCATAAAGCAGTCTTGGGATACCAAGCGGCCACGGAACTCAAGCGGAAGAACGGCGAGGATCGCGGGTGACAGCTGGCTGATGTTTTTGCGGGCATACTCCGTATCACCATCGAGCCAACGGAATAGCTTCTGACGCTTACGGCTCAGGTCTTCAGGAAAATCCAGCCCGGCGCCGCCCTGTCGCTCCCATTCCTCAACGATGATTCCGGCAACGACATCCTGGTTATCCAGTGATGCGGCCCAGGCACGAACGGCATCGCGGATCTGTTCGTGCTTATCTGCCGCGCTTGGCTGATTGCGATTTATCATCGCCACCGGAGTTATTCCGGTATTTTGTTGATATGAAATGGCATGCATGGTCAGGACTCCTGTTTTGGCAGCCCGTCTGTAGGGTTTGGATATGCTTCTGGATCAATTTCATGAGGTGTAATTTGCCAATTCAGGAACTGACAAAGCGCACGAACTCGTGACGTTGGGACTTTCCCAGAATTCATCCATCGACTAACCGCCTGAGATGAAAGGCCCATAGCCTCACCAAGGGCAGTTTGAGTAGTGATTGATTTCACTTTTTTCTTGAGTTGCTCGTTCATGACTCCTCCTTAGGTTGTGAACAAGCATACACATTGAAACTGAACGTTTCAAATAAATTACTCCAATTTGTTTCAGTTACTTCTGAAACATAGGGTTGTAAAATGGAAAGTATGAATACCGAAACCAATAAAGTTTTCGCATACAGGTTCAACCAGGCTCTTACGGAGCATGGTTGGAATCTTTCCGATTTAGCCCGTCGCGTTGGTGTTACGCCGCAGGCGGCACAGAAGTGGGCGAAAGGAATTTCTATACCGCGCGGTCTGAAGCTCAAGTCCCTCGCCGAAGTAACTGGAAAGCCCGAACACTGGTACTTCATGCAGCCAGACACTGATGATCCTGAGGTGATGGCTCAGCTTGGTATTCCCAAAAAACTAGATGTTACCGAAGAGGCCCTTCTTGCTATCTTTAATCAGCTCCCCGAAGCTGAAAAATTACGCCTTATCATTCATGCAAAGGGCGTATTGAAAGAACTGGAAGAGCTGAAAGATGATGTTGGTGATCTGATAAAAAACCTAAACCGCTAACCCCTCTCCCCTTTCCAACGCTGGCATTGCCGGCGTTTTTTTACGCCCTCAATTACTAAAGTTAGTTTCAATTCGCTTGACCATTGAAATAATTGGTTGTAACTTTAAGCCATCGACAACAGGCGCATCGTTGTCAGGTTTAAAACGTTCCGCTGGCCGGCGATAAGGCAAAGAGGGTGAGATGGAAAAAGCATACGAAGAATACTTTGAAGGCCTCGCCGATGGTGAGGAGGCACTCAGCTTCGCAGAATTCGTGGAGGCGCTGTCATGAAAGCCACCAGCTCAGTACCTAACAGCGGGCGCGCCGTCCCAATGCGAAACATCCGTACCGGCGCAGCATGGCAGGTTTCATTCGACTACCGAGATGGCACCTACTGGCACGAACCACAGGGCAACCTGCGCAACATTCGCCGCCCTTATGCCTCACGCACTATTGAACCAAATCTAGTGCCTGCGGGGACTCACTGATGGGAGCACTGTACGCATTAGTGCTGACCATCACCATGACGAACGGTGATTACCAGGATGCTGTTGTCGGTATTTTCGACAACCAGCAGCAATGTGAAGCGGCAGCGAGTGAGCAAATGGGCGTCACTAACTGCTATCCAGTCGAAGGCATCATACATGCTGACGAAACACCAGCAGGTTATGAGGCGAAATTTTGAGGGGTAAGGGATGTGCAACTGCATTAATGAGGTCGGTGCTCAGATCGAAGCACGACTGAAAGAAAAGGTTCCGGAAGGTGCAGAAGTAAGCGAAAGCACTTTTGATACCGGTTGGGATAATCAGGTTCTTTCTCTTTCCGAAGGCAAGCTGTTTGTAATGCTGAAATACAAACTGGCATACCGGGCCAAAAAGAAAAACGGCGAAATGGCTAAAAACCTTAATCGCCTGGAAACTAACGCAAAAATGAATTTCTGCCCGTTCTGCGGCGAATCGCAGGGCTGACACCACCAGCAAAACCGAATTTAACCGAATGGTCGGCTATTAAAGCGACAGGATTGTTACACACAAAATTCAGGAGTTCAGCCATGAACGCATATCTCACTTATGACCGGATCGAGGCTCAGAACTGGACCCGGCATTACCAGCAAATCGACAGAGAAGAGAAAGAATCCGAGCTGGCTGACGACCTGGAGAAAGGACTGTCGCTTCACATGCTGGAGTCGCTGTGTATGGACGAGCTACCGCGTCACGGCGCCAACAAAAAAGCGATCAGCCTGGCATTTGATGACGATGTCGAATTCCAGGAGCGCGCGTCGGAGTTTGTGCGGTACATGGTTGAGGTGTTTTCCCGGCATCAAATTGATATTGAATCGGAGGAATAAGACAAATGAGCACAGCACTCGCAACACTGGCAGGAAAACTGGCTGAACGTGTAGGAATGGATTCTGTAGATCCGCAGGAACTGATCACCACATTGCGCCAGACAGCGTTTAAAGGTGATGCCAGTGATGCGCAGTTTATTGCGCTACTGATAGTCGCCAACCAGTACGGTCTTAATCCGTGGACGAAAGAAATATACGCCTTTCCTGATAAGCAGAACGGGATCGTCCCTGTGGTGGGTGTTGATGGCTGGTCCCGTATTATCAACGAAAACCAGCAGTTTGACGGCATGGATTTTGAGCAGGATAACGAATCATGTACATGCAGGATTTACCGTAAGGACCGTAACCATCCGATCTGCGTTACCGAATGGATGGATGAATGTCGCCGGGAACCATTCAAAACCCGTGATGGTCGTGAGATTACTGGACCGTGGCAGTCACATCCCAAACGGATGTTGCGACACAAAGCAATGATCCAATGCGCCCGTCTTGCCTTCGGTTTCGCTGGCATCTACGACAAGGATGAGGCCGAACGCATTGTCGAAAATACCACGTATACCGCAGATCGCCAGCCGGAACGCGACATCACTCCGGTTAGTGATGAAACCATGCAGGAAATTAATGATCTGCTGATCACCCTGAATAAAACATGGGATGACGATCTGCTGCCGCTCTGCTCCCAAATCTTCCGTCGCGATATTGGTGCATCGTCAGATCTTACGCAAATCGAAGCAGTGAAAGCCCTCGGATTCCTGAAGCAGAAAGCAGCAGAACAGAAGGTGGAAGCATGACACCAGAAATTATCCTGGCTCGTACAGGTATTGACGTTAGCAACATCGAGCAAGGTGATGAAGCGTGGCACCGTCTACGCCTCGGTGTCATCACTGCTTCCGAAGTTCACAACGTCATTTCAAAACCACGTTCAGGCAAGAAATGGACGGATATGAAGATGTCCTACTTTCTCACCCTTCTTGCTGAAGTTTGCACCGGCGTGGCGCCGGAAGTTAACGCCAGGGCGCTGGCCTGGGGGAAACAGTATGAGGACGATGCTCGCACCCTGTTTGAGTTCACCACTGACGTGAAGGTCACCGGATCGCCGATCCTTTTCCGTGACGAGGGCATGCGTACCGCCTGTTCTCCTGACGGCCTGTGCAGTGATGGCCGCGGTCTTGAGTTGAAGTGCCCTTTCACCTCTCGCGACTTTATGAAATTCAGGCTTGGCGGCTTCGAGGCTATCAAATCCGCCTATATGGCCCAGGTGCAATTCAGCATGTGGGTAACCGGGAGAGATGCCTGGTATTTCGCGAATTATGACCCGCGCATGAAGCGAGAAGGCATTCACCACGTGGTTGTTGAGCGCGACGACAAATACATGTCCCTCTTCAACGAAATGGTACCGGAATTTATCGAAAAGATGGACGAAGCGCTAAAGGAGATTGGCTTCACGTTCGGGGAGCAGTGGCGATGACGCACGCAACAACGGCAGTACTACCAGTTGAAAAAAGTGTTCCGCGCACCTGGCGCCGCCCGTTCCTGAAATGGGCAGGCGGTAAATATTCGCTGCTGCCGGAACTGGACCGCCTGATACCAGCAGGTAAACGACTGATAGAACCATTTGTGGGCGGCGGATCGGTGTTTCTCAACTCAGATAAACACGAATACTTCCTGCTGGCTGACATTAATGCTGACCTGATCAATCTGTACCAGATGCTGGCCGTAGTGCCTGATTCGGTAATCGCAGAGGCAATGAAGGCTTTCAGGCATCTGAATGATGCCGAAAACTACACAGTAATTCGTGAAGCATTCAACGCCTGGCAACTGAATGCGACAGAGCGAGCGGCCGCATTCCTTTACCTCAACAGGCACTGCTTTAACGGTCTGATGCGTTACAACCTTGATGGTTTTTTCAATGTTGGATGGGGAAAATATAAAGCCCCATACTTCCCGGAAAAAGAGCTCATGGCATTCAGGAAGAAGTCCAGCGCGTGCGTATTTATGAATGCAGGTTTCGAACGTACTCTCAGGCTGGCGGGTGATGGTGATGTCGTTTACTGCGATCCGCCATACGAGCCAATGCCCGGCACCGCTGGCTTCACTAGCTACGCCTCCGGCGGGTTCTCATGGGATAGCCAGGTAGCACTTGCTGAAAGCTGCGTGGCAGCCCATCAGCGCGGCGCAAAAGTGTTTATCAGTAATTCTACCGCACCACGCGTTATTGAACTTTACGAGCGGCACGGCTTCACTTTGCACCGGGTCAATGCCCGCAGATCAATATCGAGTAAAGGCAGTACCCGAGAAACAGCGAACGATATCGTCGCCTCACTGGGGATTTAGTGATGATGAAACTTATTAACAGAAGCAAGCAATCACCAGTCGGTCGTCGCGCATGTGATGTTGCACTGGCGGCGCATCATGAGAAGTTCGGCGATTACGGCAGACAAAAGCACGTTACCAATTACACCGTTGTAGTGGATGGCGTAAAGGTTCCTGTCGAAGTAGTTAACCGGGCCACCAGCTACGTAGCCACCGCAATGATCGGCGTCCGGAAACTTAGAAATCTGCCAGCACAGGCAAACTGAATATTAGCGATGGCCCGCTGCGGGGCCACTGGAGAAAACGATGAGCAACATTATCCAACTGACGCCAAACAAGTGGGTTAGCGAAAAAGTCCTGATTGCGGTTACCGGGCTTAAGCCCGGAACCATTACCCGCGCCAGAAAAGAATCCTGGATGCTGGGCCGCGAGTACCTGCACATTTCACCAGACGGAAATCCGAAGCCTTCGAGCGAATGCATATACAACAGAGAAGCCGTTGATCAGTGGATCGAGGCGCAGAAAAAAAATCAACCAGGTGCGAAGACAACATGAAAAGCAGTACACTCGTCAATGCTCCTGGACGTCAGGAGGGATTAATGGCTAATGCATCATACCCGACAGGCGTCGAAAACCACGGCGGTTCGCTCCGCATCTGGTTTCTGTATAAAGGTAAACGTGTCAGGGAAAACCTTGGTATCCCTGACACTGCAAAAAATCGCAAGATAGCTGGCGAACTGCGTTCTTCGGTTTGTTTTGCGATAAGGATGGGGAATTTTAACTATGTGGAAAAATTCCCAAACTCACCGAACCTTGCCCGATTCGGTCAGGATAGAAAGGAAATTACTGTGCTGGAGCTTACCGAAAGATGGTCCGAGCTGAAGAGAATGGAGATCAGCTCTAATACCATGAGTAGGTACGAATCTATCATAAAAAACATGCTTCCACTCATCGGCGAAAACAAAATGGTTTCTGCGGTGACTACTGAGGATTTGCTGTATGTCAGGAAGGAGTTGCTGACGGGCTTTCAGGTAATGAAGAAGGATCACCGGACTCAGGTTAAAGGCCGGAAATCGTCCACAGTGAATAATTACATGATGCTGATGGCCGAGATCTTCCAGTTTGGAACAGATAACGGCTATGCAAAGGAAAACCCGTTTAGCGGAATTAACCGTCTCAAGAAAGCGAAAGGGGAACCAGATCCACTCACGACAGACGAGTTCATCAGGTTTATCCAGGCATGCGGACACCAGCAGATGAGAAATCTCTGGTCACTGGCAGTCTATACCGGAATGAGGCATGGGGAGTTGTGCGGTCTGGCCTGGGAAGATATCGATCTGCATGCCGGGACGATCATTGTGAAGCGCAACCTTACCCAGACGGATGAGTTCACCCTGCCAAAAACCGACGCAGGTACTGACAGGGTGATATATCTCATTCAACCAGCTATTGATGCCCTGAGGAATCAGGCCCAGTTGACACGCCTTGGCCGGCAGTTTGAGGTTGAAGTGAAGTTGCGGGAATATGGACAATCTGTCATTCAGCCCTGCACGTTCGTATTCAGCCCTCAATGCGTCAAACGTGGACCTCGCACAGGATATCACTACGCGGTTAATTCCATTAATAAAATTTGGGCCCCGATAATCAAGCGTGCCGGCATTCGTTACCGTAACGCGTATCAGTCACGACATACCTATGCATGCTGGTCATTATCAGCTGGTGCTAACCCAAACTTTATAGCAACGCAGATGGGGCATACCGATGCACAGATGGTTTACAAGGTGTATGGAAAGTGGATGTCAGAGAAGAGCGCAGAACAGGTTTCTCTGCTCAACCAGGCACTTTCCCGCTATGCCCCATCACTGCCCCAAAGCATGGTAGCAGCGCAGTAGAAATCCTTAAATTCAAGGGGTTAGCAGTCGCATCGCTACATTTTTATAACATGGGGCACGAAATGCGCTCGACCCTAAAGACAGCTTATGGTGTGATCGGGGTTCAATAAATCGCTAAACAAGGTATACTCCAGCGGTTTTCTTAGTTGTTTATTGTACTAAACGCTCCCGTGAGAGGACGCAACAGCGCACCTATGACACAATTCGCTTCTCCTGTTCTGCACTCGTTGCTGGATACAGATGCTTATAAGTTGCATATGCAGCAAGCCGTTTTTCACCACTACTATGATGTGCAGGTAGCGGCTGAGTTTCGTTGCCGTGGCGACGACCTGCTGGGTATTTATGCCGATGCTATTCGCGAGCAGGTGGACGCGATGCAGCACCTGCGCCTCCAGGAGGACGAGTTCCAGTGGCTCTCCGGCCTGCCCTTTTTTAAACCGGATTATCTGAACTGGTTACGCGAGTTTCGCTATAACCCAGCTCAAGTCTGTGTCACCAACGATAACGGCAAGCTGAATATTCGCTTAACCGGCCCGTGGCGTGAAGTCATTATGTGGGAAGTGCCGCTGCTGGCCGTGATCAGTGAGCTGGTTCATCACTACCGCTCGCCAAACGCGGGTGTTGATCAGGCGCTCGACGCGCTGGAAAGTAAGCTGGTTGATTTCACTGCGTTAACCGCCAATCTCGATATGTCCCGCTTCCACCTGATGGACTTCGGCACCCGCCGCCGTTTCTCTCGTGAAGTGCAGCAGGCGATAGTTAAACGTCTCCAGCAGGAGTCATGGTTCGTCGGCACCAGCAACTATGATCTCGCGCGTCGCCTGGCGCTGACGCCGATGGGCACTCAGGCGCACGAATGGTTCCAGGCGCATCAACAAATCAGTCCGGACCTGGCGACCAGTCAGCGTGCCGCGTTGGCCGCCTGGCTTAACGAATATCCGGACCAGCTTGGTATCGCATTGACAGATTGCATTACAATGGATGCGTTTTTACGCGATTTCGGCATTGAATTCGCCAGCCGTTATCAGGGGTTACGCCACGACTCAGGAGACCCTGTCGCATGGGGCGAAAAGGCGATTGCCCATTATGAAAAGCTGGGGATTGATCCGCTGACAAAAACGCTGGTCTTTTCAGATAACCTTGATCTGCCAAAGGCGGTCGAGCTCTATCGCCATTTCGCCTCTCGCGTGCAGTTAAGCTTCGGCATCGGTACCCGCCTGACCTGCGATATCCCTCAGGTAAAACCGCTCAATATCGTGATTAAGCTTGTGGAATGTAACGGAAAGCCGGTGGCTAAACTTTCCGACAGCCCCGGTAAAACGATCTGTCATGATAAAGCGTTTGTGCGCGCGCTGCGTAAAGCCTTTGATCTCCCGCAGATCCGCAAAGCCAGTTAATTCTTCCCAGGGAGCCTGCCGGGGCTCCTTTTTCAGGTTTATTTCCGAAATCTTTCACTTCAGCTGCGATTTCTGCTTGTCTGATTGCAGATGCCAGGTAACATAGGAATACCCCCATTTCGGGTGGACAAGTGTTTATTTTTTCCGACTATTAACTAGAGAGAATATTATGAGCGTTGTGCCTGTAGCCGACGTACTCCAGGGCCGCGTAGCCGTTGACCAAGAAGTCACCGTGCGCGGATGGGTGCGTACCCGCCGAGATTCAAAAGCTGGCATCTCCTTCCTCGCCGTTTATGACGGCTCCTGCTTTGATCCTGTACAGGCTGTCATTAATAATTCTCTGCCCAATTATAATGAAGAAGTATTACACCTGACGACAGGCTGCTCCGTGGTAGTAACAGGTAAGGTTGTCGCGTCGCCGGGACAGGGGCAAAGTTTCGAAATCCAGGCCACGAAAGTAGAAGTCGCAGGCTGGGTGGAAGATCCGGATACCTACCCGATGGCGGCAAAACGCCATAGCATTGAGTATCTGCGTGAAGTCGCGCATCTGCGCCCGCGCACCAACCTGATTGGCGCGGTAGCGCGCGTCCGCCATACTCTGGCGCAGGCGCTGCATCGCTTCTTCGATGAGCAGGGTTTCTTTTGGGTCTCTACCCCGCTGATTACCGCTTCCGATACCGAAGGCGCTGGCGAAATGTTCCGCGTCTCAACGTTGGATCTGGAAAACCTGCCGCGTAACGACCAGGGCAGGGTAGATTTTGACAAAGACTTTTTTGGCAAAGAATCATTCCTGACCGTCTCCGGCCAGCTCAACGGTGAAACCTATGCCTGCGCGCTGTCCAAAATCTATACTTTTGGGCCGACCTTCCGCGCGGAAAATTCCAACACCAGCCGCCACCTGGCGGAGTTCTGGATGCTGGAGCCGGAAGTGGCATTCGCCGATCTGGAAGACAACGCCCGTCTGGCGGAAGCCATGCTGAAATATGTCTTCAACGCGGTTCTGGAAGAGCGTGCGGATGACATGAAGTTCTTTGCCGAACGCGTGGATAAAGACGCTATCGCTCGTCTGGAGCGTTTTGTCTCTACCGACTTCGCTCAGGTGGATTACACCGATGCGGTCGCCATTCTGGAACGCTGTGGTAAGACATTTGAAAACCCGGTGTTCTGGGGCGTCGACCTCTCTTCCGAACACGAACGTTATCTGGCGGAAGAGCATTTCAAAGCGCCGGTAGTGGTGAAAAACTATCCGAAAGAAATTAAAGCGTTTTACATGCGCCTTAACGAAGATGGCAAAACCGTGGCGGCCATGGATGTGCTGGCGCCGGGAATCGGCGAAATCATCGGTGGTTCCCAGCGTGAAGAGCGTCTGGATGTGCTGGATGCCCGTATGGCCGAAATGGGGCTGAATAAAGAGGATTACTGGTGGTATCGCGACTTGCGTCGCTACGGTACTGTACCGCATTCCGGCTTTGGTCTGGGCTTTGAACGCCTTATCGCTTACGTCACAGGTGTGCAAAACGTGCGCGATGTTATTCCGTTCCCACGGACCCCACGCAACGCCAGCTTCTGATTTTTACGTCACACTCAAGGCCAGCTATGCTGGCCTTTTTTTCGCCTGAATGTCAGTTTTATTCTCAATAAGTAAATAAATTTAATTACAACCCTCTGAATTACCACATCTTGTTACTGTATATTTCACGAAAATATTTACACATAAAAATTAATCCTTAATTTTATTGCGGATTAGATTTTTCTGTTCTAATAGAACAATTTTTAACCACCATTTCAGACATCAAGACTTCCAAATGGCTATTTTTATGAAATAGCTCGCCTGCTGTTTTTTCAGGCACAACGGTGTTGCAAACCAATAAACGCAATAAAATCAAAGTAATAAAATAAAAACGATCAAATCAAAGCGAGAACTCAGGGGAAGTTTGACGTTGTTCACAAAGTTCCGTAAAAATAACATTTGTTTACATATTTTTTCCTTTTGAAACTAAATCTTTATCTTTGTAGCACTTTCACGGTAGCGAAACGTTAGTTTGAATGGAAAGATGCCTGTCAGACACATAAAGACACCAAACTCTCATCAATATTTCTGTAAAGTTTTATTGACGGAATTTATTGACGGCAGTGGCAGGTGTCATATAAAAAAACCAATGAGGGTAATAAATAATGATGAAGCGCAAAATCCTGGCAGCGGTGATCCCTGCCCTGCTGGCTGCTGCAACCGCAAACGCAGCAGAAATTTATAATAAAGATGGTAATAAGCTGGATCTGTACGGTAAAGCCGTGGGTCGTCACGTATGGACAACGACCGGCGATAGCAAAAATGCCGACCAGACTTATGCCCAGATTGGTTTTAAAGGGGAAACGCAGATTAACACCGATCTGACCGGTTTCGGTCAGTGGGAATACCGTACTAAAGCAGACCGCGCTGAAGGCGAGCAGCAGAACTCGAATCTGGTCCGTCTGGCTTTCGCGGGTTTGAAATACGCGGAAGTGGGTTCAATCGATTATGGTCGTAACTACGGTATCGTTTACGATGTTGAATCCTATACCGATATGGCCCCCTACTTCTCCGGCGAAACTTGGGGCGGCGCCTATACTGATAACTACATGACCAGCCGTGCTGGCGGTTTGTTGACCTACCGTAACTCTGACTTCTTTGGTCTGGTGGACGGTCTCTCTTTCGGTATCCAGTATCAGGGTAAAAATCAGGACAACCACAGCATTAACTCTCAGAATGGCGATGGAGTAGGTTACACCATGGCATATGAGTTCGACGGCTTTGGCGTCACCGCAGCGTACAGCAACAGCAAGCGTACTAACGATCAGCAGGATCGCGATGGTAATGGCGATCGCGCAGAATCGTGGGCCGTTGGCGCGAAATATGATGCAAACAACGTCTACCTGGCTGCCGTATATGCTGAAACCCGCAATATGAGCATTGTTGAAAATACGGTTACCGATACCGTGGAAATGGCAAACAAAACGCAGAACCTGGAAGTGGTCGCTCAGTACCAGTTTGACTTCGGCCTGCGTCCGGCAATCTCGTATGTGCAGAGTAAAGGTAAGCAGTTGAACGGCGCCGACGGCTCGGCCGATCTGGCGAAATATATTCAGGCGGGCGCGACTTACTACTTCAACAAAAACATGAACGTATGGGTTGACTACCGTTTCAACCTGCTGGACGAAAACGACTACAGCTCCAGCTACGTTGGCACCGACGATCAGGCGGCTGTCGGTATTACTTACCAGTTCTGATCAGCAGACCCCTTTGTTTTATGCCTCAAAAACAGGACTTCGGTCCTGTTTTTTTATCTCTCTTAGAGAAAATGTGCGTCTTTCAAAAACAGGCGGGCTTTTTAGCGCTAACGGTTGGCATTTTGTAAATCTGCCGTTAACCTGATAGCGGATTTCCCTTCTGTAACTATAATGGAACCTCGTCATGTTTGAGAACATAACCGCCGCTCCTGCCGACCCGATTTTGGGCCTGGCCGATCTGTTTCGCGCCGATGACCGTCCAGGGAAAATTAACCTTGGCATTGGCGTATATAAAGATGAAACCGGCAAAACACCGGTGCTCACCAGCGTTAAAAAAGCCGAGCAGTATTTACTGGAAAATGAAACGACGAAAAACTATCTCGGCATTGACGGGATTCCGGAATTTGCTCGCTGCACTCAGGAACTGCTGTTCGGCAAAGGCAGCGCGCTGATTAACGATAAGCGCGCACGCACGGCGCAAACGCCGGGCGGTACCGGCGCGTTACGCATTGCCGCCGACTTTTTGGCAAAAAATACTCCGGTAAAACGGGTGTGGGTGAGCAACCCCAGCTGGCCGAACCACAAAAGCGTGTTTAACGCTGCCGGCCTGGAAGTTCGGGAGTACGCTTACTACGATGCGGAAAATCACACGCTGGATTTTGAAGCGCTACAAGCCAGCCTGAGCGAAGCACAGGCCGGCGATGTGGTTCTGTTCCACGGTTGCTGTCATAACCCAACCGGCATTGACCCTACTCTGGAACAGTGGCAGGTTCTGGCTGAGCTTTCCGTTGAAAAAGGGTGGCTGCCGCTATTCGATTTCGCCTACCAGGGCTTTGCCCGCGGCCTGGAAGAAGATGCGGAAGGTCTGCGCGCCTTTGCCGCGCTGCATAAAGAGCTCATTGTCGCCAGCTCCTACTCCAAAAACTTCGGCTTATATAATGAGCGCGTCGGCGCCTGCACCCTCGTTGCCGCCGATGCGGAAACCGTGGATCGCGCTTTTAGCCAGATGAAATCCGCCATTCGCGCTAACTACTCCAACCCACCAGCGCACGGCGCGTCCATCGTCGCGACTATCCTGAGTAATGACGCCCTGCGCGCTATCTGGGAACAGGAACTGACGGACATGCGCCAGCGTATTCAGCGTATGCGTCAACTGTTCGTGAATACCTTGCAGGAAAAAGGCGCGAACCGTGACTTCAGCTTTATTATCAAGCAGAATGGGATGTTCTCATTCAGCGGTCTGACCAAAGATCAGGTGCTGCGTCTGCGTGAAGAGTTTGGCGTTTATGCCGTGGCTTCTGGTCGCGTAAACGTGGCGGGCATGACCCCGGATAATATGGCGCCGCTGTGCGAAGCCATTGTCGCGGTACTGTAAAAAGCTGCCGACTGGCGTGACCGATAAAAAAGCCTGCAATGTGCAGGCTTTTTCATTCTGCTTACCAGACCGGCATCTCATCTTGCAGGAAGGGATTATGCAGACGCTCGTATCCGAGCGTAGAGAGCGGGCCGTGGCCAGGAATAAAGGTCACATCATCGCCAAGCGGCAATAATTTACGCTTAATGGCGTCAATCAACTGGGTGTGATCGCCGCGAGGAAAATCGCTGCGCCCGACGCCACCTTTGAAAATCACATCGCCGGAGATCAGCAGTTGCGACTGTTCATCAAAGAAAACCACGTGTCCCGGCGTGTGTCCCGGACAATGTAGCACCTGTAACGTCACATTCCCCACGCTGACGCGATCGCCGTCGTTCAACCAGCGATCAGGCGTCAACGGCTGACACTCATCCAGACCAAACATGCGGCTTTGCGCCGGCAGCCCTTGCAGCCAGAACTCATCTTCTTTTTCCGGACCGATAACAGGAACGCCATAATGCTGCGCCAGTTCACTCGCCGCGCCGACGTGATCGAGATGCCCATGCGTGAGTAAAATTTGCATCAACGTCACGCCGCTGGCGTCCACTTCCTGTTTAATTTTTTCCGCGTCGCCGCCCGGATCGACCAGCGCCGCCAGCCGGGTTTGTTCGCACCAGATTAATGAACAGTTCTGGGAGAACGCGGTGACCGGAATAATACGATAGTTCATACTGCTCCTTTGATTAAGCCTCGCTGATTACCAGTGCCGCGCCGGCCCGGTATCAATATGCACAAAGTTACTACGTGGGTAATATCCTACACCACCTGCGCGCATAGATAACGCCGCTTTGCGAATATTGCTCAGCGCCACGCCTTCAATATGAAAATCCATCGCCTGCCCTTTTGTATGGTAGCTTTTTTTCGCTACGCCGCTGCTACGGGCGCGTAATTCATTATTGGTATCAAGAGAACGGTAGCCTGAGATGAGCTGCACAGGTTTACGCGTCCCTAACAGCCCCTGAAGTCGGTAAAGTTGGTCAAACAGGCGGGGATCGATTGATCGGACTTTATTCGCGCGATAGTCACGGAAAAAATGGTTTAACTTTGCTAATTCATCCTGAATGTAGGCTCTTCCATCGAAAAACTCCGCCTTGATTGACTCTCCGGTATGGAGATTGTTTAACGTCAAAATGCGCGGGCGTGGGGTCGAGAGTGTGGCAAACGCTGGCGCGGGCAGGATGGCGGCGCCGAGAGCGACACCACCAAGCGCCAGCAGCTTGCGGCGATTAGCGTCAAATTTGTCCATGATAATCAGGTCTACAGGTCAATGTTATCGTTAATACACTTCTACCTTTAAGCAGACATGATACCGGCTGGCACAGACTTCTGAACGGCCCGGTCGACTTAAAGGTTGTTGTATATGCACTTCTGGCGCACGAAAGGCACCTTAACTGCCGATAAAGCCCGCGTCAAGATGGCCCTCCCCCAGCCACAACGGGGGTCTACAGCGAAACGCCCCGTTGAAGCCAAACATTAGGACAACATATTTACCAGAACTTCTTCATTTACCTGATTAATTGTTCAACCTTTGGCACAATTTGTGCGCTGGATCGCGCTGTGAGATCGTAATTGTAAATATCTGTACGATATTGCATACGTCCATCTGCGCCGACAAACGCGGTCAGATAGTAAAGATTTACTGGAATGTTCTGCCGGATATTGACATACCGCGTGTCGCCTTGCTTCAGGGCGCCTGAGATCCGCGCATCGTTCCAGCCAGCATCCTGCAAGAGCATATTCGCCAGTTCAGAGGCCTTATTGACCCGCACGCAGCCGGAACTTAACGCCCTGGCGTCACGCTGAAAGAGAGTATGGTTAGGCGTATCGTGCAGATAGATCGCATCTGAGCTCGGCATATTAAATTTATAACGCCCCAGCGAATTGTGCGCGCCTGGCGCCTGCTGGAAACGGAACGGAAGATTCGATGGCGTAATGGTGGTCCAGTCAACCTGCCACGGATCGATCGCTTCTTTGCTGTTCCAGCCGCGCATCACGGTGTAGCCATGGCGCTCCAGATAGCCTGGGTCATTCCACACCTTCGGTAAAATGTCTTTACGCGCAAGCGTGGGCGGAACGTTCCACGGCGGGTTCACCACCACATTATTCAGCGCGCTGCTCATCATCGGCGTTTTACGATCGGGACGCCCGACGATCACCCTCGAAGCCAGCACCTGGTTGCCATTCTGATAGTAGACCAGCGAATAAGCGGGAATGTTTACCATAATACCGGTAGAGAGTTCCGCCGGCAGCAGGCGTAAACGTTGGATATTCAGTGCCAGTACGCCTGCGCGTTGCGCGGGGGTCATATTAAGCCAGTTACGCGTCGCCGGGCCAATGACGCCATCCGCCCCCAGCCCTTGCCATGCCTGAAAACGCTTTACCGCCTCGACCAGTTCATTATCGTAGGCGGCACGTACCGCCGGAGCCGGCTTACTACGACGGGCCGTTGGTTCGTCGACCGGCTGCGCCACCGATGTTTCGACTACCGCGGCGGAGGGGCTGACGACGGCACTATCAGAGGTGTTATCGCCGGGTAAGGCTATCTTTGGACCGCCATCCAGCATCCCCGTACGCTGTAATATTTCGCGCAGCGCAGGCACATCGTTACTCCATTGCCCCGGGCGCAGCGTCGCGGTATTGGCCAACTGCGGCCACGGGCGAGAGTCCGCCACCAGCTTCAGCAACGCGTCATGCATGGGCGCATACTGTGGATGCTGCGGCGCCAGGCTGGCGACAAACATCGGCAACTGCCCCTCTTCCAGCGCGATTTGCCACTGGTTAATCACCGAGACTGGCGGCGTCGCCAATGCGTAAGGTTTGTTGCTATATAACCAGCGCTGGCCTTTGACGGGGATATTCGCAATGAAATGGAGATAGCCCATCATGGCGTCTGACAACACAACATCGCGCGCCATACCGTTTACGGCGGGATCGGTCAACAATGCCACCCAGGCGGTAAACTGCGGCTGGAATCCGGCAATCGCCACCTCCGCCAACTGTTGCTGAAAGGCTTTCACCGCATCGCGATTATCCCACATGGGCTTCATGTCGCGCGCGGCATACAGCAATGTCAGCTGGCTCATATAGACCGGCGTATAGCCGGAAGGAAGCTGCGACTGTAAATCAGCCCGAACTTTCTCGGCTGAAACGCCCTCCGGCAGCGGCTGAATCCCGGCCAGAATCGCCGTCGCGGCGGATTGCTTCTGCGGCCCAGCCTGACCCGTCGCGGCAACGGCGCTATCGCCAGGTATCATTTCAGGCTCATCGGCCTGCGCATTGAACAGTGGAGCGAATGTTACGGCCAGGCATAAACTGATTGCCGACAGACAACGACCACACATCTTATTAAGCAACATCCCTTGCCCCCTGTTTTCGTTATCATACTCCGCATGACTGTGCTGCCCGCAGCGCGGGTCAACCTCAACCAATGCTTTTGTTTAGTATGACGAGTCAGCCTGCTCACTCGTCAGGCTTAACTCCAGTATATAAAGTTCGTTACGTTTTTGCCTAACCTAATGTAAAGAAGTTTAAAGAAAATGCACTACCCGGAGAGATTTTTCAGATAAAGAAAAAGGCGGCTTTCGCCGCCCCAGGCTAATGATAAAACAGAACTTGTTGTGCCGGATGGCGGCGTAACCGACTTATCCGGCCTTGCCTGATAAGCGAGGCGCCATCAGGCACGTCATCGTTTCTGCCGTGTTTAACTCGCTTCTGAAGGCGTATCTTCCGTCTGCGTACCGGGAAGCGTTTCCGGAAGCTGCGGCGCAAAGCCACGCAGCCCGACAACATGAACATGCTCTGTATTCTGAAACACTTTACGCACCAGTTTATACGTCGTGCCCTTCTCCGGACTGATGTTTTCCGGCGCGGCAATGATGAGCTGCATCTGCAAACGTTCGCATAGTTCAAACAGCGTGGCGATAGAACGCGCATCCAGACGCGCCGCTTCATCGAGGAATAGCAGGCGACATGGCGAAATATCTTTCCCGCGCAGTCTGCGCGCTTCGTCTTCCCAGCTTTGCACCACCATCACCAGAATTGACATCCCGGTCCCGATAGCTTCCCCCGTTGATAGCGCGCCGGATTCCGCACGCAGCCAGCCGTCGGACCCACGGTTAACTTCAACTTCCATTTCCAGATAGTTACGGTAGTCCAGCAGCTCCTCGCCGATGGTCTGCGGCGTGCGTTGCCCCATATCGATCTGAGGATTCAGACGCTGGTACAGTTTCGCCAGCGCTTCGGAGAAGGTCAGACGATTGCTGTTAAACAGATCCTGGTGCTGCTCCTGCTGTTCTGAAAGCACATCCAGCAAGGTGGCATGCGTTTCACGCACGTTGACGTTTAACCGCACGCTATTCACCTGGCCAAACGAGACGCTTTGCAACCCCTGGTTCAGCATACGGATACGGTTCTGCTCACGCTGGATAGTCTTGCGGATGATGTTTGCCACGCTGCGGGAACTGATCGCCAGCTTTTGCTCACGCGATGTCAGCTCTTCCGTCAGACGGCTCAGTTCAATCTCCATTTGTTCAATGGCTTCAACCGGATCGTCGGTACGAATAATATCCTGACGAATACGTTCGCGCAGATGCTGGTAAACGGCCACAAAGAACTGGATTTTACGTTCCGGGCGTTTCGGATCTTCCGACAGGCGCAATACGTCGCGCAAATGTTCGTTATCCGCGACGGCCAGGCGCAGCGCGCCCAACGCCTTATCCGACATGGAGCGCAGTTCATCCGCCGACAGATAAGCCAGTTCACGACGGTGCAGACGGCGTTCCACGCCATTGTCTTTCACCATCCGCATGACCGCGCACCAGCCGGCTTTCGCGGTCACGACCTGCTCGCGCATTTCATGATAATCACGCTCCAGCTTGCGCAGCTTGCGGGTCAGGTTCTCCATCTCCGCTTCGCAGAAGGTGAGCGCTTTCTCAAGCTGATTGCGACGCGAACGGTTATTGCTCAACTGAGCGTGCAGTTCATCCCGACGCTGGCGGGCACGCTCTTCCGCCCCGCTGTCGGCGCGAACGCCAATATCCTGTAATTCGCGCTGCAAATCGTTAAGCAGCTCTTTTTTCGTGTCGTAAGAGCTTTTTAGCGAGGCCAGAACCTGGCTGTACTGACTTAACTGCGCGGCATGGCTGCGCAGCGCTTCGCGGGCGCGGGTACGCTCGGCTTCCGCCTGCTCCAGCCGCTGGCGCAGCTTTTCGTTGAGATCGCTGTTGCCGCTCAGCATTTCCGCCGAGTCGGAATAGCTGAAATGCGCCCGACGTTCGACAACTTCAGCCAGAGCAAAAGCCTGCTGGCGCGCGTCGCGCTGCATTTGCTGCGACCATGCATAGTCTTCTTTTAACTGCTCAAACTGTTCCGGATCGCTTTGCAGAACGGAAACCACCGGCTCCAGTTTGGCTAACTGGTTGCCATATTGCTGCACAAATCGCGCCGATTCCTGCGCCTCATCCAACCGTTCCTGAATTTCATTGACCCGATCGGCCAGCGTTTCATCGGCCAATAAATTCAGCCGCGGCAGCAAACGGTTAAGCGCGGAAACGCCCTCTTTCGCCTGCTCAAACTGAAGGCGCTGCTGCTGGTTGTCGCTTTCATGCGTCGCCAACGCGCGTTCCAGCTCGACGCGACGCCCGTTCAGTCGGCGAATTTCCGCTTCCGGATCGTCCTCAAAGGCAACGGAAAGGTGGCTGCCGATAAAACGGCTGAACGCCTGGTGCAAACGCTGGGTTTTCTGCACGTCAAACGAGAGCGTGGCAAAGCGCTCGGAAAGCACTTCCCGTTCCGCATGGAGACTCTCAATACGGTTCTCGCGCGCCGCGCGGCCAAAAATAGGCAGCGATGGGAAACGCGAATAACGCCACTGACGGTCGGCAATTTTCACGACCACCGCCTTTTCCAGCTCGTCAACGCTGAATACGCTGTCATCAAAAGACTGCGGATCGCCTTCGATCAGGTACAGATCTTCCGGGCAGTCGGTCAGACCTTCAAGCTGTTCGGCTATTTGCGATAAATCCGGTACGACGATCGCATGGCGCGACGGGCCATACAGTGCGGAAAAGTACGGCGCATCTTCAAGGCTGACATCATCGTAGATTTCCGACAGCAGTACCCCGCCAAAACGCTCCGCCAGCGCATTCAAACGCTGGTCTTCCGCGCCGCCCGGCTGGCTTAAACGTTCGATCTCTTCATCAACCGCATTTTTACGCGCGCCCACTTCGTCGCGTTCGACAATGGCTTCGCGCTCACGCTCCAGTAGCTGTTGCAGGTATTCGGTCACTTCCTGGCTGGACGTAAACTCCTCGCCGCACTGTTCGCTAAGCTGGTTCAGGCTATTCTGCGCCGCCAGCCAGACAGGAGCGCGTTGCATCAGATGCTGGATACGGGATTGCAGCTGCTCCTGCTCCTGACGCAAGGCCATACGCTGTTCGCTGGCTGACGACACGCTCTCAGACAAGGACGCGATGCGGGCTTCCAGCTCCTGATGCAGCGCTTCCAGTTCGTCAATATCAAAATTTTTGCCCTGTCGCTTACAGAACTCCGCCAGCAGACGTTCCGCCTCTTGCTGCTCGCGCAGCCGCTGTTCCAGTTCGCTCAGGCGCATCCGCAACGGCTGTACCTGTTCCGCCAGATGACGCTGGTTCACGCCGTCCCGTAACAGCTCGCGCGCCACGTCCCAGGCTTCGCTACGCGCCAGCGGGCCGTTGATCGCCGCTACCAGCTGATAAGCCTGCTCAAACTGACTGTGCGCGGTTTGCGCCACGCTCATTTTTTGTTCCAACGACAGCAGTTTTTCCGTAGCTTCCTGCTCTTTTGCCTGGAAAGTATCCAGCCATTCGGCGGCGCTTTCCGGCGTTAGATCCGGCAGATGGCAAAGTTCTTTAGCGCGGGCGAGCGCTGATATCGCCTGGTTATACTGAATCGCGCGCGTTTGCTGTACATCCAGCGCCTGCTGGTAATCCGCAAGCTGGCTTTTGAGTTCATCGACTTCCAGCTCGGCGGCTTCGGCACGCGCTTCATTTTCGTCCTGCATTTCGGCGGCTTCCGCCACCACTTCGTTTTGCTCTTCGAGTCGAATCTGCAGCTCTTCAAGATCCGCTTCGTAGCGTTCAATTTTTTCCTGCTGGCGCAGCGCGGTTTGTACCAGATTCAGGTGATCGCTCGCCGCCTGGTAATCCGCCTCAAGAGAACCTTCGGCACCGTTATGTTCGCCCAACTCACGGGCCATATCGACGTGCTTGTACTGCTCCGCCGCCAGCTGCTTGCGCGATGTGTACAGTTCGCGTCGAAACGCCAACGCCTGATCAAGGTGAACCCGACGCTCATTGGCGTGGCGCATATAATCTGCCGCCACATAATCGGTGGCTTCGCTGATCAAATGCTTAAACAGATCGCGATCGGATTGGGTAACACGAATCGCTTCCAGCGTGAGTCGGTTCTCGCGCAGCGCCGCTTCCATATCCTGGAATGCCTTGCGCACGCCGCTGTTTTCCGGCAATAAATAATCGCGTAGCGATCGGGTAATGGCGCTGGAGATCCCGCCGTACAGCGAGGCCTCTATCAAACGATAGAATTTACTACGATCGGAAGCGGAGCGCAGACGACGGGCGATAATCCCTAAGTCAAACATCAGCGAATGATAATCGGTGATGGAGTTAAACTGCTTAAACTGCACGCCTTCCATCTCGTCAAGCTTGTCTTTCAGCTCAGCAAGCGACAGTACGCGCGCCTGACGTTCGTTTAATGTCTCCGTCACCAGTTGTGTCGGCTGTACCGACATCGGCAGCCCCTGAATAGCGAACGGTTTGATGTCCACTTTGCGATCGCGCCCAGCGACCTGCTGCAGACGCACGCCGACCACCACCCGCTGATGGCGGGAATTAATGGTGTCGAGCATGGAGTAACAAACGCCCGCCTTCAGCTTACCGTGCAGACCTTTATCGCGCGAACCGCTGGTGGCGCCGGCTTCCGTGGTGTTACGGAAGTGCAGTAATGTAAGATCCGGGATCAGCGCCGTGACGAACGCCGCCATCGTCGTGGACTTCCCGGCGCCGTTGCCCCCGGATAACGTCGTGACCAGTTCATCCAGGTCAAAAGTGCGAGCAAAAAAACCGTTCCAGTTAATCAGCGTTAGCGAGCGAAATTTACCGCGTTCAATCATTATTCTTCCTCTCCACTGTCCGGCTGACTCTCTTCGGTCTCATCATTAAGTTGCAGATGGTTTTCAATGGGCATCGCTTCCCCGTCGCGGATGAGACGACGCTGCGCCTCGCGAGGATCGTCGCCGGCGCGGACATCCGCGCCAAAGCGGAAGACCGATTCCGTAATGCGGAATTTGCTGCTGTCGTGGCCCATAAACCATACCATGCCCAAACGACGCAGGCGGTTTAAAGAAGAACGCACCTTTTCCTGCAGTTTCTGACGATCAACGTCAGATCCCGTCGAGCGGTTATTCACCAGCTTTAGCAGTTTGGCTTCGTCTGCAAGGGTAAGCAGCTCGTCGTACAACTCCTGCTGAGTAAAGATCCCTTCGTTGGCCAGACGCTCCGGGCTAAGATAGAGGTAGCAGAGAATTTTACCGACCATCATATCCAGTTCGGATAACACCGAGCGCGGGATAAGCGTGGTAGAACGCGGACGCAGGTAGAAGAACCCCTCCGGCGCGCGAATCAGTTCCACGTTATAACGCGCGTAAAACTCTTCCAGGTATTCCTGAAAATCCATCAGAAAGGCATGATTATCCAGTTCGTCCAGCCCGATGTGGCGGCCCGAACGTAATGCGCTATCCAGCGCCGGAAATAACGGATTCGCCAGCGCCTGCGCCAGCTTAACCGGCATCACTTGTTCAATATTTGTCAATGACATGCGCCTGTACCTTGGCTCCGTAATCATTAATCGGCTGCCATTTGGCTGGCAGTCCGGTGAAATCTGCTTGCGCTACGCCAAGACGTACCGCTTGATCGATAACAATACGCGCCACGTCGAAATGACGCGCGCGCGGGTATTGCGCCAGATACTCGCGCACCACCAGCCCAAGATCCAGTGGCGTTTGTCTGGTTTTGTAGATAGCCAGCTGTTCTTCAATGATGGCCGCTAACTGCTCGCGGATCTCGTTAAACTCTTCATATTCCAGATCCGGCGGCAACTCCCCGGTGACTTCATCGTCACGCAACGCCATCTCTTCATCGCGCATATCCAGCAGACGATCGGCATTCGCGTAGGTTAGCGCCCACGGATCGTCAAAATAAGTCTGCACGGACTGGCGCAACCGCTGGGCGAAGACACGGTTTTTATCCATATCGATCGCGGTACGGATAAATTTATGCACGTGACGATCGTAACCGATCCATAAATCAATAGACTGCTGACCCCAACTGATAATGCGGTCGAGTTTACTTTGTAAGTCAAACACCAGCCTGTCGACAAAATGCAGATCGTCGTGCGTCATCGTGGCATCCTGAATGCGCAGCAGGTTAGCCTGCAGCTTATCGCCCGCCGCCTCCAACGTATCCTGCAACTCGCGCAGCGTACCGGACGTTTCGGAAAGCAGCAGTTCACAGCTGGAAATCGCCGCCCGCCAGTCTTTATTCAGCAGTTGTGCGATATCATCTTTCACCTGCTGCTGCTGTTCATCCATGATGCGCTGGGTGAGATCGATACTGTCGAAAATCTCCGCCACCGAATATTTCAATGGCGCGTAAACATTGCGATGCCAGTGGAACTCATCGCCACCCTCCGCTGCCGCATCCGCCGCGCGCTTCAATTCGCCGGCCACAATCGACAACTGCATAGAAAGACGCAGCGTAGAGAATTCGCGTTGACGAATGTAGTAATCGGTGATGCCAATCCCGAGCGGGGTTAATCGGTAAATCGCATTGCCTTCAGCCTGCTCGCTGGTAAAGCGGTTCAGCAGACGTTGACGCACCATATCGTTAATCGCGTTGTTCGCGCGCACGCCGATGGTTTCGCTGGTTTGCTCAAACGCATCACTCACATGGCGGAATGCATCCACCAGCTCGCCTTCACTCATCTCGCCGTCAAGGCGTTCGCCGTTCAACGTGGCGACCGCCAGCAGAAAGGAAAGTCTGTCTACCGGCAGCGAGATGGAAAAGTCGTTTTTTCTGGCCCAGGCAACCAGTTCGGGGACTGTCTGGGAAAATTCACTCATAGGTTATCCTTGCATCTGCGGCTAGCGCCGGGCTTTTAATCGCGGTGACATGAATGTAGCGCCCAAGGCTAATATACGGCTCCTGGCGGCAATAACGCGTTTCCAGTTCGACCAGGGTCTCATAACAGTCACGCTGCTGGTGTTTTTCACGCAGATAATCATGAAACACACGCACGCCGGTTTTACCGGTAATCTGCCAGCCAATCGCCTCCAGCCACTGGTACACCTGCGCGGGGTCGCGCGGGTAGTCAGGCGACAGCGTGCGCTTCTTGCGTTTAGGCATCCCCGCCTGCACGTAGTCAAAATTACCCGCCACCATATTGTGCATCAGCAAACCGTTAGCGTTATAGAACATCAACGACAGCGCGCCGCCAGGGCGCAATACTGACCAGAGCGTTTCTAATACGCCGACAGGATCGGCTACCCACTCCAGCACAGCATGAAACAATATCAGATCAACCGGGCTTTCCAAATGCGAAGCGACGTCCTGAGCCGGGCATTGTATAAAATGCATGTCTTTGCTCACACCTTTTGCCTCGGCCGCCTGCCGCGCGCGGGCGATCATTTCACCAGACAGATCGCATAACGTCACCTGATGGCCGCGTTCCGCCATCTTAATCGCCGTTTGCCCTTCGCCGCCGCCGGCATCCAGTACCCGCAGTTTTCGCCCGCCAATCTCCTCCAGCACGCGATCCAGGTCTTGCCACAGAATGGCTTGCCGCAGTTGTCCTTTGGTCGTGCCGTAAATGTTACGGGAAAACTTTTCAGCAATGTCATCAAAATTGCGATCCTGCATCGGACTCTCCACAGGCTGGCTCAGGCGTTATCTGATAAAACCGCTATTTTGTCACAGCCGCGGCGAGAATGAACCTGTCTGGTGTAATATCACCGTTAATCCTCCGCTATATGGTTAAAAAAGGAACCAAAAAGGATGCTTTTTACACTAAAGAAAGTGATTGGCGGTATGTTATTGCCGCTTCCGCTGATGTTGCTGATCATTGGCGTCGGCCTGGCGCTGGTCTGGTTTAGCCGCTTTCAGAAAACCGGAAAAGTATTTATCAGCGTAGGTTGGCTGGCGCTATTGCTATTAAGCCTGCAACCCGTCTCTGACCATCTGCTGCGTCCAATAGAAAACCGCTATCCTACCTGGCAGGGTCCGCAACAGGTGGAATATATTGTGGTTCTCGGCGGCGGCTATACCTGGAACCCGCAGTGGGCGCCGAGCTCTAATTTAATTAACAACAGCTTGCCGCGGCTGGCGGAAGGCATCCGGCTGTGGCGCGCGAATCCGGGAGCAAAGCTGATTTTTACCGGCGGCGTAGCAAAAACCAATACGGTAAGCACGGCGGAAGTCAGTGCGCGGGTGGCGCAGTCGCTGGGCGTACCGCGTAGCGATATTATTACGCTGGATAAACCAAAAGATACGGAAGAAGAAGCCGCCGCCGTTAAGCAGGCCATCGGCGACGCGCCTTTCCTGCTGGTAACCTCCGCCTCGCATTTGCCGCGCGCGATGATTTTCTTTCAGCATGCCGGGCTGAATCCGCTTCCCGCGCCGGCGAATCAGTTGGCGATCGATTCGCCGCTCAATCCCTGGGAGCGGGCAATTCCGTCCCCGGTCTGGCTGATGCACAGCGATCGCGCTGGGTATGAAACATTAGGGCGACTTTGGCAATGGCTGAAAGGCATATCAGGCAAGCCAGGGGAGTAATGATTTCGCCGCCAGATCAAAATTGGTACGGTTAAAACGTCCGGTATTGACCAATTGCGCAACCTCGTCCCACAGCACATAGAGCCAACGCCGCCAGATGAAGGACTCCGCCACTGGCGCGCGTTGCAGATAATGCCAAAGCAATCCCTCCGCCAATGGATTATCCATCAGGCGAAACAGTTCGAACTCTCTCGGCGCCCACAGCATCAGCCCGGGGCCGACCATCGCCAGAAGCTGATCGCTACGGGCGTCTTTAAGCATACTGCGCAGGCAGAAGTTGCCATGCACCAGTACGCAGTTGTCGTTAAACCCTTCAAATAACGAAGGAAGACATTCTCTGGTACGAAACAGAATGCGTCTGTCCTGCATCGTCAGACCGGTATTGCTGAACTGATTTAGCGTCGTCCACAGCACCTCCACCCGCTGACGATACCAGGAAGGCCAGATATTCTCCTGAGTATGGTCTACGGCGCCCACGCAACCGCGGCTATCCTGCCGATGCCAGGCTAACAGCCCTTCGACAATCTGATCTTTTAGCTGTTCCCAGCGTTCCGGAGTGCGCGCCGGCGCCTCGACCGGCACACCGCGCAGTCGTTCCAGTAGCAGCACATCCGGACCAGGATGCTCTTCATGCGTCAATACGCCATAGATTACCGGCATCCTCACCGTACCGCTACGCGCCAGCATTGAGGTTTTCCATGCCAGTTGCTGCGCAACGCCGGGAGTGGTAAAGCTTCGCGCCATCAGCGGCATCGGAATTCCCTGGCTGTCATATAATGACCACAATGCGGAATCCGCTTTCTCATTCACGCACTCTATACGGCTAAGTTTTTCACCCAACAAATGACTGAGTTCGGCCCGCAACTGTTCCATTCCAGATTACCCCCATTAGTGCTACTGCTTTAATAATGAGCGTCGTATGGACAGATGTCACCCGTATCAGATCAAGGGAAGAAAAGAAAAATGAGGAAAATCGTAACGGTACGAGAAAGCTGCCACTAGTGAGCAGACGTGAGTATTCATCTTTGCGCTACCATACCGCGCTGTTCATGACCGTCTAAGACGATCATGAACAGGATCATGTTAACGCATTTCAGCGCGCACGCGCTCCAGGTCGTCGGCGGTGTCTACGCCCGTACCGGGCACCGCTTTGGCGACGGCGACATGAATTTTTTCGCCGTACCACAGCACACGGAGTTGCTCCAGCATTTCAATATGTTCCAGCGGGCTGGGTTGCCAGCTCACGTAACGGCGGATAAACCCCGCGCGATAGCCATAAATGCCCAGGTGACGAAGGCAAGTATCCCCTACCGTTTCCAGACTTTTTGCAAAGCGGTCGCGATCCCAGGGAATCGTCGCCCGGGAAAAGTAGAGCGCATAGCCTTCGGCATCCAGCACGACTTTTACCGCATTCGGGTTAAACGCTTCTTCGGCGCTGTGAATCGGCACCGCCAGCGTCGCCATGCCAACCTGGCGCTGCGCCAGATTTTCCGCGACCTGGCGAATAATAACCGCCGGGATCATCGGCTCATCGCCCTGAACGTTCACAATAACGGTATCGTCGCTGAATCCGCACTTCTCTACCACTTCAGCCAACCGTTCGGTACCGGACTGGTGATCGGCGCGCGTCATGCACACTTCGCCGCCAGCCGCTTCTACCGCACGAGCCACGTCTTCATGATCGGTCGCGACAATAATGCGTTCCGCGCCAGATTCGCGCGCCCGCTCCAGGACATGAACAATCATGGGTTTACCATTAATATCCACTAATGGTTTGCCTGGCAGTCGGGTAGATGAAAAACGGGCCGGAATGATGACGACGAAACTCATGATTTACTCTCATCAGATGTCAGGGCGCGAGCTTCATTTTCCAGCAATACAGGAATGCCGTCGCGTAACGGGAAAGCGAGATTATCCAGTTTGCAAATTAATTCTTGCTGTTCCTGGTTATACCAGAGTTTGCCGTTACATACCGGGCAGGCGATGATTTCAAGCAGACGATGATCCATAGTTCCTCCAGATGGACCGGATTGTGAATCCTTCAATATTAACATAATCGGTTATGGTGCAGGGTCTATTTCCCAGCCATGACGCATGGCGCTAAACAGGCCTGGCGGACATTGTCCCAGCGTCACGCGCGATGCTCGTTGCCAGGCAGCAAACGCGCTAATGGCCTGCCAGATTCCTTTTTGCAGACTAACGCCAGGGCGAATATCGTCCTCCAGATACAGCGAGATAACCTCAAGCACCCCCGTTTTACGGTGCATTTTGGCGTCCATTCGCCCGACTAAACGGCCCTGGTATAATAGCGGCAGCACAAAATAACCGTACTGGCGCTTCGCCGCGGGCGTATAACATTCCAGCCGGTAGTCGAATGCGAAGAGCTGCGCTGCCCGCTTACGATCCCATACCACAGGATCGAAAGGCGACAGCACTGCGCTATGGGTCGCCTTTAAGGCGTTATTTAGCGCCGGTTCAAGCTGCGAAAGAAGATCGGCATGAAGCCACATCCGCCCCAACGTTTCCACCTCGACCGGAATAATCTGCTGCTGTTCCGCCCGGCTCTCCCGCCATCCCTTCAGGTCAGGACGTTTCAGGCGGTAGTAATCCGCCAGCCACTGTTCACGGAAAATCCCCAGACTGCGCGCGCTATTATCCAGCATCAGGTTTTCCGCCTGCGACTGTGACAGTCCATCGCGTTCATCATCCCAGTGCGGCATCACACGGGGCGTTAAATCATATACACGTTGAAAATTACGCCGCTCAACAACCATGACTTTTCCGGCGGTAAATAAACCCTCAAGGTGGCGTTTATGTGGTTTCCATTCCCACCAGCCGCTGACGCCTTTCCGCGCATGTTCAAAATCGGCAGAACGCACCGGACCGTGCTCCTGAATATGCCGCACTAGCTGTTCTATTTCTTCCGCGTGCTCATGCATCCATGCCGCGCGATATTTCCAGCCCATCTTTTCCGGCGACAGCATACGATGGCGGATAAGTTTAAAGTCGCGGCGTGGTAAGAAACAGGCCTCATGCGCCCAGTATTCCATTAACTCGCCGCGTCGCAGCGCCTCATCCAGCCAGGCCTGCGGGTACGAACCGAGACGGCTAAACAGCACCAGATAGGGGCTACGTGCGACAACATTGATGGTATCAATTTGCAGCAACGCCATGCGTGAGATGGCGGCAAGAACATCGCCAGGCAGCGCGTTACGGCGCGGCTTTTTCAATAGCCCCTGCGCAGCAAGGTGAAGACAACGGGCCTGGGAAAGAGAAAGGTACGGCAATGACATTCATGACTCCATAAATTCATCACTGCCGCTGCATTGGGGGACGCTAGCGAACCAGCGAGGTGATATGTTGAAGCAACTTATCAGGCTGCTCACCGGACAAACGCGCATCAACCGGTAAGAACCACCAGTTATCTTCGGCAAAAGCACGGCATTTCACCGCGTCTTTTTCCGTCATTACCAGGGTCTGCCCTTCACCGACCAACGCCTGAACGTCAGCAGGGGCGAGCGTTTGATGATCGGCCAGCGGGACGCACTTTTGCGGATGCGCGCCACAGGCTTCCAGCGTGGCGAAAAAGCGCGGCGGATGACCGATGCCCGCCATCGCCACAATATTGCTCAGTTGCGCCACATCGCAACGCGCTCCCGTACGTAAGTTCACCGCCAGTCCAGGCGCTAGCTGCATGGGGATTTCGCCCGCCCGGGCGACGCCGCCATTGACGATAGCGGCGTCTACGGTTTTCAGGCGACTGGCGCGTTCGCGCATAGGACCGGCAGGAAGCCACCAGCCGTTGCCAAAACGGCGCACGCCGTCAATCACCACAATTTCAATATCTCGCGCGAGCCGGTAATGCTGCAACCCATCGTCGGTGATAATAATCTGCACATTATGCGCCGCCAGAATCGCTTTCACCGCCGCGGCGCGTTCAGGCGCCACCGCGACAGGCGCGCCGGTCCGTTGATAAATCAATACCGGTTCATCTCCCGCTTCTGCGGTTGTCGTCTCCGGCGTCAGAAGTAGCGGATAAGCGGCAGCTTTCCCGCCGTAGCCGCGGGAAACGACCCCCACGCGCACGCCACGCTGTTGCAGCTTTTCCACCAGCCAAATGACTACGGGGGTTTTACCGTTACCGCCAGCCGTAAGATTCCCTACCACAACCACCGGTACCGGCGCTCGCCAGGCGCGTTTAAAACCAAGCTTATAGCTCAGACGAATCGCCCCGCTCACCAGGCCATACAGCCAGGAGAGCGGCAGCAGTAACCGCCATAGCGGGGATTCACCCGACCAGATACGCGCAATCATTGGCCAAATTGCATCTTATGTAGCTGGGCGTAAACGCCGTGTTGCGCCAGCAGCTCGCTATGAGTGCCGCGCTCAACGATAATACCGTCTTCGACTACAACGATCTCATCCGCCTGTTCGATGGTGGAGAGACGGTGCGCAATCACCAGAGAGGTACGGTTTTTTTGCAGCTCATCCAACGCTGCCTGAATCGCACGTTCGGACTCGGTATCCAGCGCGGACGTAGCTTCATCAAGGATCAGAATCGGGCTGTCGCGCAGTAAGGCGCGGGCGATCGCGATACGCTGGCGTTGACCGCCGGAAAGCAGTACGCCGTTTTCGCCGATAATGGTATCCAGGCCATTATCCATCTTGTTGATAAAGTCCATGGCATAGGCCATGCGCGCCGCCTCTTCAATCTGCTCGCGGCTATATTCTTCCGTCCGGGCATAAGCAATGTTATTGGCGACCGTGTCGTTAAACAGATGCACGTTTTGCGAAACGAGCGCCACCTGATTACGTAGAGAGGCCAGAGTGTATTCGCGTAGATCGTGACCATCCATCAGGATGTGTCCTTCATCAATATCGTAGAAACGGGTGATCAGACTGGCGATAGTTGATTTACCCGATCCGGAACGCCCCACCAGCGCCACGGTTTTCCCGGCAGGAATTTTCAAATTGATGTTACGCAATGCCGGCACTTCACGGCCCGGGTAAGTAAACGTCACATTGCGGAATTCGAGATCGCCGGTCGCGCGGTCAATGACACGTTTACCTTCATCTTTCTCCTGTTCGCTGTCCAGAATCGCAAACAACGTCTGACAAGCCGCCATCCCACGCTGGAACTGCGCGTTAACGTTTGTCAGCGATTTTAATGGACGCATCAGCGCGATCATGGAGGAGAACACCACGGTGATGGTCCCTGCCGTCAGGCTATCCATTACGCTTGGGAAGCTCGCAGCATAGAGAACAAACGCCAGCGCCAACGAGGCAATGAGCTGAATGATAGGATCGGAAATTGACGAGGCAGAGACCATTTTCATGCCTTGCAGTCGCATCTTATTGCTGACTTTATCAAAGCGTTTAGTTTCGACTTCCTGACCGCCAAAAATCAGTACCTCTTTGTGTCCTTTCAGCATTTGTTCAGCGCTGGTAGTCACTTGTCCCATCGTGTTCTGCATATTTTTACTGATGCTGCGGAACCGCTTTGAGACAACGCGAATCGCAATCGACACAATCGGCGCTAAAACAACCAGGATGATCGACAACTGCCAGCTGTAATAGAACATCATGATAAACAATCCGATGATCGATGCCCCTTCACGCACCACGGTAATCAGCGCGCCAGATGAAGAAGAGGCAACCTGTTCTGAATCGTATGTAATACGCGACAGCAGCGTACCGGTAGACTGTTTATCAAAGAAGGCGACGGGCATTCCCATCATATGGCCAAACAGGCGACGGCGCATGGTCATTACCACCTTGCCTGACACCCATGAAATACAGTAGCTGGAGATATAGCTAGTGATGCCTCGTAATATCATCAGCCCAATAACCACCAGCGGCATCCACAGCAACACTGAGCGATCCGTTTTACCGAAACCATCATCCAGTAATGGCTTGAGGAGCGATAGCATGAAGGTATCGCTGGCTGCGTTGAGAATTAACGCTATGCCCGCCACGATCAGACCTGCTTTAAAAGGCGCTATGGTTGGCCACAGTCGGCGGAAGGTCTGCCACGTAGAGAGATCTTTATCGTTATGCATTCAAAAAACCAGCATTTGTTGAAATAGCCGCATATTCTACCCGTTATCCTCGGACACGCCAAACCACTGATGATACCAGCGAGGTAAAATTTGATCCCGTAAGCCTTGTATGCGCCAGCCCTGCGGAGAAAACCGCAGCGAAATTTGCCCCTGGTGGGGTGTATCAAACCACTGATACGCCTGTTGCTGGTAGCGCTGTTTTACCTTGCGGGACGGCAGCCGCCATGCGTTATAGCGCGATGCGGACGCCAGCGCCGCTTCACCATGTACGCGCTGAATAAATGGTAGCGACGACGACGTATTACTACCATGATGCGGCACCTGGATAAACGTCGCCGCAAGATGTCGCCAGTAACGACTTAGCATTTTTTGTTCAGCGCCCGCTTCGATATCGCCCGTGAGCAGGATGCTATGTACGCCGTCATCCACTTTGACCACACAGGAGCGGTTATTTCCTCGATCGGCACTTTCGCGTAACGGCCAGTGCGCCTGAAACGTTAGCCCCTGCCATTGCCACTGCTCACCGCGAAAACAGGGCAAATGTCCCTGCCAGCCTAACGGGCTGCGAATCCACATTGACGGCCAGACCTGCTGTAGCGAACGCAGCCCGCCCCGATGATCCAGATGCTCATGACTCAAAATAACGCCCTCCGGCGTCAGATTATGCCAGCGCAACCAGGGAATAATAACCTGTTGCCCGCTGTCGCCCTCCGGCCATGCCCGACCGGTATCGTAGAGTATTACTTTATCGCCCCTGACGATCGCTATCGCCAGCCCCTGACCAACATCCAGCATATGCACCTGCCATCCACTGGCGTTTATCGGCCGCCAGAGTGGCCAGCTCATCAACAATAACCCGCATAAACAGACCACCGGCCAGGTACGCCAGACGTTTAATCGCCACGCGATAAGCATTAGCCAGGGCAAAAACGTCAGCCACTGCCAACGGTTATCAATATTCACCCAGCCCTGCGGTAAAGCATTCAACAGGTAAAATAGCGCGGCTAACGCGCGATCGGTCAGGTACCATACCCACTCTTCAAGAAAAAACGGCCCGGTTAAATGCAGAATCATTCCCGCCAGGATGAGTGGAACCGTCACAAATGTGACCCAGGGTACGGCAAAAAGATTCGCCAGCATTGCGGTAACGCTTATGCCATGAAAAAGCGCCACCTGGAGAGGCAAAAGCAGAAGTGTAATGCCTGCCTGTAGGTGAAGCAGGTTAAGCAACCAGCGTAAGCCCCGTGGAAAATTTCCGTTTGGCGCAGGAAACCACTGATACCAGAATAACAGGCCGGCAACCGCAAATGCTGACAACCAAAGACTTTGTGATATAACCGCCACAGGATCGGCGAAAATAATCGCGGCCAGACAGCAGCACCAGACTTGCCAGCCGCTCCACTGTCGTCCGCTTAATTTTAATCCTCCCCAGACGCTCAGTGCCGCCACCGTGCGCAGCGCAGGCGGTTGTAAGCCGGTAAGCCAGGCATAACATATCGCGCAAAGAATGCCGCCCAGCAATGGCGTCTGCCAACGAATCCATCTGACCGGCAAAAAGAATTGTCCGCCACGGATTAATCCGGCAGCCAATAACGCGGCAAAAGCGATATGCAGGCCGGAAATCGCCATCAAATGGGCAGTCCCCGTATCGCGCATAACGGCCTTCACCTCCTGCGACACCGCTCCCCGCTCCCCCATTCCCAACGCCAGAATAACCTGCTGCCACGGATAAGGCGCAAGCGTAGCGCGAAGCGAAGCAAGATAGCGCCCACGCAAGCTACACTCAGGGTTAATCGCTTTAGCCTGTAGAAAACGCCCGGTCAACGGTTGGTGCTGCGCTAGCGCGTAACGCTGGCTATCAAAACCGCCTTCGTTAAGCTGCCCGTGTACCGCTCTGACCTTCAGCGTCATCGCCCACTGTTGCCCGGCACACACTTCCGTGGGTAAGTACTGGCCATGCAGGACAATCCCTACAGCAGGAAAGAGCGGCTTTCCGCGCAAATGGGTGATTCGCCCATAATGAGTGGTCATATGATCGGTGGCAGTAATGACGACTGTCGCCTCCTGCGTCGCGGCAGGCAGGACGTTTCCCGCCCAGATGGCCTGCCTGGCGGCAAATATCCCCCACATGAAAAAGAGCAAGGTTAATGCCGCGTAGCGCGCATAGTGATGGGGTATGAGGCAAAGCAAACATGCCAGACAAAACAGCACCGCGAGAATCCACGTGTCAGGTAATACTGGCAATATCATGAGCGGAAGTATGCCGCATACTACGCATACGCTGACCGTCGTTATCTTCATAGACACCTCCCTGTGCGGGAAAGTGTGCAGGTTCAGGACGCCATTGTCTGGAGGGGATTTTGTGCTATACGGCGCGGATTCCAGGTTTTTTACCTGATAAATGTAAGACGCAGCAAAAAATGCGAAACGTTTTCCAGTTTTCGGTCGAATAGCGTTTGCGCCTGACGGCGTATAAATGAAAAAAGCACCCTGACGGCGTATAAATGAAAAAAGCACCCTGACGGTGCTTTTTTCGGGTTCAAGTTTTGCGTTAAAACTTAACCGTAAATATTGGCGCGATCGCGCAGTTCTTTACCCGGTTTAAAGTGAGGAACGTATTTTCCTTCCAGTTCCACTTTATCGCCGGTCTTGGGGTTACGTCCGGTACGAGGCGCGCGGTAATGCAAAGAAAAACTGCCGAAACCGCGGATTTCAATACGCTCGCCCTGCGCAAGAGTCGAGGCCATATGCTCCAGCATCTCTTTTACCGCGTCTTCAACCGCCTTAGCGGGAATGTGAGATTGCTGGGTTGCAAGTCTTTCAATCAATTCTGACTTGGTCATGATTCCTCCGGTTCCTTAAAGGCAAATTGGCTGCAGCCGTGAGATTGATTAAGGGCGGCCGTAGCCGCCCTTAGTGCTTGATTACAGGCCGAAACCTGCAATCTGTCAAGTAATCTCGTTATACTTCGGACTAAAAGGCCCGAAGTTTCAGAGGATTACTCGCCTTTAGCTGCTTTGAATGCTTCAGCCATTGCGTTGTTAGAGAAGTTTGCATCTTCCTGTTTGTTAACAGTTGCGATGGCATCTTTCTCGTCAGCTTCGTCTTTCGCACGAACAGACAGGCTGATTGCGCGGTTTTTACGATCAACGCCGGTGAATTTAGCTTCAACGTCGTCGCCAACGCTCAGAACCAGAGTCGCATCTTCAACGCGGTCACGGGATGCTTCAGAAGCACGCAGGTAACCTTCAACGCCGTCAGCCAGTTCTACGGTTGCGCCTTTCGCGTCAACTGCAGTGACTTTACCGGTTACGATAGCGCCTTTCTTGTTCAGAGCAACCCAGTTGTTGAACGGATCTTCTGCGAGCTGTTTAACGCCCAGGGAGATACGTTCACGTTCTGCGTCAACCTGCAGAACAACTGCAGCGATTTCGTCGCCTTTTTTGTATTCACGAACTGCTTCTTCGCCTGCAACGTTCCAGGAGATGTCAGACAGGTGAACCAGGCCGTCGATGCCGCCGTCCAGGCCGATGAAGATACCGAAGTCAGTGATAGACTTGATTTTACCTTCAACGCGGTCGCCCTTGTTGTGGGTTTCTGCGAACTGCTGCCACGGGTTAGATTTGCACTGCTTCAACCCTAAGGAGATACGACGACGTTCTTCGTCGATATCCAGAACCATCACTTCCACTACGTCGCCAACGTTAACCACTTTGGACGGGTGGATGTTTTTGTTGGTCCAGTCCATTTCGGAAACGTGAACCAGGCCTTCAACGCCTTCTTCGATTTCAACGAAGCAGCCGTAGTCGGTCAGGTTGGTCACGCGACCGGTCAGTTTGGTACCTTCCGGATAACGTTTAGCGATAGCAACCCACGGATCTTCGCCCAGCTGTTTCAGGCCCAGGGATACACGGGTACGCTCGCGGTCGAATTTCAGCACTTTCACGTTGATTTCGTCGCCAACGTTCACGATTTCGCTCGGATGCTTAACGCGTTTCCAGGCCATATCAGTGATGTGCAGCAGGCCGTCAACGCCGCCCAGATCAACGAATGCACCGTAGTCAGTGAGGTTCTTAACGATACCTTTAACTTCCATGCCTTCCTGCAGGTTTTCCAGCAGCTGATCGCGTTCTGCGCTGTTTTCGGATTCGATAACGGCACGACGAGAAACCACAACGTTGTTACGTTTCTGGTCCAGCTTGATTACTTTGAATTCAAGCTCTTTGCCTTCCAGGTGCAGAGTGTCACGCACCGGACGAACGTCTACCAGAGAACCTGGCAGGAACGCGCGAATACCGTTCAGCTCAACAGTGAAGCCACCCTTAACTTTGCCGTTGATAACACCGGTAACAGTTTCAGCATCTTCGTAAGCTTTTTCCAGCGTGATCCATGCTTCGTGACGTTTAGCTTTCTCACGAGAGAGCAGAGTTTCACCGAAGCCGTCTTCTACTGCATCCAGAGCAACGTCAACTTCGTCACCAACCTGGATTTCCAGTTCGCCCTGGGCGTTTTTGAACTGCTCAGCCGGAATGGCAGACTCAGATTTCAGACCGGCGTCAACCAGTACTACGTCTTTGTCGATAGCAACAACAACACCACGAACGATGGAACCCGGGCGGGTTTCGATTTCTTTTAAGGATTCTTCAAAGAGTTGAGCAAAAGATTCAGTCATGTTTAATCTTCAGGTTTCATATTTAACGTCCACCTGGCTCCGTGCCGGATGGGGTTGTTTAACATACCCGCTGTCAATCCTTTGCAACGGGGGTACTACAAATTCGGTCGCATTTAAGCGAGAGCCAATTTTTGGCGCGCATATTGTAACGCTTTTTCAATCACTTGCTCAATGCTTAATCGGGTAGAATCCAAAACTAATGCATCAGCAGCAGGAACTAACGGCGCTACAGCGCGATTACGATCGCGATCGTCGCGTTCCTTGATCTCGGCCAAAAGGCGTTCAAAGTTAACACTAAAGCCATTCTCCTGCAACTGTAGCATACGTCGATGCGCACGTTCCTCCGAGGAGGCGTCAAGGAAAATTTTTACCGGCGCATCCGGGAAGACCACGGTCCCCATATCGCGTCCATCGGCGATTAAACCAGGCGCTTCGCGGAATGCGCGTTGGCGGCGAAGAAGCGCTTCACGCACGCGTGGGAATGCCGCCACCTGGGATGCCGCGTTCGCGACTTCCTGCGTACGGATTTCGCCGCTAACGTCCTCGCCTTCCAGGATAACTTCCAGGTTGCCGTCCGTTGAGACGAAACGCACGTCCAGATGGGACGCCAGCGGCACCAGCGCATCTTCAGAGGCGAGATCGACATGGTGATGCAATGCCGCCAGCGCCAGTACGCGGTATATCGCGCCGGAATCCAGCAGATGCCATTGCAATGCTTCCGCCATTGCTTTGCACAAGGTGCCTTTACCTGCACCGCTTGGGCCATCAATGGTTATTACCGGGGCAATTGCCGTCATCTTTATCTCCTTAAACAGGCGTACCGTTAACGTAAACGCCGCGCATTATACGCGCCAACGCTCGCGACCGTTAACGTTGCGTGCAAAAACCAGTTTTGTCTGTAATCAGATGCGGAATAATTGCGCAATTATAGCGGGCCGGCGAGAAACCAGCCCGAAAGATGACAATGATTTACTTTTTATCTTCGGCAATTCTGTCGCGCATATGCTGCGCGCGATCGGCTGAGGCCGGGTGGGAGTCCATCAATGATTTTGCATGACCTGCGTCCATTGTGGCGAATTTATCGAATGCCGTGACTAAGCCCTGGGTGTTAATCCCGCGTTTTTTCAGCAGATCGTAAGAGAAATCATCCGCATCCGACTCCTGACTGCGAGAAAACGCCGAATTGATGACGCCTTCCGCCAGATCGCCCAATTGAGACTGGGAAAGCTGCGCTGCGACGCCGCTGGTGGCGGAAATCGCATCGCGAGCCGCCAGCGTGGCATAGGCGGTCTGCATTGCCTTGCGGGAGTGCCCTAAAGAGACATGGCCCAATTCATGGCCCAGTACGCCTTCAATTTCATTATCGGTCATCAGATCCATCAGGCCGGAGTATACGCGAACGCAACCGTTCGCCATCGCCCATGCGTTGATATCGCTGGTCATATAGACTTTATAGCTAACCGGCGTACCGTCAATGTTGTTACCCAGCGCTTTGGCGATTTTGCTCAGACGTTTGGTGTATTTGCTTTTCGAACCTGCCAGTTGATTCTCGCTGTCCATTTGTTTACAGGCATTATTAGATAATGCCTTAACATCCGCATCGGACAGTGTGGCGGCTTTGTAGGCTGACATGCCGGAGCTGGCGATTAAATTGCCATTCACGCCATTTTTACATCCTGCCAGTAGCGTAGCGGAAATCGCCACCGCCAGTAATAATGATTTATTTTTCATACTAATCTTCCGTTGATAACTATTATAAAAAACACATAAATCAATGTGTTAAATCATCAACAAATTAGCATTAGTCATAATTGTAAAAATAGTGCGAATGCGGACTCGGCGCGCCAGCCCGTCGACTGGCGCAACAGAAAAATTAGGCAGGCGTGCTCATCCGCGCCAATTGTTCGAAATAATCAGGGAACGTTTTTGCAGTACATTTAGGGTCCAGGATCGTGACTGGCGTATCGGACAGTGCGACCAGTGAGAAGCACATCGCCATACGGTGGTCGTTGTACGTGCCAATATCCGCGTGATGGAGCTTCGCCGGCGGCGTGATACGAATATAGTCGTGCCCTTCTTCGACTTCAGCGCCCACTTTACGTAGCTCGGTCGCCATCGCGAACAGGCGATCGGTTTCTTTCACTCGCCAGTTATAAATGTTGCGCAACGTCGTGGTTCCTTTCGCAAACAGCGCCGTGGTGGCAATCGTCATCGCCGCATCCGGAATATGGTTCATATCCATATCTACGGCGTGCAATTCGCCGCGCGTGCAGGCAATAAAATCATCGCCCCAGGTAATGGTCGCGCCCATTTTCTCCAGCACATCGGCAAAACGAATATCGCCCTGCATACTTTTGCGGCCAATCCCGGTCACTTTTACCGTGCCGCCTTTTATCGCCCCGGCGGCGAGAAAATAGGACGCTGACGAGGCATCGCCCTCGACCAGATAGCGACCTGGAGAGTGATACTGTTGACCGCCCTTCACGACAAATTGTTGGTAGTGATGGTTCGCTATCTCCACGCCAAAGGTTTTCATTAAATTTAGCGTGATATCGATGTAAGGTTTTGATACCAGTTCGCCTTTAACGCGAATAATTGTGTCTTCAGGCGCCATCGGCGCCGTCATCAGCAGAGCGGTCAGGAACTGGCTGGAAACGCTACCATCAACCTCAATGTCGCCGCCGATAAAACCGCCGCGCAGACGCAGGGGCGGATAATTTTCCTGCTCCAGGTAATCAATATTCGCCCCGCCCTGACGCAGCGAATCGACCAGATGGCCTATCGGACGCTCTTTCATACGCGGTTCGCCGGTTAACACTATCTCATTTTGCCCCAGACATAGCGCTGCCGCTAACGGACGCATCGCGGTTCCGGCATTACCGAGAAACAGTTCCAGAGCGCCTGACGCGCGTAATGGGCCGCCATTACCCGTGATATCACAGCGGGTGCGATCGGCAGAAAGGGTGTAATTGATCCCCAACGCGCTCAGGGCATTGAGCATATGGCGGACGTCATCGCTATCCAGCAGATTCGTCAGAACGGTTTTACCACAAGCTAAAGCCGCCAGGAGCAAAGCACGGTTTGAAACACTTTTGGAGCCAGGTAAATTAATGGCGCCATCGACCCGCGCGATGGGTTGTAACGTCAGGGATTCCATGAAACTCAACTCTCAAAAAACAGAAATAAAACCCCCACAGACTGGCCGTGGGGATGAAAAAAGAAACGTATTAGCCGTGGCGGCGCTCAAAATCGATCATGAAATCGGTCAGCGCTTTCACCCCTTCAATCGGCATGGCGTTATAGATAGAGGCGCGCATACCGCCAACAACACGGTGCCCTTTTAAGGCGTGCAGACCGGCGGCGAAAGACTCTTCCAGAAAGACCTTGTCCAGCGCATTGTCCGCTAACTGGAACGGAACATTCATCCGCGAACGGTTGGCCTGTGCGACATCGTTACGGTAGAAATCGCTGTTATCAATCACACCGTACAGCAACTCCGCTTTTTGCTGATTGATTTTGTGCATCGCCGCCACGCCGCCCTGCGCTTTCAACCATTTGAACACCAGACCGGAAAGATACCAGGCGAAAGTCGGCGGCGTATTAAACATCGAGTCGTTATCATTCAGGACGGTGTAGTCGAGGATGGACGGGCAGCTCTCATGCGCCTTGCCTAACAGATCCTCCCGGACGATAACCAGCGTCAGTCCTGCCGGACCGATATTCTTCTGCGCGCCAGCATAAATTACGCCATAGCGAGAGACGTCCAGCGGCGCAGACAGGATGGTAGAAGAAAAATCCGCCGTGACGACCACTTCCGAGCCAAAATCCGGCGTTTCATCGATGGCGATGCCGTCAATGGTCTCATTCGGGCAATAGTGTAAATAAGCGGCGTTATCGGAAAGCTGCCACTCGCGCATCGGTTTTACGGCACGTTTGCCGTCAACGGTGATTTTGGCGTCGATAATCTGCGGCGCACAGTATTTTTTGGCTTCTTTGATGGCGCTCGCCGCCCAGTAACCGGCATCGACATAATCCGCCGTGGTTTTATCGCCCAGCAGATTGAGCGGCACGCCAGCAAACTGCCCGCGACCGCCGCCGTGACAAAATAAAACTTTATAGTTGGAGGGGATATTAAGGAGATCGCGAAAATCCTGCTCCGCCTCTTCAGCGACCTGGATAAACTCTTTGCCTCGATGGCTAATTTCCATTACCGACGTACCAAGACCGTGCCAGTCACGCAGTTCCTGTTGCGCCAGTTTAAGTACTTCCGCCGGTAGCATCGCCGGACCTGAACTAAAATTAAAGACCTGAGCCATTTCCCCTCACCACGCTGCATTGTTTCCTGCCTGACAGACATCAGGCAAACGTTATTCATGTGAATATCGGTTTTATCATTCAGTGACACGCGCCGCAATGGGTAAAACAATGCGAGGAGAAAATGCGGCATGCGTCACACAACAGAATCTTCCGGATTAACCGTATAAATCCGATATTTTCGCTGTTAAACAACGCGTTTAGCCCGGCTTGCCTTCGTCCATTCTGGATTTGCGCAGCGCGGACATAATTGCTTTTCCCCGACGTTCATGCGTATCACTTCACTGCAACGTACGCAGGCATAGTCGCCAGCCTCCGGCGCCACGATAAAGCGTGGCGTACAGTGCTCAGGAAGAATGCTTAACCCCGGCTTAACGTCTTTATTTTCAAAGAAATAGACGCTGATTTGTCCGTTTGTCTCCAGAATGGCCAGTCTGACCTGCCCCAGTTGCTCAACGCCATTCAAGCGAAGCTCCATAAAAAACTCAAACTCCGTCATGTTCGAGCGCTGCAGTTTTTCCCACGCCAGTTCGCCGTCTTCAACAATGACCACCGACTTGCCTTCCAGCAGATCTTCCAACTTTTCACTATGCGCCATCAGCCACATGACCAGGCGATAGAGCAGCGCCAGGGTGATGAATACCACCAGAACAGGGAGCATCGGAACGTCATCATAAAACGCGACGTCGCCTGCCGCCGACCCCAATGTCAAAATGATCAGCACTTCAAAAAGCGACATTTGCCGTACGCCGCGTCGTCCTGTCACCTTTAAGAAAAGAAACACCAGAACAAAGGTGTAAAAGCTACGCAGCGCCACTTCCCCCAAAAACGCTACCGGCACGTTATCCAGCGCCATTCGTTGCAAATCAAATGCTTTCATTTTTTATGCTCTTCCTGTGAATTCCAGTGTAAAAGCATAGCCAATACTTTTATTTCCGCCGATGTCCCGGCGAGATAGCGCCCGTCACATAAAACCCGTATCATTGCGCGCTTTCCGTACGACAAAAGTGATTTTCATGACGCAAACATTTATTCCCGGCAAAGACGCCGCGCTGGAAGATTCCATCGCCCGCTTCCAGCAAAAGTTACTCGACCTCGGCTTTCACATCGAAGAGGTCTCCTGGCTGAACCCGGTGCCAAACGTCTGGTCAGTGCATATTCGCGATAAAGAGTGCGCGTTATGCTTTACCAACGGAAAAGGCGCGACCAAAAAAGCGGCGCTGGCCTCGGCGCTGGGCGAATACTTCGAGCGTCTGTCAACCAACTACTTTTTTGCTGATTTCTGGCTTGGCGAAACGATCGCCAACAGCCCGTTCGTGCATTATCCGAATGAAAAGTGGTTCCCGCTGACTGAAAATGACGACGTACCGGAAGGCTTGCTTGATGCCCGTCTGCGCGCGTTTTACGATCCGGAAAATGAACTCACCGGAAGCCAGTTAATTGATCTTCAGTCCGGCAATGAAGAACGCGGCGTCTGCGGCCTGCCATTTACCCGTCAGTCCGATAACCAGACCGTGTATATTCCGATGAATATCATCGGCAACCTGTACGTCTCTAACGGAATGTCCGCCGGCAATACGCGTAATGAAGCCCGCGTTCAGGGACTGTCGGAAGTCTTCGAGCGTTATGTGAAAAATCGCATCATTGCGGAAAGTATCAGTCTGCCGGAGATTCCCGCAGAGGTGATGGCGCGTTATCCGGCGGTAATGGAGTCAATCGCCACGCTGGAAGCCGAGGGTTTCCCGATTTTCGCCTATGACGGCTCGCTGGGCGGTAAGTATCCGGTTATCTGCGTCGTGCTGTTCAACCCGGCTAACGGTACCTGCTTTGCTTCTTTTGGCGCCCATCCTGACTTTGGCGTTGCGCTGGAGCGTACAGTGACCGAGCTACTCCAGGGACGCGGTCTGAAAGATCTTGATGTCTTCACGCCACCAACGTTCGATGATGAAGAAGTCGCGGAGCACACTAATCTGGAGACCCACTTCATCGACTCCAGCGGCCTGATTTCCTGGGATCTGTTCAAACAGGACGCCGATTATCCGTTCACGGACTGGAGTTTTTCCGGCACTACCGAAGAAGAATTCGCCACGCTGATGGCCATCTTTGCTGCTGAAGATAAAGAAGTTTACATTGCCGATTACGAGCATCTCGGCGTATACGCCTGTCGTATTATCGTACCGGGAATGTCTGATATTTATCCTGCCGAAGATCTGTGGCTGGCCAACAACAATATGGGTAGCCATCTTCGTGAGACTCTGCTTTCGCTGCCCGGTAGCGCCTGGAATAAAGAAGATTATCTCAATCTGATTGAACAATTGGATGAAGAAGGTTTTGACGATTTCACCCGCGTGCGTGAACTGTTGGGTCTGGCGACCGGAGCGGACAATGGTTGGTATACACTGCGCGTCGGCGAATTAAAAGCAATGTTAGCGTTAGCGGGCGGCGATTTGGAGCAGGCGCTAATCTGGACAGAATGGACGATGGAGTTCAATTCGTCGGTCTTTAGTCCGGCACGCGCAAACTATTACCGTTGCCTGCAAACGCTGCTGCTCCTGTCGCAAGAAGATGCGCGTCAGCCGCTGCAATATCTCAATGCTTTTATAAAAATGTATGGCGCGGAGGCTGTAGAAGCCGCCAGCGCTGCGCTTAGTGGTGAAGCGGCTTTTTATGGACTACCGGCTGTCGACCACGATCTACAAGCGTTTCCGGCGCATCAGTCCTTGTTAAAAGCGTATGATAAATTACAGCGCGCGAAAGCGGCATACTGGTCAAAATAAGGCCATATGAGTGACTTAGGGTAGGTTTACCCTCTCGGCTGCGTTATATTACGGGGCGCCTTTGCGGCCCCGTTTTATTTATTTTCGCTAAACGGCGAAAAATGTAATAACAAGGTTAAATATTGGTTGTTGACATTAAATTAATTGACATAGTGATGTTACTTTATTTGTTGATTACTCCATATTAATTAACCGTGCAGCAGGAGGAGCCAGGAAAAAATTCAACTCTATTTATAATTTTTAAAATTTATTTTTATTAGGATAATCAAAAAGTTACACCGTAATTGCATAAAAGCCATGCGACTTACGGGCCTATAAGCCAGGCGAGATATGATCTATATCAAATTCTCATCTATAATGCTTTGTTAGTATCTCGTCGCCGACTTAATAAAGAGAGAGTTAGTGTGAAAGCTGACAACCCTTTTGACCTTTTACTCCCTGCAGCAATGGCCAAAGTGGCTGAAGAAGCAGGCGTCTATAAAGCAACGAAACATCCGCTTAAGACTTTCTATCTGGCGATTACCGCCGGCGTATTCATTTCAATTGCCTTTGTTTTTTATATTACTGCGACAACCGGTACTGGCGCGATGCCTTATGGCATGGCGAAACTTATCGGGGGTATCTGTTTCTCTTTGGGACTGATTCTCTGTGTTATTTGCGGCGCTGATCTCTTCACCTCTACTGTTCTGATCGTTGTAGCTAAAGCTAGCGGTCGCATCACCTGGGGGCAACTGGCTAAAAACTGGTTAAACGTCTATTTTGGTAACCTGATTGGCGCTCTGCTTTTCGTGTTACTGATGTGGCTTTCCGGCGAGTATATGACTGCCAACGGTCAATGGGGACTTAACGTCCTGCAAACCGCCGACCACAAAATGCACCACACTTTTATTGAAGCTGTCTGCCTCGGTATTCTGGCGAACCTGATGGTTTGTCTGGCCGTGTGGATGAGCTACTCAGGTCGTAGCCTGATGGACAAAGCGTTCATCATGGTACTGCCCGTCGCCATGTTTGTCGCCAGCGGTTTTGAGCACAGTATCGCAAACATGTTTATGATTCCTATGGGTATTGTAATACGCGATTTCGCTACACCGGAGTTTTGGACCGCGGTTGGTTCGTCTCCGGAAAGTTTTTCTCGCCTGACCGTGATGAGCTTCATCACTGATAACCTGATTCCGGTCACGATCGGTAATATTATCGGCGGCGGTTTGTTGGTCGGGTTGACATACTGGGTCATTTACCTGCGTGGTAACGAGCATCATTAATCTGTTGATGCCCATTACACGCAGTAAATAAAAAATCCACTTAAGAAGGTAGGTGTTACATGTCCGAGCTTAATGAAAAGTTAGCCACAGCCTGGGAAGGTTTTACCAAAGGTGACTGGCAGAATGAAGTAAACGTCCGTGACTTCATTCAGAAAAACTACACTCCGTATGAGGGTGACGAGTCCTTCCTGGCTGGCGCTACTGACGCGACCACCAAGCTGTGGGACAGCGTAATGGAAGGCGTTAAACAGGAAAACCGCACTCACGCGCCTGTTGACTTTGACACCTCCGTTGCTTCCACCATCACTTCTCACGACGCTGGCTACATCAACAAAGCGCTTGAGAAAATTGTTGGTCTGCAGACTGAAGCTCCGCTGAAGCGTGCGATTATCCCGTTCGGCGGCATCAAAATGGTTGAAGGTTCCTGCAAAGCGTACAATCGCGAGCTGGACCCAATGATCAAAAAAATCTTCACCGAATACCGTAAGACCCACAACCAGGGCGTGTTCGACGTTTATACTCCGGACATCCTGCGTTGCCGTAAATCCGGCGTTCTGACCGGTCTGCCGGATGCGTATGGCCGTGGCCGTATCATCGGTGACTACCGTCGCGTAGCGCTGTACGGTATCGACTACCTGATGAAAGACAAATTCGCACAGTTTACGTCTCTGCAATCCGATCTGGAAAACGGCGTAAATCTGGAAGCGACTATCCGTCTGCGTGAAGAAATCGCTGAACAGCACCGCGCTCTGGGTCAGATCAAAGAAATGGCAGCTAAATACGGCTGCGATATCTCTGGTCCGGCGACTAACGCTCAGGAAGCAATCCAGTGGACTTACTTCGGTTACCTGGCTGCGGTTAAATCTCAGAACGGCGCAGCAATGTCCTTCGGTCGTGTATCCACCTTCCTGGATGCGTACATCGAACGTGACCTGAAAGCAGGCAAAATCACCGAGCAAGACGCACAGGAAATGATTGACCACCTGGTCATGAAACTGCGTATGGTTCGCTTCCTGCGTACTCCTGAATATGATGAACTGTTCTCCGGCGACCCGATTTGGGCAACCGAATCTATCGGCGGTATGGGCGTTGATGGCCGTACTCTGGTCACCAAAAACAGCTTCCGTTTCCTGAACACCCTGTACACCATGGGGCCGTCTCCGGAGCCGAACATCACCGTTCTGTGGTCTGAAAAACTGCCGCTGAACTTCAAGAAATTCGCCGCTAAAGTCTCCATCGACACTTCTTCTCTGCAGTACGAGAACGATGACCTGATGCGTCCGGACTTCAACAACGATGACTACGCTATCGCATGCTGCGTAAGCCCGATGATCGTTGGTAAACAAATGCAGTTCTTCGGCGCGCGTGCAAACCTGGCGAAAACCATGCTGTACGCTATCAACGGCGGCGTTGATGAAAAACTGAAAATGCAGGTTGGTCCGAAATCCGAACCGATCAAAGGCGATGTTCTGAACTTCGACGAAGTGATGGACCGCATGGATCACTTCATGGACTGGCTGGCTAAACAGTATGTCACCGCGCTGAACGTTATCCACTACATGCACGACAAGTACAGCTACGAAGCCTCTCTGATGGCGCTGCACGACCGTGACGTTATCCGCACCATGGCGTGTGGTATCGCAGGTCTCTCCGTTGCGGCTGACTCCCTGTCTGCCATCAAATATGCGAAAGTTAAACCGATTCGTGACGAAGATGGTCTGGCTATCGACTTCGAAATCGAAGGCGAATACCCGCAGTTTGGTAACAACGACGCTCGTGTAGATGACATGGCGGTTGACCTGGTAGAACGTTTCATGAAGAAAATTCAGAAACTGACCACCTACCGTGGCGCTATCCCGACGCAGTCTGTTCTGACCATCACTTCTAACGTTGTGTATGGTAAGAAAACCGGTAACACCCCGGATGGTCGTCGCGCTGGCGCGCCGTTCGGACCAGGTGCTAACCCGATGCACGGTCGTGACCAGAAAGGCGCTGTCGCTTCTCTGACCTCCGTTGCTAAACTGCCGTTTGCTTACGCGAAAGATGGTATTTCTTATACCTTCTCTATCGTTCCGAACGCACTGGGTAAAGACGACGAAGTTCGTAAAACTAACCTGGCAGGTCTGATGGATGGTTACTTCCACCACGAAGCGTCCATCGAAGGCGGTCAGCACCTGAACGTCAACGTCATGAACCGTGAAATGCTGCTGGACGCGATGGAACATCCGGAAAAATATCCGCAGTTGACCATCCGTGTATCTGGTTACGCAGTACGTTTTAACTCCCTGACGAAAGAACAGCAGCAGGACGTTATTACTCGTACCTTCACGCAGACCATGTAATGGGTTTGACTGAAATTACGCCATAAAAAGCGTACAAAAAAGGCTCCATATCAGTGGGGCCTTTTTAATGACTTTTTATATAAGCATATTGCGACAACTCGACTTTTCACTTATAAATAAAGTGTTATTATGTGATCTATATATTCTTCTCAGAATAGAATCAATTTCTCTTTTATTATTTTGATAATCATCATAATCCTTATTTAATACATCAGAAAACAGCATGGTATTAGTTTCTATTAAATCAGATGACAATGACGGTTTATATGCTTGTAGCAGATAGCTAAGTGTTGGATGAACCATATCAAACAGGACTTCCCCCTCTAATTCCCAGTAACCTATTTTAAAAAATTGGGTAGTAATATTAAAAGACCCCATTTGAAGACAGCGTAGTTTATTCTTCTCCTCTTCAGTAAGCGTACCATTCCATTCAACACATTCCCTTTTTCGATCTTCTCCAGATCGCATAAGCTTATAAACTTCATCCTTAACGTCATCATCCCCATTAACTGCATCTTTAAGTTGATTAGCAAAGCCTTCTAATAATTCTGGATAGCGAGCAATTTTTTCTCCATACTTAATACATACTTTAAAAAACAACTCTACTTCATCTTCTTCCATCACTTTAAAAATACAGTTTTCTGAAACGTTGAGGAGACGATGCAAATTACATTTATCAATAATCTGGCCATCAATCTCAAATACAACTTGTGTCTGACTCATATCAAAACGCATAACAAAGCGGTCTTGTTGGGATGGATCAGCATATTGTTTTAATTGTGTAAAGGCATGTATCTTCTCCATGCCGGTTATATTAACATTAAGTTCAGCTTGATTTTCACGTTCACACCCATGGATGAGTGTATATAATACCTCCAGCACCTCTTGTTTTTTGTGTGCTCTGAAGTAGTCCTTAAATCTATCCCATGGCCCCATATATAGCGCTTCTTCTTTATCAGGATTCATCAAACGGACTAGCCGCGAACGATTAATGTCATAGTGATGATGATTACCAAAACTTAACGTAACTGGCATAATAACTCCCTTGATTATTTACCGCGAAAGCAAAATCCAATCCGTTGCTCTCATTTTTTGATTAAAACCACACTCTATTTAAGAGATTGAATCAGTCCGGGTTTAGAAATAACATCAGATTTACACCTGATTGCACGTTGAATGCGACGCCAGGCGCTGGACAGCGCATAACGTTCTTTGGACACATCTGAATTATGTTGAGAATTATTTTCGTTCTGACCACAACAAAACGGCGCCAATCATTTGAAAAAAGAGGCGGATCATAAACAGCAAAACCAAGGCGCTATGGATGATACACTTGCAGTATGTATTGCGGTTTGAGCGTTAAACAGAGGTACCGGACTGATGAATGAGCCAGAATTTCTGGCGGTGCGAGTTATGGAGCATAGATTTGCCGTATATTTTATACTGAATAGAGGTAAAATAGCTCCATTGCAGCACATTCTGGAACAGCCACACATTCTGTAGTCCAAAATTTACGCTCGCAGTACCGCTTTTTTACAGGATGCAACCCCCTTACCAGGGTGCTCAACATGCCCGGAATGTGTCCATAAACCCCATGTTATTTAGAGCTAGCCGAAGCGATATGAGTAACTTAACCGATTGTATTACAAATGAAAGTGTTGCAGTAACTGCTGATAAAAAGCCGGTTATTGGTCGCATTCACTCCTTTGAATCCTGTGGCACCGTTGATGGCCCAGGCATCCGCTTTATTACCTTTTTCCAGGGCTGCCTGATGCGCTGCCTGTATTGCCATAACCGCGACACATGGGATACGCATGGCGGTAAAGAAATCACCGTTGAAGACTTAATGAAAGAGGTGGTGACCTATCGGCATTTTATGAATGCTTCTGGCGGCGGCGTGACGGCATCCGGCGGCGAGGCCATTTTGCAGGCAGAATTTGTACGCGACTGGTTTCGCGCCTGTAAAAAAGAAGGTATCCACACCTGTCTCGACACCAACGGCTTTGTGCGCCGTTATGACCCGGTGATTGATGAACTGCTGGACGTTACCGATCTGGTGATGCTCGATCTCAAGCAGATGAATGATGAGATCCACCAGAATCTGGTCGGTGTATCCAATCACCGGACGCTGGAATTCGCGCAGTATTTATCAAAGAAAAATGTGAAGGTCTGGATCCGTTACGTTGTCGTTCCCGGCTGGTCTGACGACGATGATTCCGCGCATCGCCTGGGTGAGTTTACCCGCGATATGGGTAATGTCGAAAAAATCGAACTGCTGCCCTATCATGAGCTGGGCAAACATAAATGGGTGGCAATGGGCGAAGAATATAAACTGGATGGCGTGAAACCGCCTAAAAAAGAGACCATGGAACGTGTAAAGGGTATTCTTGAGCAGTATGGTCATAAAGTGATGTATTAATCGCCTGCTATCTTACCCGCTTTTAAACGGCTACTCATGACGGTAGCCGTTTTGCTGTCTGGATAACGCTCTTACCGCTAAAATACCCGACCCTGCCGTCAGACAGGCCTGGTTAACAATATTGCGCTTACCAGGAATTAAATACAGGAGTCGCTTATCTGCTGCTGAGTTGAAGGTCTGACAACTATTGCTGCCCCGGCGCCTGTTAATACCGTTGTCTCGCCTGGAACCCAGGCACCTGTGACCTTAAAAGGCGCTCGCCTGGCAGGAGCGCCGTGGAAAAGAGCGTCGTTATGTGTTTCTACGCGCCAGCAGTGGGAAAATTAATCCCAACCCGACCAGGACAAAAGGCGTCACGATGTTCAACGTCAGCTGGAATGTCCACTCCGGCGTGAACGCCTCCATTTTGGGGAAAATACCGGTAAGGCAGGCAAACGCGGTGAAGGCAAAACACCATATTCCCACAGTTAACGCCAACGCCCTGTTGCGAATAAACACATATTCGGGTTTGTACTTTTGCGTCAGTCGAATGACGGCAATAAAGGCGACGAATACCCACAGATAGCGCAGCGGCATGACGACTGAGTTGAGATTAAGCAGCCATTTGTACAGGTTGTTCATATCGCCGATGCCAAGCGTTGGCAACATAATCAAGATAGCGACCAACACTAATGTCAGCAAATAACCATTAACTGGCGTACCTGAAGCGTTAGTACGACATAAGCGCTGCGGGATATATTTACTGTCTGCATCACCCAGTAATACTTTCAGTGGCGCATCAATAGAAAACACCAGCGCGGCGATTTGCCCCAGAGTATTGGCAATGGCATAAATCACCATCAATGAATTACCCATATGGTAATACTCACCCAATTTCTGGAATGCATAATATTGCCCATTGGTCATTAAATCGTCAGGTATATGCCGGGAATCAAACATCATTCCCATCGCCAACGAACCGAGGATAGCGCAGACCGCAACCATGACGGCTAAAAAGAGCATCCCCTTCGGAAATTCTTTTCCTGGATTCCGCGTCTGGTTGACATAAGGCGAGATCTTCTCTGCCCCACCAACCGCAAAGACCAACATAGAGATGGTGGTGATATAGGTAAAATCGATATGAGGAATAAATGACTGCCAGGTGATGTTAGTGGTCGCAATTTCAACGTTTGTAATTGCTGGCGCGGTCACTGCCATCACAACATATAAAATTGACATGATAAACATGGCAATTCCGGCCACAGACCCAACAACCTTTAGCGATTTCATCCCCCGGGAAGCAACCCACATAAAGAAAACAAACAATGCCAGCGTCAGCCCCTGCAAGGCAACGACGGTATATTCTTTTATCAACGAGCCGTCGCCTTTTAAAGCCCATCCCAATGCAATGAGTATCGCCTGCGGCTTTTGCGCCAGGTAGGGAATATGCACGACCCAATAAGTCCATGCCGCAAGGTAAGCCAACCCCGGCCCCATCGTATGCTTAATCCAGGTACTGACGCCCCCTTTTCCCTCTTTGAAGGTTGAGCCCAGTTGCCCCACGATTAAGGCATAAGGAATAAAATAGAGCGCAAAAATAAACACCCAGGAGAAGACAACCACTAACCCCTGGTTAGCATAGTTATTGACAACATTGCCGAATCCCCAAACGGTAATAAACGACATCAGGGCGATGTTGTACCATCGCAACTGTTTTTCCTGCACATTCGGCATAACGCGATCCTTCGTGAACACAATGCTATTACTATAAATGAAGCGGGGGATTATGCGCGGTAAAGACGAAGAGAGAAAATAGAGGAGCGCAAAATTATAACCTTCGGCACATTTTATTTTTCAGTAAAGCAAGAAAATTATGCAGGTCAATTATTTTACGTAAAACATAAACAAAGAGTATGCAAGACTCACGTCCTGCATACGATTCAGAGAACAGTCAGATGTGGGCGACAGGATTAGGCGTCTGGCCGGCGTTACGTAACAGCATCAGCAGATAAATAAACGATACGCTGGCGATCATAATAAACAGCAGATTATCTGAATAATTCTGCATTAACATCGCAGCAAAAGACGGCCCCAACAGGCTCCCTACCGTATAACTTAACAACAGCGCCTGGTTCATTGCCACAAGCTGGTGGTGTTCGACTTTTTCACAGGCCCAGGCCATTGCAACGGGATAAAGCGTAAAACCCGCCGCCCCCAGAATAAACAGAGCTGGCGCCATCGCCGCCTGGGTTAACATGGCAATACTGCCGAGTATGACAACGAATACCTGTACGCGTAACACCAGCAAGCGACCAAATTTGTCCGCCAGACGTCCCATTGGCCATTGCCCCAAAATACCGGCACTCACCAGCACCGCCATCCAGAAACCGATGCTGGCGTTAGCCATCCCCTGATGCTTCAGATATAACGGCATCAGACCATATAATGAACCAAGAACAATGCCGGAAATAATACAACCATTCACGCCAAGACGCGCCTGGCGTAGCTTCAGCATGGCGCTAATAGAAGAGGAATGACGTGCCTGCGTTTGCTGATTTACAATTCGGGTAAAGAGTAGCGGCAGAATTCCCGCCAGAATCATTCCGGTCACCCAGGGAAGGACGTGCAGCAATTCACCAGATACTTTACTGACCAATAATTGTCCAAGGAAGGTCCCCATGTAATAGACCATCATATAGGCAGCCAGCAGGCGTCCGCGATTATGCGAGGTTCCGCTGCACATCAACGCGCTTTCGACAACCACCCAAATCATGGCGCAGCCGATACCGGCAATAAAACGCCAGCTCATCCAGCTCCAGAACCCCACCATCACCCCCAACCCGACACAACCCGCGGCGAAGATCAGCGAGGCAAGATAATAGCTACGGTTAAACCCAATGCGTTTAATTAAATACCCGGTAAATAACGTCCCGACCAGATTGCCGGTAAAATAAGACGAGCTGACCATCCCCACCTGCCAGGTCGGAAGGTTTGCCTGAGCAAGCCACAGCGGCACAAGCGTATTCAGTACCGCAATGGCCAGGGTCAACAAAAGTAGCCCGCACAGCAAAAGCATGACGGGACGGGTATAGGTGGACATGAATAAAAACCGTGAGGAAGTTCAAATTTCATGCGCATCATGCCATCGCCAAAAACATTGTCAATCGGCTCCGCATGGGCGATCCGCAAGTTTTGAGACTATCGATTTGATTTACTTATTCTGCACGTGAATATATTGAAAGGCTAAAAATTCATCCCCTTGTTTTTATTGATCTAACCCGCAAAATAGGCGTTTTGTTCAGTCGAAAAATTTCATGGTTCCTTTAGCTTCGTTTTCTTCTCTATGGATTTATATGCGCCTTCTCCGCCCCGGTTATATTCCTTAGATTGATGGCGGCTAAAGGCGTAGTCGGCCTGCACGTTCTGCAGGCCGAATGCGCGTCAACGCGTTAGCTGGCTACCGCCATGCCAACGGTCATATGCAGCCCATAGAATACGCCGCGGCCAATCAATTCCCCCGCCAGCATCAGAATGAAGGCGGCAGAGAGCAACGGTACCGCAGGTTGATACCCTTTTAACTGTGGCACAATCCAGCAGCACAACGCCGCCGCAAGCAGCACCATACGCCAGGCCATCAGCGAGCCATAATCCGGCACCAGAGCAGACGCCTGCTGAATGGAACTGTGAATCGTCGCCAGTTCCGCGCCCTGCATGGCCACCATAATGGCAATAACCACCAGCGCCAGCACCGACACCGCAGGCAACAAACGCATCGCCCAACCGTTCACGCCTGCGATGCGCAGCAGCAGATAACCCAGTAGCGGCCCCCCCATAAAGAGCGTCAGGAAGAAGCCCAGCGGCGTCCAGACGCTATACCAGGTCGGTACTGTATCGATGCTGTTATAGACGCGTACCATCATCCAGACGAAGACGACGCCCAGTACCATCGTGATAATCAGCCAGAGTGTGCGCAGTGCCGGCGGCAGCTTTTTCAGCACCGCCAGCAGCCAGCCAATCCCGCCGACCGCAAAAAACACCGAGCCGCTGGCAATTTCATTGCTCAGTGCGGAAGCACCTACGCGGTTAAGCGAGTTAAACGCGCGCATCGGCGAGCCCAGATGCAGCATCGAGGCGATAAAGCCAATCCCCATCAGCACCCACAGACCAAACATACAGGCGATCACCCGCTGCTGCGTTTCCGCGCGCAGGTCGCCCTTCATCAGCGCCAGAGCCAGAACAATAAAACCACCGGCCACGCACTGACCAAAGACCGTGAAGATCATCAACGGCCATTCATGCCATCCACTTCCCATCTTATACCTCCTTCGGATTGGCCAGATAACCGGTAGTGTCCCCGGTCGGGCGGCTGTTGGCGTTGGGTTTAATCACAATATTCGGCTTCGTGAAATGCGCGCGCGGCAACGGCGCGACGGCAGCCAGCTCTCCGTGTTTTTTACGCAGTTCGTCTATCGGGCCAAAATCCAGCGCCCGCAGCGGGCAGGATTCGACGCAGATCGGTTTCTTGCCTTCCGCCACCCGGTCATAACAGCCGTCGCACTTAGTCATATGACCTTTGGCCGCGTTGTATTGCGGCGCGCCGTACGGGCAGGCCATGTGGCAGTAGCGGCAGCCGATACAGACCTCTTCGTTCACCACCACAAAACCGTCATCGCGCTTGTGCATCGCGCCGCTCGGGCAGACTTTGGTACAGGCCGGGTCTTCGCAGTGGTTACACGAAATGGAGAGGTAATAGGCAAAGACGTTCTGGTGCCAGACGCCGTTATCTTCCTGCCAGTCACCGCCTGCATACTCATAAATGCGGCGGAAGCTGACATCCGGGGTCAAATCTTTGTAGTCCTTGCAGGCCAGTTCGCAGGTTTTGCAACCGGTGCAACGGCTGGAATCAATAAAAAATCCATACTGGGTTGTCATCGGTTACTCCTTACGCCTTTTCAACCTGAACGAGGTTCGTATGTGACGGGTTCCCCTTCGCCAGCGGAGAAGAACGTTGGGTCGTCAGTACGTTAATACATCCGCCCTGATCCACGCGTTTTGCATCCGGGTCATACCATGCGCCTTCTCCCAGGGCGACCACGCCCGGCATCATGCGCGGCGTCACTTTAGCCTCGATGTGTACTTCGCCGCGATCGTTGAAGATGCGGACTTTATCACCATTGTTGATACCGCGTTTCTGCGCATCCATTGGGTTAATCCACATTTCCTGGCGACAGGCGGCTTTCAGTACGTCTACGTTGCCATAAGTGGAATGCACACGCGCTTTATAGTGGAAACCCGTCAACTGCAGCGGGAATTTATCCGTTAGCGGATCGTTATAGTTTTCAAAACCTGGCGTGTAGATCGGTAATGGATCGATCACGTCGCCTTCCGGCAGCTCCCAGGTGGCGGCGATATCCGCCAACGCCTGTGAATAGATTTCAATCTTGCCCGATGGCGTTGTAAGTGGATTCGCTTGCGGATCTTCGCGGAAGTCTTTATAGGCGACATGGTGGCCTTCGGGGTCACGCTGTTTGAAGATGCCTTGCTTACGGAACTCCTCAAAGGTGGGCAGGTTCGGAATGGATTTACGCGACTGTTCGTACAGATGACGCATCCACTCTTCTTGCGTCCGTCCTTCGGTAAACTGTTGTTCCACGCCAAGACGTTTCGCCAGTTCGCTGGTCATCTCATAAATCGTCTTACACTCGAAGCGCGGTTTAATCGCCTGGTCAGTGAAGATAACGTAAGACATGTTCCCGCAGGAGGCATCCAGCGCAAAGTCCATCTGCTCAGAAGCAGTGCAATCAGGCAACAGAATATCGGCGTATTTTGCCGACGAGGTCATATGACAGTCGATAACGACGATCATTTCGCATTTCTTATCATCCTGCAGGATTTCGTGGGTGCGGTTAATCTCAGAGTGCTGGTTAATCAAACAGTTGCCAGCATAGTTCCAGATCATTTTGATCGGCACGTCCAGCTTATCTTTCCCCCGCACGCCATCACGCAACGCTGTCATTTCCGGGCCGCGTTCAATGGCATCGGTCCACATAAACATGGAGATGCTGGTTTCAACCGGATTTTCCAACGTGGGCATACGTTCAAATGGCAGGGCATAAGACCCTTCGCGCGCGCCGCTGTTACCGCCGTTAATCCCAACATTACCCGTCAGGATCGCCAGCATTGAGATGGCGCGCGTGGCGATTTCTCCATTAGCATGACGTTGTGGTCCCCACCCCTGGCAAATATAGGCGGGTTTAGCGCTGCCGATTTCTCGCGCCAGTTTAATAATGCGATCTGCCGGAATACCGGTAATTTGCGCCGCCCACTCCGGCGTCTTTGCGATACCGTCTTTACCCTGGCCCAGAATATAGGCTTTGTAGTGACCGTTTTCCGGCGCGCTGGCAGGCAAGGTTTTTTCGTCATAACCGACGCAATATTTATCCAGGAACGGCTGATCGACCATGTTCTCGGTGATTAAGACATATGCCAGACCATTGACCAGCGCCGCATCGGTACCTGGACGAATCGGAATCCACTCATCTTCGCGACCGGCGCCGGTGTCGGTGTAACGAGGATCGATAATGATCATCCGCGCGTTTGATTTCTGCCGCGCCTGTTCAAGGTAATAGGTTACACCGCCCCCGCTCATGCGGGTTTCGCCAGGGTTATTACCAAACAACACCACCAGCTTACTGTTTTCAATGTCGGATGGACTATTGCCATCCGCCCAGCCGCCATAGGTGTAGTTCAGACCCGCTGCGATTTGCGCGGAAGAGTAATCACCGTAGTGGTTAAGATAACCGCCGCAGCAGTTCATCAGACGAGCGACCAGCGTTTTTCCTGGCGGCCATGAACGTGTCAAAGTGCCGCCCAGCGTACCCGTGCCATAGTTCAGATAAATGGACTCGTTGCCATACTCTTTGATAAGACGCTGCATATTGGTGGCAATGATATCGTAGGCTTCGTCCCAGCTAATACGCTCAAATTTACCTTCGCCGCGCGCGCCGACGCGCTTCATCGGATACTTGAGCCGATCCGGGTTATAGACGCGACGACGCATAGAACGACCGCGCAGGCAGGCGCGAACCTGATGCAAGCCATCGTAATCATCGTTTCCGGTATTATCCGTTTCTACATATTTGATTTCGCCATCCACAACATGCATACGTAGCGGACAACGGCTGCCACAGTTTACCGTACAGGCGCTCCAGACGACTTTCTCGTCGGTTTTCGTCGGGCTTATCGCCTCTGCGGCGTTAGCGATGCGGGTAAATGGCAGGGTAAATGCGCTACTGGCCATCGCCAGGCCGCCTATCGCGGTGGTTTTGACTAAACCACGACGGCTCACCTCGGCTGCCAGCACGGCATCAGGGATCTTAGTTTTCATAAGGGCTCACTCTGCTGCTCACAATAAAAAAAACAATAAAACGATGTATAGAATTTTATATAGCGATAGCATCGCTATAAAGTCTGATATATATCGAAAAAGTAGAAAAATAGTGTTAAAAACTGACCTTCATTCGAAATCAGTATTACCCCTAATAGGGTAGGGATTATTGTCCGGTATCAAACTGGCATAAAAAAAGCGCCCGAAGGCGCTTTTTAGAAGAGGAGAAAGCGAGGATTAGCCGATATATTCCAGTCCGTTCATGTACGGACGTAATACTTCCGGCACTTCAATGCGGCCATCAGCCTGCTGATAGTTTTCCATCACGGCCACCAGGGTACGACCTACCGCCAGACCAGAACCATTCAGGGTATGGACCAGACGGGTCTTTTTGTCGGACTTGCTGCGACAGCGTGCCTGCATACGACGCGCCTGGAAGTCCCAGACGTTAGAGCAGGAAGAGATCTCGCGGTAGGTATTCTGCGCCGGAACCCAGACTTCGAGGTCATAGGTTTTGCAGGCGCCGAAGCCCATATCGCCAGTGCACAGAATGATTTTACGGTACGGCAGTCCCAGTAGCTGGAGCACTTTTTCCGCGTGGCCGGTCATCTCTTCCAACGCAGCCATAGAATCTTCCGGGCGAACGATCTGCACCATCTCAACTTTGTCAAACTGATGCATACGAATCAGGCCACGGGTATCACGACCATAAGAACCTGCTTCAGAACGGAAACAAGGCGTATGCGCCGTCATTTTAATCGGCAGCTGATCTTCGTCGATGATTTCATCGCGTACCAGATTGGTCAGCGGAACCTCCGCCGTCGGGATCAAAGCATAGTTGCTGCTGTCTGCTTCTTCTTCCAGCGGACGGGTATGGAATAAGTCGCCTGCGAATTTCGGCAGTTGACCGGTGCCATACAGCGTGTCGTGGTTAACCAGATACGGCACGTAGTTTTCGCTATAGCCGTGCTGTTCCGTATGCAGATCCAACATGAACTGCGACAATGCGCGATGCATACGCGCAATCTGTCCTTTCATCACCACAAAACGGGAGCCGGTCAGCTTAACCGCGGCGGCAAAGTCGAGGCCGGAGTGCATTTCCCCTAAGGTGACGTGATCGCGGATTTCAAAATCAAATTCACGCGGGGTACCCCAGCGGCTGACTTCAACGTTGTCGTTTTCATCTTTACCTACCGGCACTTCATCCGCAGGCAGGTTTGGGATGGTCAGCGCGATATCGCGGATCTCCGCCAGCAAGGTATCCAGCTCGGCTTTCGCCGCATCCAGCTCTTCGCCCAGTTTATTCACTTCCAGGCGTAAAGGCTCGATATCTTCCCCGCGCGCTTTCGCCTGGCCGATGGATTTCGATCGAGAATTACGCTCCGCCTGCAGGTTTTCCGTGTTGACCTGCAAAACTTTACGACGCTCTTCAAGAGCGCGCAGCTTATCTACATCCAGCTTAAAGCCCCGGCGTGCCAGTTTTTCAGCGACTGCGTCTGGCTCATTACGCAGCAGATTGGGATCGAGCATGCTTATCCTGTGCTTATCGAATAATAAAAGGAAACGCGATCAATTGATGATCGCCTCTGATTGTATTGATGAACGTAAACCGCGTTTACGTAATAGCGACGTTTTCGCCTTACCTGACCGACGACAGCAACAACGCATCCATTGCGCTATACCCGCGGATCTCATAAGCAACGTGCTATCAGGCATAACGAGGTTCATCATCAACGCCATGATACCTGGAGCATCATATTTAGAGATAACCTTACCGCAACGTTTACACTAGCGGTAGCGTTTTGTGGGGCTATTTTGATCCTGTTCAGCCAGCCAGGCGAGCTTTTCGCCAATCTTACCTTCCAGACCACGATTTGTCGGATGATAATAGCGCGTTTGCGCGATTTCCGGCGGGAAGTACACTTCACCCGCAGCATAGGCATTGGGCTCATCGTGGGCATAGCGGTATTCCTGGCCATAGCCCATCTCTTTCATCAGTTTGGTTGGCGCATTACGCAGATGGACAGGAACGTCATAATCAGGACGTTCGCGCGCGTCGGCCAGCGCAGCCTTAAAGGCGGTATAGACGGCGTTGCTCTTCGGCGCGCAGGCGAGATAAACGATAGCCTGCGCGATCGCCCTTTCGCCTTCAGCCGGGCCGACGCGGGTGAAACAATCCCACGCGGCAATGGCGACCTGCATCGCGCGCGGATCGGCATTACCCACATCTTCCGAGGCAATCGCCAGGCAGCGACGCGCCACGTACAGCGGATCGCCTCCCGCGGTAATGATACGGGCATACCAATAGAGGGCGGCATCCGGCGCGCTGCCGCGCACTGATTTATGTAAGGCGGAAATAAGATCGTAGAAGCGATCGCCTTTGTTATCAAAACGCGCGCTGCGCTCGCCGGCGATCTCGGTCAACAAGGCGGGCAATAAAACGCGTTTGCCGCTGTCATCCGCCTCCGCCATATCAGCCATCATTTCCAGCGTATTTAAGGCGCGCCGCGCGTCGCCATTGACCAACTCAGCAATCGCTCGCCGTGTCTCATCCGGTAACACGATATCCTGATCGCCGTAACCACGCGTTTTGTCCTGCATCGCCTGGTCCAGTACTTGCTCAATATCGTCAGTGGTCAACGATTTCAGCAGATAGACCCGCGCTCGCGACAATAGCGCCGAGTTCAGCTCAAAAGAGGGATTTTCCGTGGTCGCGCCGATAAAGGTGATAGTGCCATCTTCGATATGCGGTAAAAAGGCGTCCTGCTGGCTTTTGTTAAAGCGATGCACTTCATCGACAAACAGGATGGTACGGCGACCGGCATTACGATTCTGGCGGGCGCGCTCGATAGCTTCGCGAATCTCTTTTACCCCAGAAGTGACGGCGGAAATACGCTCGACATCGGCGCTGGCGTAGCGGGCGATCACTTCAGCGAGCGTGGTTTTCCCAGTCCCTGGCGGCCCCCATAAAATCATGGAGTGCAGATGCCCGGCCTCAATAGCGCGAGGCAACGGCTTACCTGCGGCCAGCAAATGCTGCTGGCCGATATACTGCGCTAAATTTTCCGGCCGCATTCGCGCGGCCAGCGGTTGAAACGTATTATCAGAAAAATCGAGCGACAGATTGCTCACTCATCGCCTCTACTTACGTTGGTCGTCTATCGTTACCCCTTGCGGTGGAGTAAACGTAAATTTTGACGGATCAACAGCGCCGTTTTGCTGGGATTTTAGCTGATAGGCGCTACGCTGATCGTCTTGTTCTACGGCGCTAAACTGGTGGATAGTCCCGTCGCGCCCCACATTGATGGTGAACTGTTTCAGATTGCCGTTGCTGGCTTTCGGCGTCAGCACAAAATTATCGCCATCCTGCTTAATATTATATTGCTGCCAGTCGCTGGCCTGGTTGCGGGCAATCAGCATAAACGGTGTATTTCCGGTGGCATCTTTCAACCACGTGGCGGTAGCCTGTTCTACAAACGGGTTATAGAACCATAACGTTTTGCCGTCAGAAACCAGAATACTCTCGTCAGGTTGCGTCATATGCCAGTTGAATAGATTTGGCCGCTTAACCCATAAATCACCCTGTCCCTCCTGCACCGCAGCACCGCTGCCATCGGTGACTTTTTGAGTAAAGGTGGCATGAAAGCTGCTCACTTTATCCAGACGGCTTTTCAGAGAGCTGGCGGCGTCAGCCCATACGCTGCTGGCTACAACGCTTGAAAGTAATGCACAGGCGATTGCCATTTTTTTCATCATTATTCCTCAGGTTTCGACACTCCCGACCAGGAGCTCCTTTTGCTTTCTATTCCAGGCCAAAAATCAGCATGAGGAAAGAAGAAAATACTGAATTTTGTTGCCGGATGGCAGCCTGCACAGCGCCATCCGGCTTACAGGTTTACTCAAAAGGCGGCGGAGCCAGCACTTCACGATTACCGTTATGCCCCTGAGCGCTGACAATACCCTGCGCTTCCATCTGTTCGATAATACGCGCCGCACGGTTATAGCCGATGCGGAACTGACGCTGAACGCCGGAAATGGACGCTTTACGCTTCTGGGTGACGAAATTAACGGCCTGATCAAATAGCGCATCTAATTCTTCGCCGCCGTCAAAACCGCCACCGCCACCTTCGCTTTCGCTGTCGGAGGTAATGCCATCCACATATTGCGGACGACCGCGCGCTTTCCAGTCCTGCACCACCGCATGGACTTCCTGGTCACGCACAAACGCCCCATGGACACGTACCGGCATGGTGGAGTTTGGTCCGGAATAGAGCATGTCCCCCATTCCCAATAGCGACTCAGCGCCACCCTGATCAAGAATGGTGCGGGAGTCGATCTTACTGGATACGGTAAAAGCGATACGGGTTGGTATGTTGGCTTTAATTAAACCAGTAATCACATCGACCGACGGACGCTGCGTCGCCAGTACCAGGTGAATCCCCGCGGCGCGCGCTTTCTGCGCCAGACGCGCGATCAGCTCTTCAACTTTTTTACCGACGGTCATCATCAGGTCGGCAAATTCATCAACCAGTACCACGATATACGGCAGTTTTTCCAGAACCGGATGCTGAACATCCATACTGTCGCCCGGCTTCCAGTACGGGTCCGGAATCGGACGCCCCATGCGGGCCGCTTCGGCGATTTTCTCGTTATACCCAGCCAGATTACGCACGCCGAGCGCGGACATCAGCTTATAGCGACGCTCCATCTCATTGACGCTCCAGCGTAACGCGTTAGCCGCGTCTTTCATGTCGGTAACAACTTCTGTCAGCAGATGCGGTATACCTTCATAGACCGAGAGTTCTAACATTTTCGGGTCGATCATGATAAAGCGAACGTCTTCCGGCTGCGCTTTATACAGCATACTGAGGATCATGGCGTTAACCCCGACCGACTTACCGGAACCTGTCGTACCGGCCACCAGCAGGTGAGGCATTTTCGCCAGATCCGCCACTACCGGATCGCCCGCGATATCCTTACCTAACACCACGGTAAGCGGCGACGGATTCTCGCGGAATTTGGCGTTATCCAACACTTCGCGCAGATAAACGGTTTGCCGTTTCTTGTTCGGCAATTCCAACCCTACGTAAGGTTTGCCTGGAATGACTTCCACAACGCGTACGGCTACCGTTGACAATGAGCGCGCCAGATCCCGGGAAAGGTTGGAGATACGCGCTGCTTTAACGCCCGGGGCCAGATTCAGTTCAAAACGAGTAATGACCGGGCCTGGCGAATAGTTCACCACATCAGCTTTAATGCGGAAATCCGCCAGACGCGCTTCAACCAGACGCGCCATTTGTTCCAGCGCAAAGGTATCTACCGGTTCAACTTCGCTCGGCGGCGGCGTCAGAAGATCTAACGAAGGCAGCGGCGTCGTCGGACGCTGTAATGGACGACTGTCGCCGTTACGCATCAACAGCGGGTGGATCAGGCTGTCTTGCGGCGCTGTCGGCTGTTGCGGCTGCTGATACTGCGGCTGTGGCGCTACCGGCTGTTGCGGCTGCTGATACTGTGGCTGCGGCGCTACCGGCTGTTGCGGCTGCTGATACTGCCGCTGAGGCGCTACCGGCTGTTGCGGCTGCTGATACTGCGGCTGAGGCGCTACCGGCTGCTGCGGCTGCTGATACTGCGGCTGCGGTGCTACCGGCTGTTGCGGCTGCTGATACTGCGGCTGCGGTGCTACCGGCTGCTGCGGCTGCTGATACTGCGGCTGCGGTGCTACCGGCTGCTGATACTGCGGTTGCGGCGCTACCGGCTGTTGCGGCTGCTGGTACTGCGGCTGCGGCGCTACCGGCTGCTGGACAGGCGTTGACTCGGGCATGACACCCGGCGTGAACAGCGGTTCGTGCGGGCCTTCATCAACCAATACTTTCATTGGCGAGAAATCCAGATCGTCCAGTGAGAACGGCTGCGCGCCAGCGGGTTGCTCGCCGGAATAGCGCTGCTGTTGCGAAGCGGCAAACTGGCGGGCTAATTCAGCTTCCGCAGCGGTATCGTCATCTTCTGCCTGTTGAGTATCGTGCTGATACGCCTCACCATAACGATGCTGCTGCGACTGCGCAAACTGACGGGCTAACTCGTCCTGATGCATTGCATCTATTTCTTCATCGGTTAGCTGCGCGCCCGTCTCGTACTGATTGCGCTCCGCCTCGCGGGCTTTTTCTTCTGCAATCCTCTGTGACGGCAGCTTAATACCGTACGATGCCAGTTCCCGTCGGGTCGGCACGCGAACGCGGTTCGGACGCGGCAGTTGCGGACCAATCCCCTCTTTCACCTGCGGACGCGGCGCGCCGCCAGTAGCCAGACTAAAGGCAGGCGCAGCGGCCGCGGCGCCTGCTGCCAGGGCGCCACTCTTAATACCTGCGTCAAGCGACGCGGCGGCGGCTACCGCTTCCACTGGCGGTATCGACGGCGCGACAGATACCGTAGGTTTGACCGGCACGTTCTCTTTTACCGGCTCCGGAATCGGTTGATACCATGCCGCCAGTTGTTCGCGCTCACGGGCGCGTTTCTCTTCCACCTCTTCAAAATAGTAAAGCGGAGGACGGGCAGGTCTGGTCTCTTCTGTGTCAGGTTCAGGCTCGGTGGCAACCGGCTGTTCGATAACCGGCGGCGGCATGTGAGAAGGTTCAGCCGCTATCGGCTCCGGCTGATAAACCGGCGTCGGCTGATGAGTCGGCTCCGGCTGCCAGTGTTGTTCGGCATCCGGCGCCTGCCATTGCGGCTGTGTTTCCTGCGGCGCAAGAGAGTCATATTCTGCTGTGGTCGCTGGCGTCGCGGCGTATTGCGGCGCGGAAGCGACAGGCACAGGTTGCTGCCACGACGCACTTTGCGCCTCCTGCGGTTGAGCATATTGCGGATGAGGCTGATACCCCTCCGGCGCAGGCGCGATAACCGGTTCGCCGGTTTGCGGCCCCGGTACGGGCTGCCACTCCACGGTCGGTTGCGCGACAACCGGCTCAGCCCCCGGCATGGGCGGCGTTTGCATTATGGGATCGGCGGACGCTGCCCACGTCTGGGTGACGGCAGTTGCGGCCGCAGCGGCGGCGACCGGTTCGGTGACAGAATGGCCGTTTAACAGCGGATCATATTCATCATATTCCGGCTGCGTCGCACGGTTGCCCGAAAACAGAACGTCGTCGGGATCGGCAGCGACGCCGCGCGCGCTATACTGAATGTCCTCGTCATCATCCATCCGTTTGCCGGAAAAGAGCGCGGCATCGGTCTGACGGCCCCGTGGATTGCTGAATTTTTCAGCCAGTCGCTTACGACGCGCCAACGCGCCGCGCAAAATACGCGCCCGGCGAGATTCACGCTGCACGCCGTCGGTTTCTTCATCGTATTCGTCATCATACTCTTCGTCGTCAACCCACGTATCATCACGCCGGGTACGGTTGCTGGCGAAGGTCAGTATATTAAGCAGCCAGCCGCCTAATTTTTCGGCGATACTAACCCAGGACCAGCCGGTAAAGAGCGTCAGCCCGGCAGCCCAAATACAGAGAAGCATTATCGTTCCGCCGCTACTATGCAACAACGGCTGCAGCGTGGTGCTTAACAGGCTGCCAATTACGCCGCCGGAGGCGAAATACCAGATATCGTCGGCATTAATGGCCGCCAGACCGCAGGAAGTGAGAATCAGCGCCAGCACGCCGATAAGGCGTAGCGACACAGCAAAATAGTCGATGTAATCATCCGTAGACTGATGACGCCACGCAAACCAACACCCGCCGACAATAATGACAGGGATGGTGTAGGCCATTACGCCAAAAATAAAGAACAGTGTATCGGCCAGCCACGCGCCCGGCGCGCCGCCTAAATTATGGATGGGTTCATGCCAGGCGGTTTGCGACCAACTGGGGTCCGAAGGGTTAAAGCTCAACAAGGCCGCCATCAACCAGACGGCAAAAAGGGCAATAAGTATCAACAACGCTTCCAGAAGTCGGCGCCCGCTGCTTAACTTCGTCAATGTGACGTCTTTGTCTTCAGTATATTCCTGGCTCAAAAAAGGCTCTCCAGGTTCCAGGCTTTTCCCGCCCGATGCTAAAACGGACAACAGCACCGGGTTGCCCCGGCACTGTTGCTGTATGGATTAACAGGAGTGTAATCAAACTACAGCGATTTTGCACCTGTTCCGTGTTAGCGTGTCTTAATAACCAGACGATTACTCTGTTTTACCTCTTCCATCACTACGTAAGTTCGGGTGTCGTTCACACCTGGCAAGCGCAGTAACGTCTCTCCCAATAGTTTTCGATACGCTGACATATCCGGTACACGGGTTTTCAACAGGTAGTCGAAATCGCCGGAAACCAAATGACACTCCTGAATCTCTTCAAGCTTTTGCACGGCGGCATTAAACTGTTCAAACACATCCGGCGCGCCGCGATTTAAGGTAATCTCAACGAATACCAGAAGTGACGCATCCAGATAATGCGGGTTCAACAGCGCCGTATAGCCCTGGATAAACCCCTGTCGCTCCAGCCGACGCACACGCTCAAGGCAAGGTGTCGGCGAAAGTCCTACTCGTTTAGAAAGCTCGACGTTGGAAATACGCCCATCCTTTTGCAGTTCATTAAGAATGTTACGATCGATACGGTCGAGATCTTTGCCAGGGCGCTTCTTGCTATCTACCATTATTATTGTCTCTCTGTATTCCTTCCCTACTCCTGCCTGACTCTACTCACATCACTGTTCAGAGTCGCTGCCCATCACAATAGACCGAAACCCAGAGGGATTAACGGCGCGCAATGCCTGGTCTATGGTGAGAAGTCCGTTGCCTCACGGCAGCTATCGACATCACGAATGGCGTCTGTCCACGCCATGCGTAGATTTCACTAGCCCGGTAAACATGGTATTTACATGCATGATTATGCAGCACATACATAACACAGTTTTTTTCTTCCTCGAATGTTTTCGCAAAACAGCAGGTGATTGTCAAAGCAAAACATCGATTTTTAGTACAACATGCCAGTTATTCATTAGAGAGGGCGGTAAACTGTCATTTCGTCACCTTATAAGTTACCGATTTTAATTAAAGTTTGTGATGATAACGTCGCTGCCGCGGTCGTTCATCGGTTCATGCTATTACACATATTGTTAACAAAATCGTTATGCTCTTTTTTTACGTCTGTAAATTCCCTACAATTCTGCTCATTGTCTGCCAACAACTATGGGGATCTCATGGGCACGACCAAACACAGTAAGCTGCTTATTCTGGGCTCAGGACCGGCGGGATATACCGCAGCGGTGTATGCCGCGCGCGCAAATTTACAGCCCGTACTTATTACCGGTATGGAAAAAGGCGGTCAACTGACTACCACGACGGAAGTGGAAAACTGGCCCGGCGATCCAAACGATTTGACCGGCCCGCTGCTGATGGAACGCATGCATGAGCATGCGGCAAAATTTGAAACTGAGATAATCTTTGATCACATCAACAACGTGGATCTGCAAAATCGTCCGTTCCGTCTGACAGGTGACAGCGCAGAGTACACTTGTGATGCGTTGATCATTGCGACCGGCGCTTCCGCGCGCTATCTGGGGCTGCCATCGGAAGAAGCCTTTAAAGGGCGCGGCGTTTCCGCCTGCGCAACCTGCGACGGTTTCTTCTACCGCAATCAGAAAGTGGCGGTGATCGGCGGCGGCAACACCGCGGTTGAAGAAGCGCTTTATCTGTCCAACATCGCTTCGGAAGTGCACCTTATCCATCGCCGTGACGGTTTCCGCGCTGAAAAAATCCTCATTAAGCGCCTGATGGATAAAGTTGAAAATGGCAATATCATTCTGCACACCAACCGGACGCTGGAAGAAGTGACCGGCGATCAGATGGGCGTCACCGGTCTGCGCCTTCGCGACACGCAGCAGAGCGATAATATCGAGACGCTGGACATCGCCGGACTTTTCGTAGCCATCGGTCATAGCCCAAACACGGCGCTCTTCGAAGGCCAGCTTGAGCTGGAAAATGGTTATATCAAAGTTCAGTCCGGCACCCATGGCAACGCCACACAAACCAGCATCCCTGGCGTATTCGCGGCGGGTGACGTCATGGATCATATTTACCGTCAGGCGATCACCTCTGCAGGCACGGGTTGTATGGCGGCGCTGGATGCTGAACGCTATCTCGATGGTCTGGCCGACGCGAGTAAATAGTTTTTACAAATCAGTAACAAAAGTAAAAAAGGCGACTATAAGTCGCCTTTATTTTTGCGTCGTTGTAACATTGCCCTGCCTGAAATTCCAATAACTCACCTGCTAAGCGTGCAATGAATAAAACCCGTCAAAAAGAGCTGACCCGCTGGTTAAAACAGCAAAGCGTAATCTCCCAACGGTGGTTGAATATTTCCCGCCTGTTGGGGTTCATGAGTGGCGTATTAATTGTCGCTCAGGCCTGGATCATGGCGCGTATCCTGCAACATATGATCATGGAGAACATTCCACGGGAAGCGCTGTTGCTCCCTTTTATCCTGCTGATACTGATCTTTGTCCTCCGCGCCTGGGTGGTGTGGTTGCGCGAGCGCGTCGGTTTTCATGCCGGACAACATATTCGCTTTGAGATCCGCCGTCAGGTGTTGGATCGTCTGCAGCAAGCCGGCCCAGCCTGGATTCAGGGCAAGCCCGCCGGTAGCTGGGCGACGCTGGTGTTAGAACAGATTGACGATATGCATGACTATTATGCGCGCTATCTGCCGCAAATGGCGCTTGCCGTTTGCGTACCGCTCTTAATCGTGGCGGCGATTTTCCCGTCAAACTGGGCGGCGGCGCTGATTCTGCTGGGCACCGCCCCGCTCATTCCCCTATTTATGGCGATGGTGGGGATGGGCGCGGCTGACGCCAACCGCCGCAATTTCCTGGCGCTTGCCCGGCTAAGCGGCCATTTTCTTGACCGTCTGCGCGGGATGGAAACGCTGCGAATTTTCGGTCGTGGAGAAGCGGAAACCGAGAGCATTCGCGCAGCATCGCAGGATTTTCGTCAGCGCACGATGGAAGTGCTGCGCCTCGCCTTTTTATCTTCCGGCGTGCTGGAGTTTTTCACCTCGCTTTCTATTGCGCTGGTCGCCGTTTATTTTGGCTTCTCTTACCTGGGCGAGCTGAACTTTGGTCATTACGGTACCGGTGTGACGCTCGCCGCTGGGTTCCTCGCCTTGATCCTCGCGCCGGAGTTTTTCCAGCCATTACGCGACCTCGGCACGTTTTACCATGCTAAGGCGCAGGCGGTTGGCGCGGCGGATAGTCTGAAGACGTTTCTGGAAACACCCCTCGCCCACCCGGCGCGCGGCGAAGTTGAGCTGGCGGAAAACGAACCTGTAACCATTGACGCAGTCAATCTTATTATCACCTCGCCAGAAGGCAAAACGCTTGCCGGGCCGCTGAATTTCTCATTAGCGGCAGGAGAACGCGCCGTCCTGGTAGGACGCAGCGGTTCCGGTAAAAGCTCTCTGTTGAATGTATTATCCGGTTTTCTCTCCTATCAGGGCTCTTTGCGTATTAACGGTGTCGAGCTTCGCGATCTCTCGCCGGAATCCTGGCGCCAGCATCTCTCCTGGGTCGGACAAAACCCGCAATTACCTGCAGCGACGCTACGCGAAAATGTATTACTGGCGCGCCCGGACGCCAGCGAGCAGGAACTTTATGCCGCGCTTGACGCCGCATGGGTAAGCGAGTTTTTACCGCTGCTGCCGCAGGGAGTAGACACCCCGCTCGGCAATCATGCCAGCAGACTTTCCGTCGGCCAGGCACAGCGTGTAGCGGTCGCCCGCGCGCTACTTAATCCCTGTCAACTGCTACTGCTGGATGAACCGGCGGCAAGCCTGGACGCTCACAGCGAGCAACGCGTCATGCAGGCGTTAAAAGCGGCGTCAAAACGCCAGACCACATTAATGGTGACGCATCAGTTGGAAGATCTCGCCGACTGGGACGCTATCTGGGTTATGCAAGATGGCGCGATTGTCGAACAAGGCAGTTATGCCGAACTTAGCGCCGCCAACGGCGCTTTTGCGACGTTATTGGCTCACCGTCAGGAGGATATTTAAATGCGCGCGCTACTCCCTTATCTGACGCTTTATAAACGCCATAAATGGATGCTAACGCTGGGAATTGCGCTGGCAATCCTGACACTGCTTGCCAGTATCGGGCTGCTGACGCTTTCCGGCTGGTTCCTGTCCGCGTCCGCTATCGCAGGCTTCGCGGGAATTTACAGTTTTAACTATATGCTCCCGGCAGCCGGCGTGCGCGGCGCGGCCATTACCCGTACCGCTGGTCGTTATTTTGAACGTCTGGTAAGTCATGACGCCACGTTCCGCGTACTGCAACATCTGCGTATTTATACCTTTAGCAAACTTCTACCACTCTCCCCCGCGGGTCTGGCGCGTTATCAGCAAGGTGAACTGCTGAACCGCATCGTTGCCGACGTCGACACGCTGGACCATCTCTATTTGCGCGTCATCTCCCCGCTGGTCGGCGCTTTTGTAGTGATTATGATTGTCACCCTGGGGCTTAGCGTTCTCGACGTGACGCTGGCGATCACGCTGGGCGGCATTATGCTGTTGACGCTGTTTATTATGCCGCCGGTGTTTTATCGCGCCGGCAAAAATACCGGCCAAAATCTGACGCATCTACGAGGTCAGTATCGCCAGCAGCTCACGTCATGGTTACAGGGCCAGGCGGAACTCACCATTTTTGGCGCCAGCAAACGCTATCGGGCGCAAATGGAAGCCACCGAATTACAATGGCATGAGGCCCAACGCCGACAGTCTGAACTGACCGCCTTATCGCAGGCGTTAATGCTGCTGATTGGCGCGCTGGCGGTGATGTTAATGTTGTGGATGGCCTCCGGCGGCGTTGGCGGCAATACGCAGCCCGGCGCGCTCATCGCGCTGTTTGTCTTTTGCGCGCTGGCGGCTTTCGAGGCGCTTGCGCCCGTTACCGGCGCATTCCAGCATCTGGGGCAGGTTATCGCCTCTGCGCTTCGTATCACTGAATTAACGGAGCAAAAACCGGAGGTGACCTTTCCGCAGGCAGAAACTCCCGCGCCGGAAAAGGTCACACTCACCCTGCGGGACGTTTCGTTTCGTTATCCCGACCAGCCGATTAATGCGCTCAATGCCCTCTCATTACAGGCTAATCCTGGCGAGCATGTCGCTATTCTGGGGCGTACCGGCTGCGGAAAATCAACGCTGTTGCAGCTACTCACCCGCGCCTGGGACCCGCAACAAGGCGAAATTCTGCTCAACGATCTTCCGCTATCCTCGCTGAGCGAGTCCGCCTTACGCCGGACTATCAGCGTGGTGCCCCAGCGTGTCCACCTGTTCAGCGCCACGCTGCGTGATAATTTATTACTGGCGGCGCCCAATGCCAGCGACGAAGCCCTTTCCGACATGCTGCGTCGCGTCGGCCTCGAAAATCTGCTCGAAGATAGTGGGCTTAATAGCTGGCTCGGCGAAGGCGGTCGCCTGCTATCCGGCGGTGAACTTCGTCGTCTGGCCATCGCCCGCGCGCTGTTGCACAATGCCCCGTTAATGCTGTTGGATGAGCCTACTGAGGGGCTGGATGCGACCACCGAGAGCGAAATGCTGGAATTACTTGCCGATGTGATGCGCGAAAAAACCGTCCTGATGGTGACGCACCGTTTGCGCGGTCTGGCCCGTTTTGATCAAATCATCGTAATGGACGACGGGCGCATCATTGAGCGAGGCACTCATGCAGAATTGTTAGCCGGACAAGGGCGCTATTATCAGTTTAAACAACGTCTGTAAGCTATTATTGAACGATCCGACTTGCGTACTGGAGTTTCGCCGTCATGCGTCTGGTTCAGCTTTCCCGACATTCTATCGCCTTCCCTTCGCCGGAAGGCGCTTTACGCGAGCCTAACGGTTTACTGGCGCTGGGCGGCGATCTCAGCCCTGCCCGGTTGTTAATGGCCTACCAGCACGGGATTTTCCCGTGGTTTTCGCCGGGCGACCCGATTCTGTGGTGGTCGCCCGATCCGCGCGCCGTGCTGTGGCCTGAAAAGTTTCACCTCAGTCGCAGCATGAGGCGCTTTCACAACGCATCCCCTTACCGCGTGACGCTCAATTACGCTTTCGATCGGGTCATTGATGGATGCGCCAATCACCGTGACGAAGGCACCTGGATAACGCGTGGTATTGAGGAAGCCTATCGCCGATTACATGAATTGGGCCACGCGCACTCCATTGAAGTGTGGCGCGATCAGGAACTGGTCGGCGGGATGTATGGCGTCTCGCAGGGGGCGCTATTTTGCGGCGAATCGATGTTTAGCCGCCAGGAGAATGCCTCTAAAACCGCACTGCTGGTTTTTTGCGCTGAATTTATCCGTCACGGCGGTAAACTTATTGATTGTCAGGTACTTAATAGTCATACCGCCTCGCTCGGCGCAATTGAAATTCCACGTCGTGACTACCTCGATCACCTCGCGGCCTTACGCCAACAGCCGCTGGCCTCCCGTTTTTGGGTGCCGCGGACATTATTTTTGCCCCGGAAGTGAATGTTTTCGGCACATTTTTTATTGGGGTGTTATAATTGCTGCCGCAGAATTGGTTTAGCTCATTATCCCGCAGCCCGTTGTCAGGTAACGCCCATCGTTTATTTCACCGTTCCCTTATATGTTGCGCTTATGTCGATACATCAGGCGGTAGTATCAGGGAAAAGGTGTATAACGCGGCGTTGTCGTGTGTCGCGGAATCATGTGCTAAACCTGGTTTGCTGTGTTTTAAACGCACAAATCTTTACTTATCAAAAGAAGTTCGGCATTATCTTGCCGGTTCAAATTATGGTAGTGATACCCCAGAGGATTAGATGGCCAAAGAAGACAATATTGAAATGCAAGGTACCGTTCTCGAAACGTTACCTAATACCATGTTCCGCGTAGAGTTAGAAAACGGTCACGTGGTTACTGCACACATCTCCGGTAAAATGCGTAAGAACTACATCCGCATCCTGACGGGCGACAAAGTGACCGTTGAGCTGACCCCGTACGACCTGAGCAAAGGCCGCATTGTCTTCCGTAGTCGCTAATTGTCTCCTCACGCCCTGATGGGCGGCTGGATAAAAGGTCGGTTTAACCGGCCTTTTTTGCGCCCATTAAGTCGATGAATGACGAGCAGGTTACTCTTCCACCATGCGCGCATACTCTTCCGTCAAAAAATCGACCAACGCGCGTACGGAAGGTAATAATCCTCGCCGGGATGGGAACACAGCATGAATAACCTCCCGCCGGGGCTCCCACTCTTCCAGCACCGCGACCAGTTCACCGGCGGCCAGTTGTTCTTTCACCATTAAGACAGGTAACTGCACAAGCCCCACGCCCGCCATCGCCGCCTCGCGTAGCGCCAACATGTCGGTGGTAATCATACGCGGGGTAAAATGGACTTCCGCACGCGCGCCCTGCGGGCCGTAAAGTTCCCAGCGGTGGATATGCTTGCCGGATGCAAGACTTAGCCCTGGCCAATGGCTCAACTCCGCCGGCGCGGAAGGGATTCCCATCCGTGCGATAAGATCCGGGCTGGCAAACAGGCGATGCCCTCTGTCAGCCAGGACGCGCATCACCAGGTCGCTATCTTCAAACGGGCGCGGCCTGACGCGAATCGCCACATCCACCCCCTCCCCTACGACGTCCACCCGACGATTGGTCGCTTCAAGCTGTAGCGAAACATCAGGATAACGCGCCATAAACTTCGCCAGCATTGGGCCGATGTGTACATGCAGCAGCGTCACCGGGCAGGTTAGCTTCACGATACCGCGAGGCTCTACCTGCAATGCGGCAATGGCATCCTGCGCCGCCTGAGCTTCCACCAGCATCGCTTTACAGTGCTCATAGAATGTTTGCCCCACTTCGGTAACGTTAAACTGCCGGGTGGTTCGCTGAATCAATCGCACGCCCAGCCGTTCCTCCAGTTGCGCAATACGCCGGCTCAGTTTTGATTTTGGTTCATCAAGCGCACGCCCCGCCGCGGCAAACCCACCCTCTTCGACCACATGCACAAACCACGCAAAATCATTGAGATCCGTTTTTATCATTACATTGTCCTATTAATGGAACGGTATGAGCTATTTTAGCCACTACCGAACATTTTGTCATGAATATAAGCTTATTCACATCAAGACAACGCCACTGAGGAGAACACCATGAAACAGATTACAGGCGTCTATACCGCACCTCGCCCGCACTGGGTTGGCGATGGATTTCCGGTTCGTTCACTCTTTTCTTATCAGTCACATGCGCAGCAGTTGAGTCCCTTCCTGCTGCTGGATTATGCCGGGCCGCACACCTTTACGCCGGGTAATGAAAAACGCGGCGTTGGAGAGCATCCACACCGCGGTTTCGAGACCGTGACGATTGTTTATAGTGGCGAAGTCGAGCATCGGGACTCTACCGGTCGCGGCGGCGTTATCGGCCCGGGCGACGTTCAGTGGATGACCGCAGGCGCAGGCATTTTGCATGAAGAGTTCCATTCCGACGCGTTTACCCGTCGGGGCGGCGAACTGGAAATGGTGCAGTTGTGGGTTAACCTTCCAATGAAGGACAAAATGACCACCCCGGGTTATCAAAGCATTACCCACGATGTTATCCCGACCGTTACGTTGCCGGATAACGCCGGAGTCGTGCGGGTCATCGCAGGGCGTTATGAAGAGACAAAAGGCCCGGCGCACACTTTCTCGCCGCTCAATGTCTGGGATATGCGCCTGCAACGCAATCGCCAGCTTACATTGGCACAGCCGGAAGGATGGAGCGCCGCGCTGGTGGTACTGAAAGGCAATATCACGGTGAACGGCACGACGCCGGTCAACGAAGCGCAACTGGTGGTATTGAGCCAGCAAGGGAAAACGCTGCACCTTGAGGCCAGCAGCGACGCCAGCGTATTGCTGTTATCAGGCGAGCCGCTGAATGAACCGATTGTGGGTTACGGCCCATTTGTTATGAACACGAAACAAGAGATCGCAGAAGCAGTCCGCGATTTCAACTCCGGCCGTTTTGGCCAAATCTGAAAACATGAAGGAGAACACGATGTCAAGTCCTGCTAATTTTAATGGTTTGCGCCCGGTAATTGATGTTAACGATTCCGTGATGCTTTTAATCGATCATCAAAGCGGTCTTTTCCAGACCGTAGGCGATATGCCAATGCCGGAATTACGCGCTCGCGCCGCGGCGTTGGCGAAGATGGCGACGTTAGCGAAAATGCCGGTCATTACCACGGCATCCGTACCGCAAGGTCCGAACGGCCCGCTGATCCCGGAGATCCACGCTAATGCGCCACATGCGCAGTACATTGCGCGCAAAGGTGAAATTAACGCCTGGGATAACGAAGATTTCGTTAAGGCGGTAAAAGCGACGGGTCGTAAGACGCTGATCATTGCCGGGACGATTACCAGCGTGTGCATGGCATTCCCGGCCATTAGCGCGGTAGCGGAAGGCTATAAGGTATTTGCCGTGATCGACGCATCCGGCACCTACAGTAAGATGGCGCAGGAAATCACTCTGGCGCGTATCGTACAGGCTGGCGTCGTACCGATGGATACTGCCGCAGTCGCCTCTGAGCTGCAAGGCACCTGGAACCGTGAAGACGCAGCCGCGTGGGCCGACGTTTATACTCAGGTATTCCCGGCCTATCAACTGCTGATAGAAAGCTACAGCAAAGCGCAGGATGTGGTGAAAAACAACGAAATGTTGGATTCACAGCGCTAATTTGCCTCCCCGCGCCAGTTTGGGCGGGGATTATGTCTATTGCATGAGCAAACGACAGTGAATATGTAAATTCTGCTTGACCGTTTTAGCGCAACTCCCTATAGTAGCGCCCCGTTGCCCCCCAAGCGGTCAGGCAGCAATACAATATGGTGAGGTGTCCGAGTGGCTGAAGGAGCACGCCTGGAAAGTGTGTATACGGCAACGTATCGGGGGTTCGAATCCCCCCCTCACCGCCATCTTCAAGTTGAGAGCCTGTACAGAAGTACGGGCTTTTTGCTTATATGTATCCCCCAAACCAAGGGGGGATGAGAACCACCGACCGGGGTTCGACAACTGGCGCAGCCAGTTGGACAGACCGGGCGCGCAGCGAACGGGCTGCCCCGAAGGGGCGAGCAAAGCGAGTCAATCCCCCCCTCACCGCCATATTCAAGTTGAGAGCCTGTACAGAAGTACGGGCTTTTTGCTTATATGTATCCCCCAAACCAAGGGGGGATGAGAACCACCGACCGGGGTTCGACACAAAAACGCCGGGAGCGTTTTTGAACAGAGCTTGCTCTGGCCCCGAAGGGGCGAGGCCCAGGGATGGGCTGAGTAGCGGCGCAGCCAGTTGGACAGACCGGGCGCGCAGCGAACGGGCTGCCCGAAGGGCGAGCAAAGCGAGTCAATCCCCCCCTCACCGCCATATTCAAGAAAGAGCTCGTACGAAAGTACTGGCTTTTGTATCTAAACCTATTGTTTTTACTGTGATTTTCCTGATGAAGGTTCGTTTTTTGACCTTTGGTTGCTACACTAAACTTACTATAGATTGTGTAAAACAGCCCCACTCCCCTACCTGAAACGCTTTAGAAAAGTTTGCATAAGTATCTCTCGGTAGTAAAAAAGCACCGAGTTCCTCTGTCTGATGCTGCCGTTGCTTTATTAGAAGGCTTACCGCGTTTGAAAAATAACAATCATGTATTCCCTGCCCCTCGCGCTGAAACACTTTCTGATATGTCGTTATTGGCTGTATTGAAGCGAATGGAATATACCAACTTAACGCAGCATGGCTTCCGTTCTACTTTCCGTGAGTGGGCTGGTGAAACGACCAACTACCCACGTGAGGTTATTGAACATGCGTTGGCGCACCAGTTGGCAGATAAGGCTGAAGCAGCGTATCAGCGTGGGACGTTATGGCCTAAACGGGTGGCGCTGATGGATGATTGGACGGGGTATAGCACTGCCAACAGCTAAGCTACCTGTACGAAAGCATTATCGTTGATAACAACGTAGAAAGTGTGATGCTAATAGCATTCGCTTTCGAAAATGTGATAAGCAATAATTTCATAATTAACTATTTCTTATGCAATTATTATCATGGTTTGCAAATTACATAAACCACTCAAGGAGAGGTTATGCCCGGACTGATAGGCTACTGGAAGCAACTTCCAACCAAAGATGAATATATTAAAAAACACAATATGAGTAAAATATCCTGCTACAGTTGTGGTCACGAGAAATTCAGCGATGTTGGTTTGATACAGGTATGGGATAATCACAGAAGAATTCTTTGTGCTAAGTGTAAGACTACTCTTTTCAGAGAAGAGGATTAGTTTTTTGGCATTGGTAACAGCGGCTTCAGCATCCCTTTTCACACAGCGGGGCGGGCTTTTTTTCGCATTTGACCCGTCGATTACCGGATGATGACGCAATTTACAAGCGCCTTATCCGCCTACCGCGAGCACAACGCCATCAGGCTAACTATTAGCCGGCATAAAAAAACCGGGCGCTAAGGCCCGGTTTGTACGGCAGTGAAACGAAGATTAATGCGCGGCTTCCGGCTTGTGCTTTTGCGCACTCTGGAAGCCATACGTCAACGCATTTTTCTCTTTATCCAGCGCGACGGTGACCTGTCCGCCGTCAACCAGCGATCCAAACAGCAACTCATTGGCCAGCGGTTTTTTCAGGTTATCCTGAATCACACGTGCCATTGGTCGTGCGCCCATTGCCCGGTCATAGCCCTTTTCCGCCAGCCAGTCGCGCGCTTCCTGACTGACTTCCAGGGAGACGCCTTTCTGATCCAACTGAGCCTGCAACTCGACGATAAACTTATCGACAACCTGATGAATCACCTCGCCAGACAGATGATCGAACCAAATAATGTTGTCGAGACGGTTACGGAACTCCGGCGTAAACACTTTCTTGATCTCGCCCATCGCATCGGTACTGTTGTCCTGATGAATAAGACCAATAGATTTACGTTCGGTTTCTCGCACGCCGGCGTTGGTGGTCATCACCAGCACCACATTGCGGAAATCCGCCTTACGGCCGTTGTTATCGGTCAGCGTACCGTTATCCATCACCTGCAGCAGCAGGTTAAAGACATCCGGGTGCGCTTTTTCGATCTCATCCAGCAACAGCACCGCATGAGGATGCTTAATCACCGCATCCGTCAGCAGCCCGCCCTGGTCGAAACCGACGTATCCCGGAGGTGCGCCGATCAAACGGCTCACCGTATGACGCTCCATATATTCAGACATATCGAAGCGCAACAGCTCAATACCCAGCGCTTTTGAAAGCTGTACCGTAACTTCAGTTTTCCCTACGCCAGTTGGCCCGGCGAACAAGAATGAGCCGACAGGTTTATGCTCATGGCCCAGACCGGCACGACTCATCTTAATAGCTTCGGTCAGCGCCTCAATCGCGTTATCCTGGCCGAAGACCAGCATTTTCAGACGATCGCCCAGGTTCTTCAGCGTATCGCGATCGCTCTGCGAGACGCTCTTTTCAGGAATTCGCGCAATTCGCGCCACTACGGACTCAATATCCGCCACGTTGACCGTTTTCTTACGTTTGCTCACCGGCATCAGACGCGCCCGAGCGCCCGCTTCGTCAATCACGTCAATGGCTTTATCCGGCAGATGGCGGTCATTGATATATTTTACCGCCAGCTCGACCGCCGCACGCACCGCTTTCGCGGTATAACGCACGTCGTGGTGCGCTTCGTACTTAGGTTTCAAGCCGTTGATAATTTGCACCGTCTCTTCCACCGAAGGCTCGGTAATATCAATTTTCTGGAAACGGCGTGCTAATGCGCGGTCTTTCTCAAAAATATTGCTGAATTCCTGATAGGTCGTTGAGCCGATCACCCGGATCTTACCGCTGGAAAGCAGCGGTTTAATCAGATTTGCCGCATCCACCTGTCCGCCCGACGCCGCGCCAGCGCCGATAATGGTATGGATTTCATCGATAAACAGGATGCTGTTGGTATCCTGCTCAAGCTGTTTCAGCAACGCCTTAAACCGTTTTTCAAAATCGCCGCGGTATTTGGTGCCCGCCAGCAGCGAACCGATATCCAGCGAGTAAATGGTGCAATCGGCCATCACTTCCGGCACATCGCCCTGCACGATACGCCAGGCCAGCCCTTCGGCAATCGCCGTTTTGCCGACGCCGGATTCCCCTACCAGCAACGGGTTATTTTTACGGCGACGACACAAGACCTGGATCGCGCGTTCCAGTTCTTTTTCACGACCAATCAGCGGATCGATGCCGCCCACGCGAGCAAGTTGGTTAAGATTCGTCGTGAAGTTTTCCATACGTTCCTCCCCGCCAGCTTGTTCGTCGCCAGTTGGCTGATTGCCGAGATCGGAAGATTGGCTCGGTTCGTCTTTTCGCGTCCCGTGAGAAATAAAGTTCACGATATCCAGACGGCTCACTTCATGCTTGCGCAGCAGATAAGCCGCCTGTGATTCCTGTTCGCTAAAGATAGCCACCAGCACATTCGCGCCAGTCACTTCACTACGCCCGGAAGACTGAACGTGGAAGACGGCACGTTGCAGGACACGCTGGAAACTTAACGTCGGCTGCGTATCACGCTCTTCTTCACTGGCAGGCAGTACGGGTGTGGTTTGTTCAATGAAGGCTTCGAGTTCCTGACGGAGCGCCACCAGATCCACGGAGCATGCTTCCAGCGCTTCGCGAGCCGATGGGTTGCTGAGCAGCGCCAGCAACAGATGCTCGACGGTCATAAACTCATGACGGTGCTCGCGCGCTCTGGCGAAAGCCATGTTTAAACTGAGTTCCAGTTCTTGATTGAGCATAGGCACCTCCCCCAATTTTTATACCTGCATTCAGGCTTTTTCCAGCGTACACAGCAACGGATGCTCGTTCTCCCTTGCATACTTGTTCACCATCGCCACTTTGGTTTCCGCCACCTCGGCGGTAAACACGCCGCAGATAGCTTTGCCTTGATAGTGAACTGCAAGCATCAATTGCGTTGCACGTTCTACATCATAAGAAAAGAATTTTTGTAACACGTCAATAACAAACTCCATCGGAGTGTAGTCATCATTGACTAATATCACTTTATACATAGATGGCGGTTTTAGCGCGTCGCGCACGCTATCCTCCACCAACTGGTCAAAATCCAGCCAATCGTTCGTCTTACCCATTGTCAGTCGTCATTATCGGTTACGGTTGTCGGCAGGAAAATCTGCCGCTGACCAGAGTCTATGCACACAATCAATCTACCTCAATTGATAGATAACTAACATCTATCAGTACCATCCGCGACATCTGTCACATTCCCGGCAATAGCGTTAACTGCTTCAAATTTTTGATTCATTTTTACCCGATCCCCCCTGCCTGATGCTTGACGCCTCGCCTGATTTCTCTAAATTGTAATGTCGAGAGTTGGTGAGGTTTTGAACAGCCCCCACTCCGTCACCGGTTCATTCCATCTTACTTATATAAGATTTACGAAGGATGTCGAAGCATGGAAACGGGTACTGTAAAGTGGTTCAACAATGCCAAAGGGTTTGGTTTCATCTGCCCTGAAGGCGGCGGCGAGGATATTTTCGCCCATTATTCCACCATTCAAATGGATGGTTACAGAACGCTTAAAGCCGGACAGTCTGTCCGGTTTGATGTCCACCAGGGGCCAAAAGGCAATCACGCCAGCGTCATCGTGCCCATCGAAGCAGAGGCCGTTGCATAGCTCCTCTGTCTCATTGTGTACATCCAGGAGGCAAAATGCCAGCCCGATCGGCTGGCATTTTTATTTAACGCCAGTGCCTGATAGCGACACTGTTGCATCTTATCAGGCCGACAAATGACGTCAGCGAGATTACTCCCTTGCCAGCGCATCCACCGGGTCCAGTCGCGCCGCGTTTCTCGCCGGTAGCCAGCCAAACAGTATCCCGGTAAATGTCGAACATAAAAACGCGCTCGCCAGCGCAGTCAGTGAAAAACCGATCTCCCAGCCGGGCAGGAAAAGCTGTAGCATAAATGCGATGAACATCGACAAGCTAATCCCCAGCGCTCCACCAACCAGGCAAACCAGCACCGCTTCAATAAGAAACTGCTGTAGCACATCGCTGGCGCGCGCGCCTACCGCCATACGGATGCCGATTTCACGCGTTCGCTCGGTGACGGAAACCAGCATAATATTCATAACGCCGATGCCGCCGACAACCAGCGAAATGACGGCCACCAGCGTCAGAAATAACTGAAGAGTATAGGTGGTTTTTTCAGCCGTTTTCAGGACGCTGTCCATATTCCAGGTGAAGAAGTCTTTTTTACCGTGGCGTAAGGTGAGCAGGCGGGTAAGCTGCTGTTCAGCCTGATCGCTATCAACGCCATCTTTCACACGAACGGTGATCGAGTTAAGCCATGACTGACCCATTATGCGATCTGACATCGTGCTATAGGGCAACCAAACTTGCAACAGATTGCTATTGCCGTACATGGACGGTTTCTCTTCCGCCACGCCAATAACAATAACCGGCATATTACCCGCCAGCACCACTTCCCCTACGACATTCGCTTTATTTGGAAATAGCTGGCGTCGCGTGTTGGCATCCAGCACCACCACCTGCGCGCGATCCTGTTGCTGTACAGCATTGAAGGTGTTCCCCTCCCTAAAGGACATGCCGTAAACGTTAAAATAATCGCCACTGACGCCATTAGCATTTACGGCAATATCAATATTGCCATAGCGAAGACGTAAGCTCTTTGAAACGCTGGGCGTCGCAGAGTTAACCCACGGCTGTTTCTGAATAGCGACCAGATCGTCATATTTCAGCGCCTGTCGATACTGCGGGTTGTCGTCGCCGAAATCTTTGCCTGGATGAATATCAATCGTATTAGTGCCCATAGCGCGGATATCCGCCAGTACCATCTGTTTTGCGGCGTCGCCGACCACCACAATCGACACCACCGACGCAATACCGATAATAATTCCCAGCATGGTCAGTAAAGTACGCATTTTGTTAGCGGCCATCGCTAACCACGCCATTGACAGCGCTTCGCGAAAGCTGCTGGCAAATTGCCGCCAGCCGGGAGCCGTATTAACTACGGCAGCGTCAACGCCCTGTTCGCGTTTCTTTTCCTGCGCGGGCGGATTATGGACAATCTTGCCATCGTGAATTTCAATAATCCGCTCCGCCTGGGCGGCAATCAGCGGATCGTGCGTCACAATGATCACCGTATGTCCGCGATCGCGCAGTTGGCGCAAAATCGCCATCACCTCTTCGCCGGAATGGCTATCCAGCGCGCCGGTCGGCTCATCCGCCAGAATCACCTGTCCGCCGTTCATCAGCGCGCGGGCAATACTGACACGCTGCTGCTGTCCGCCAGAAAGCTGTGAAGGTGGGTAATCGACGCGATCGCTTAATCCCAGCCGCAAAAGCAACTCTCTGGCGCGCGCCTGGCGTTTTTTGCGTTCAATGCCGGCGTAGACGGCGGGGATTTCAACATTTTGCGCTGCCGTTAAATGCGACAACAGATGGTAGCGCTGAAAGATAAAGCCAAAATGCTCACGCCGCAGCTGCGCCAGCGCGTCCGGGTCCAGCGTCGAGACGTCCCGCCCCGCCACCCGATAAGTGCCGCTGGTCGGTTTATCCAGGCACCCGAGGATATTCATCAGCGTTGATTTTCCAGAACCGGAAACGCCGACGATCGCCACCATCTCCCCGGCGTGGATTTGCAGGGAGATATCTTTCAACACCGCCACCTGCTCTTCTCCGGAGGGGTAGCTGCGACTCACATTGCACAGTTCAAGCAATGCCGTCATGGCGTCGCTCCTGGCCTGCTCTCGCCGATGATCACCTCATCGCCCGCTTCCAGACCTTTAACCACTTCCACGTCTGTATCGTTACGCTCGCCAATGATCACTTCGCGCTCACGTTTTTCGCCGTTACGCAACAGCGCCACTTTATAACGATTGCCGCCCACCGGTTCGCCAAGTGCGGCGAGAGGAATAATCAGTACATTTTTGACATCCATGAGTTGAATATAAACCTGTGCGGTCATATCAAGACGCAAGATTCTTTTGGGATTCGGCACTTCAAACCGGGCGTAATAAAAAATAGCGTCGTTGATCTTTTCCGGCGTCGGCAGAATATCTTTTAAAACGCCTTCATAGCGCGTTTGCGGATCGCCTGCAATGGTGAACCATGCTTTCTGCCCCGCCCGAAGATGGATCACGTCCGCTTCCGAGACCTGCGCTTTTACCAGCATGGTGCTCATATCCGCCAGCGTCAGAATATTGGGCGCCTGCTGAGCTGCAATCACCGTTTGTCCTTGCAGGGTAGTGATTTGCGTCACTTCCCCCGCCATGGGGGCAACAATACGGGTATATTCCAGGTTGGTTTTCGCGGTGTCCAACGAGGCCCGATTACGTTTGATCTGGGCATCTATGGTGCCAATACGCGCCTGTTTAACCGCCAACTCCGTCGCCGCAGTATCCAGATCCTGTTGCGATACCGCCTGAGTCTTAGCTAACTGCTGCTGGCGCGCCAGCGTAACCCGCGCCAGCTTTAACTCAGCAGCTGCCTGCTGACGCTCCGCGTTCAGCTCCATCAGGGTGGCCTCGACCTCTTTTATCTGGTTCTCCGCCTGATCTGGGTCAATCACGCCGAGTAGCTGATCTTTTTTAACGTTATCGCCAATGGAGACCAGCAGCGTTTTCAACTGGCCGCTCACCTGCGCGCCGACATCCACTTTACGCAACGCGTCCAGTTTTCCAGTCGCCAGTACACTCTGTTCAAGATCGCCTGGCCGCACGATTAATGTCTGATAAGTTGGCAGCGGCGCATTTATCATTCGCCAGCTAACCATCCCCCCCACTAAAAGAATTAAAATAATGACCAGATAACGCTTTTTAAATTTCTTTCCCTTAGCACGCATAGAAACCCTGACGGCAAAATTTTAACCAGAAAGTAAACCGTATCTAAACAAACCTGACGCAATAAAGATAGCGCCGGCTGTATTGACGATTGGTTAATGTTTCCTGTGGTTCAATCTCGACAATCTTATGTCGCGGATTACGATCATGACACAGCTTACAGATAATACCTGGTACACTTCAGATTACATCTCTCCTTTACAATTATTTATTCGTCTGACGCGCGGGCAATTACAGCCAGGAAAATTCTGGCGTAAAGCCAGCTTTCGTCGCAAGTTTTTAATCCGCTCATTAGTCATGCCGCGTGCAACCAGCCAATTACTGACCAATCTCACCCAATGGCCGGAGTTAAATACGTTACTTGCTCGTCAGCCGCGTTTGCCTATTCGGCTACATCGTCCTTATATGGCTGTAAATATTAAACGCGATTTCGCCTTAGACGCTCTGTGTTTTCATTATCAACAGATGCGCCAACTTTTATCGCGGGAACAACAAGTTAGCTATTTAAGTCAGTATGGCCTGAATCTTGCTAAATTTGAAACTAAAACCGGTGAGTTGTTTCAACTTGATTTAGTTAGTCTGGTCTCACTGGATAAAGAAGGTGAAAGCACTATTGTTGTTCGCGACGCACAGTTACGTATTCTGGCAGAGATCACATTTACCCTGTGTCGCTTTAACCAACAACGCACACTATTTATCGGCGGATTACAGGGCGCGGCAAACGACGTCCCTCACGAAATTATCCAGCAGGCGACCAAAGCCTGCCATGGTCTTTTTCCCAAACGCATCGTGATGGAGGCTCTCTGTCAGTTTGCGCAAGTCTTTCAGGCAGAAAAGATTATAGCCGTGAGTAACGATGCGCACGTTTATCGTAGCTGGCGATACATGGATAAAAAGACGCAAATGCATGCCAACTATGACGCGTTTTGGGAATCGTTAGGCGGTGAAAGAATTAAAGGGAATTACTATACGCTGCCGCTGGCGATCGCCCGAAAAAGCGAAGCGGAGATCGCCAGTAAAAAACGGGCCGAGTATCGCCGCCGCTATGCATTACTCGATAGCGTCGTCGAACAGGTTCCGGCCACATTCAAACGCTAATCCGCCCGGCCCCGCGCCAGCCAAACCACGCGCGAGAACATCTTTCTGAACAGCGGCGGCACGGCGTCAATTCCCCGCCGCCCGGCTTCCATCGCGACTTCAATCGCCAAATCCGGCTTTGACGAGCGGTGGATAGCTTTAGTGATAATTTTCCGGGTATTCATCGGCACATTAGGCGGAAGCTGCGCAACCCGGTGAAAAACATCGGCAAAGCCCTGACGATACATAAAATGTTCCATATCCAGCGCAGGCAGCGCCGTGAGATGTTCGCGTTCTTCTTCCCGATCGTTATTAAGCAGACTGCGGACCGTCGCGGCATATTTTTTCCCCGCTTCGTCGCCATCCACCAGGACATGCCACTCGATTCCCATACGGCGGGCGAACTTCACCAGCGGTTTCAGGCCAGACTGAGCAAACTCAATGACTTTAATGCCCTCCGCATCAAAATGATGTCCACACTGACGCGCCAGCTCATTAATAACCCAGGTTTCCGTCTCGCCTTCCACCAGTAGCCAACAACGCGCAAACAGCGACGATGCGCGATTAAAGCGGATATGAAAGGCGATGCGCCGTCCATCTTCCGCGCTTAACCCGCCCGGGCCCAGACGCCAGGCGGCGACGCGGGAAGATTCGCGCACCAGCCGTACGACATGCTCCACCGGCGTTAGCGAAAGCAGTTCGCCTGAGTTGGTTGTCGCTATCCGCTGTAGCGGTAACAGATTGAGCAATTGCCAGGCGACTGAAAGCATAATGGGATGTAAACGGGTTTCCGGATCTTCCACCAGCAGTAATGGTCGCGCGTCTTTATGTAACCGCAGCGTCCCTTTCGCCTGTAACAGCGTGGAGAAAAGCCCCAGCAGGATCACCCGATGCGACCGGCTGCCCGGTTTGTCGATCATCCGATTAATAATATCCAGATAGCGCCAGCTACGCTGCTCATTTTGCGAACGCCGGCGCATGAGTCGGTGACGCGCCTGTCCTGCGCCCTGCTCTGAGAAATAGTGTTCAAGCAGTTGCACCATCGCGGACAGTCCCTGACGAATCTGCCCGTCGGTTAAATTTTGCGGCCGGGTCGCCAGCTCACGCGCCAGAAAATCCAGTTGCCGGGCCGTGACTTCAACATCCGGCACATTGGGCACCGTGCCGTTGCGAATACGTCGCATAAAGCGCGCATCGCGCAAACGTAGCACTGGCATCAGACGAACCAGGTGGCGCACCTGATCGTTAATATTTTCCACCGGCAATGGCTGCCCATCGCTATTGAGAAAACTGCGCAACGTCATCACGCTGCCATCGGCGCCGCATTCGCCCTCTAGCCGATAAAAAATGCGGTGAAAATCATCCTCGCAAGGCGACCAGCATGCTTCCAGCGCTCTATAACGACGTACCCGATGCCGCCCTGGCTGCGTTTCGCGAAAAGTCAGAATAATATGCAGGTGATGCTCGCGTCCTTTTATGTCGCCAGGCGGAAACCAGAAATCCTCACGGACAAAATGGTAGAGATCGAGTTCCGGCGACAATAACAGAGTCAGCGCATCCAGCAGGCTGGATTTGCCCCAGGCGTTTTCCCCAATCAGCACGTTGTTTTGCTCCAGCATCAACGACAGTCGGTTGATACCGCGAAATCCTACTATTTCAACGCGTTCGAGAATCATGCTTCCTCCAGAAAAACGTCACCACTCCATTAAACTCACCGCAGTATAACGGCAAATGCTTCCGCCTGGCGTGATATTCCCCCCTTTGCCTGGGGCAACTGTCTGATAAATGTACGGCTGACGGTGTCGCTTTACTGATAGTCTGGAATTCGGTAGTGTCATGTACGCTATTCAAACAATAAAAAAGGGCCCGGCTGTTCATGTTTTCAGGACTTTTAATCATTCTGGTTCCACTGATTGTGGGCTATCTCATTCCACTGCGACATAAAGCCGCATTACAACTTATTAACCGGCTACTGAGCTGGATCGTGTACCTTATTCTCTTTTTTATGGGAATAAGCCTGGCGTTTTTGGATAACCTCGCCAGTAATCTGGTGGCGATTTTTCATTATTCCGCCGTCAGTATTACGATTATTTTATTGTGTAATATCGCCGCCTTATTGTGGCTGGAACGTATCCTCCCGTGGCGTCACCATCATCAGCAGGAAAAACTGCCTTCGCGTATTGCCATGGCGCTGGAGTCGCTGCAACTGTGCGGCGTAGTGGTATTGGGGTTTGTTATCGGCCTGAGCGGACTCTCTGTTTTACAGCACGCCACCGAAGCCAGTGAATATACGCTGATCTTTTTATTGTTCCTGGTGGGGATTCAGCTACGAAATAGCGGCATGACCTTAAAGCAAATTGTGCTTAACCGCCGGGGAATGATGGTCGCGGTCGTTGTCGTGGCAAGCTCATTACTGGGCGGCGTGATTAATGCGTTTATCCTGGACTTACCGTTAAAAACCGCCCTGGCGATGGCGTCAGGTTTCGGCTGGTACTCTCTTTCCGGTATTTTGCTGACGGAGGCGTTTGGACCGGTTATCGGCAGCGCGGCATTTTTTAACGATCTGGCCCGCGAACTTTTGGCCATTATGCTTATTCCCGGTCTGGTTCGCCGCAGCCGTTCAACGGCGTTGGGCCTGTGCGGAGCGACCTCAATGGACTTTACGTTGCCGGTATTACAGCGCTCCGGCGGCGTGGAGATTGTTCCGGCGGCTATCGTACATGGCTTTATCCTCAGCCTGCTGGTCCCCCTCTTAATGGCGTTCTTCTCGGCCTGATACCTCTTTGGCGGTAGGCATCTGCCGCCAAAATTGCGCTAAATCAATCTCCTTGCACATTATGGCAGAAATCCCTTTTATCCCTTTGTTCACAGGCATAACCTTAAACATGTATATTAAATATAACTTTAAAAGGTGTGACCATGTTTTGTGTGCAATGTGAACAAACCATCCGTACACCAGCCGGAAACGGCTGCTCCTACGCGCAGGGAATGTGCGGTAAAACAGCTGAAACGTCCGATCTGCAGGATCTGCTGATTGCGGCTTTGCAAGGTTTGTCTGCCTGGGCGGTGAAGGCCCGTGAATATGGCATCATTAATCACGACGTTGATAACTTTGCGCCGCGCGCGTTTTTCTCCACGCTGACCAACGTTAACTTCGACTCTCCGCGTATCGTCGGCTACGCCCGTGAAGCGATTGCCTTGCGTGAAGCGTTGAAAGCGCAGTGCCTGAGCGTGGATGCTAATGCGCATTGCGACAATCCAATGGCCGATCTGCAACTGGTCAGCGACGATCTGGGCGAACTGCAACGTCAGGCGGCGGAATTTACCCCGAATAAAGACAAAGCCGCCATTGGCGAGAATATCCTCGGCCTGCGTCTGCTGTGCCTGTACGGTCTGAAAGGCGCGGCGGCGTATATGGAGCACGCGCACGTTCTCGGTCAATACGACAACGACATTTACGCGCAGTACCACAAAATCATGGCCTGGCTGGGCACCTGGCCTGCTGACATGAACGCGCTGCTGGAGTGCGCAATGGAAATCGGCCAGATGAACTTCAAAGTGATGAGCATTCTGGACGCCGGTGAAACCACCAAATACGGTCACCCTACGCCGACTCAGGTCAACGTCAAAGCGACTGAAGGCAAGTGCATTCTGATCTCCGGTCACGATCTGAAAGATCTCTACAACCTGCTGGAACAGACCGAAGGCACCGGCGTTAACGTCTACACTCACGGTGAAATGCTGCCCGCACATGGCTATCCGGAACTGCGTAAATTCAAGCATCTGGTCGGTAACTACGGCAGCGGCTGGCAGAATCAGCAGGTCGAGTTCGCCCGCTTCCCTGGCCCAATCGTGATGACTTCTAACTGCATTATCGACCCGACCGTGGGCAGCTATGACGACCGTATCTGGACCCGTAGCATCGTCGGCTGGCCGGGCGTTAGCCATCTTGAAGGCGATGACTTCGGGCCGGTCATTGCCCAGGCGCAGCAAATGGCGGGCTTCCCGTATAGCGAAATTCCGCATCTCATCACCGTCGGTTTTGGTCGTCAGACCCTGCTCGGCGCTGCCGATACGCTCATCGATCTGGTCAGCCGTGAAAAACTGCGCCACATCTTCCTGGTCGGCGGCTGTGACGGCGCGCGCGGCGAGCGTAACTACTTTACCGATTTCGCCACCAGCGTGCCGGATGACTGCCTGATCCTGACCCTGGCGTGCGGTAAATACCGTTTCAACAAACTGGAGTTCGGCGACATCGAAGGGCTGCCGCGTCTGGTCGATGCCGGTCAGTGTAACGATGCTTACTCCGCGATTATCCTGGCGGTGACGCTGGCGGAAAAACTGGGCTGCGGCGTCAACGATCTGCCGCTATCGCTGGTGCTCTCCTGGTTTGAGCAGAAAGCGATCGTTATTCTGCTGACGCTGCTGTCATTAGGCGTGAAAAATATTGTCACCGGGCCGACCGCGCCGGGCTTCTTCACGCCGGATCTGCTGGCTATCCTCAACGAGAAGTTCGGTCTGCGTTCCGTGACCACCGTTGAAGAAGACATGAAGCAATTACTGAGCGCGTAAGGAGGTCAATGATGACGATGCCAACCTCACAGTGTCCCTGGCGAATGCAGGTGCATCACATCCGTCAGGAGACGCCGGATGTATGGACAATTGCGCTATTATGCCATGATTACTACCCTTACCGCGCCGGGCAGTATGCGCTGGTGAGCGTGCGTAATTCAGCGGAAACGCTGCGCGCCTACACCCTTTCGTCTACGCCGGGCGTCAGTGAATATATCACGCTGACCGTTCGTCGGATTGAAGATGGCACGGGTTCACAGTGGTTAACCCATGACATCAAGCGCGGCGATTACATCTGGCTGTCTGATGCAATGGGCGATTTTACCTGTGACGATAAAACAGAAGATAAGTTTCTGCTGCTCGCCGCCGGTTGTGGCGTAACGCCAATCATGTCGATGCGTCGCTGGCTGGCGAAATACCGCCCGCAGGCCGATGTGCAGGTCATCTTTAACGTCCGTTCGCCGGATGATGTGATTTTTGCCGACGAGTGGCGACAGTATCCGGTCACGCTAGTGGCGGAAAATCATGCCACGGAAGGTTTTGTCGCGGGCCGTCTGACCACGGAATTGTTACAGAGCGTACCGGATTTGGCATCGCGCACCATCATGACCTGCGGCCCGGCGCCCTATATGGATTTCGTCGAACAGGGAGTGAAAGCGCTTGGCGTAACGCGCTTCTTTAAAGAGAAGTTCTTCACGCCGGTGGCGGAAACGGCAACCAGCGGCCTGAAATTCACCAAGCTACAGCCAGCGCAGGAATTTTATGCCCCGATCGGTACGACGCTGCTGGAGGCGCTGGAGAGTAATAAAGTACCGGTTGCCGCTGCCTGTCGGGCAGGTGTTTGCGGCTGCTGTAAAACCAAAGTCGTTTCCGGCGACTATACGGTGAGCAGCACCATGACGCTGAGCGAGGCGGAGATTGCCGAAGGTTACGTACTGGCCTGCTCCTGCCATCCGCAGGGCGATCTTGTTCTCGCATAATCGGTAAACGTTCCATCATAGGCCCGGTAAGCGTCAGCGCTACCGGGCGATTTGCCGCTCGCTTCATCCTTTCGCCCCTCTCTTCGCCAAAGAAAAACGTCATCGTCATCTTCAACTAAACTTGTAACCGTTATCACATTTAAGGAGATGGAGAACCATGAAACAAACCGTTGCCGCTTTTATTGCCAAAACGCTGGAACAGGCTGGCGTAAAACAAATCTGGGGCGTCACTGGCGACTCCCTGAACGGCCTGAGCGATAGTCTTAATCGTATGGGAACCATTGAATGGATGCCAACCCGCCACGAAGAGGTCGCCGCTTTCGCCGCCGGCGCACAAGCGCAGCTTACCGGCGAGCTGGCAGTGTGCGCCGGTTCATGTGGACCGGGCAACCTGCACCTGATCAATGGCCTGTTTGATTGCCACCGTAACCACGTCCCTGTTCTGGCGATCGCCGCCCATATTCCGTCCAGTGAAATCGGCAGCGGTTATTTCCAGGAGACCCACCCGCAGGAGTTGTTCCGTGAATGCAGCCACTATTGCGAGTTGGTTTCCAGCCCGGAGCAGATCCCGCAGGTACTCGCCATCGCCATGCGCAAAGCGGTGCTAAACCGCGGCGTCTCCGTGGTCGTACTTCCGGGTGACGTGGCGCTGAAACCTGCGCCTGAAAACGCCGTCACTCATTGGTACCATGCCCCGCACCCCGTCGTCACGCCGGCGGAGGAAGAGCTGAAAAAACTGGCGCAACTGCTGCGCTACTCCAGCAATATCGCATTGATGTGCGGTAGCGGCTGCGCGGGCGCGCATGAGGAGTTGGTCGCGTTGGCGGCAAAACTAAAAGCGCCAATCGTTCATGCCCTGCGCGGCAAAGAGCACGTTGAGTACGATAACCCTTATGATGTGGGAATGACCGGCCTGATTGGCTTTTCTTCTGGCTTCCACACCATGATGAACGCCGATACGCTGATCCTGCTCGGCACCCAGTTCCCCTACCGCGCCTTTTATCCGAGCGATGCCAAAATCATTCAGATTGACATCAACCCGGGCAGTATTGGCGCGCACAGCAAAGTCGACATGGCGCTGGTGGGCGATATTAAAGCCACGCTTCGCGCCCTGCTGCCGCTGGTGGAAGAAAAAAGCAATCGTAAATTCCTCGATAAAGCTCTGGAGCACTATCGGGACGCCCGTAAAGGGCTTGATGACTTAGCCAAACTCAGCGATAAAGCCATCCATCCACAATATCTGGCGCAACAAATTAGCCATTTCGCCGCTGACGACGCTATTTTTACCTGCGATGTCGGCACGCCGACCGTCTGGGCGGCCCGCTATCTAAAAATGAACGGCAAGCGCCGCCTGCTGGGCTCGTTTAACCACGGGTCAATGGCCAACGCCATGCCACAGGCGCTCGGCGCTCAGGCCACCGCGCCGGGTCGGCAGGTTATCGCAATGTGCGGTGATGGCGGCTTCAGTATGCTGATGGGCGATTTTCTCTCGGTGGTACAGATGAAGCTGCCGATAAAAATCGTCGTCTTTAATAACAGCGTGCTGGGCTTTGTGGCGATGGAAATGAAAGCCGGCGGCTACCTTACCGACGGTACCGAACTGCACGACACCAATTTCGCGCGTATCGCCGAAGCCTGCGGCATTACCGGTATTCGCGTGGAAAAAGCCGCAGACGTGGACGGTGCGCTACAGCGCGCATTTTCCATCGACGGCCCGGTACTGGTTGACGTGGTCGTGGCAAAAGAAGAGCTGGCGATCCCGCCGCAGATCAAACTGGAACAAGCGAAAGGCTTTAGCCTGTACATGCTGCGCGCCATTATTAGCGGCCGCGGCGATGAAGTGATCGAACTGGCGAAAACGAACTGGCTAAGGTAAAACAGTGCACATCACCTTTTAAAATCCAGGGATGTGCCATGATTGATTTACGCAGTGATACCGTTACCCGACCGGGCCGTGCCATGCTCGAGGCGATGATGACCGCCCCGGTCGGGGACGACGTATACGGTGATGACCCTACTGTTAACGCCCTTCAGCGCTACGCCGCCGACCTTTCCGGTAAAGAAGCGGCGCTTTTTTTACCCACCGGCACCCAGGCCAATCTGGTCGCGCTGCTTAGCCATTGTGAACGCGGCGAAGAGTATATCGTCGGTCAGGGCGCGCATAATTATCTTTATGAAGCTGGCGGCGCGGCGGTGCTCGGCAGCATTCAGCCGCAGCCCATCGACGCCGCCGCGGACGGTACGCTGCCGCTGGAGAACGTGGCGGCGAAGATTAAAGCGGATGACATCCACTTCGCGCGTACGCGCTTGCTCAGTCTGGAAAATACGCATAACGGGAAAGTGCTGCCGCGCGCGTATCTGAAAGACGCCTGGACGTTTACCCGCGAACGTGGGCTGGCGCTGCACGTTGACGGCGCCCGAATTTTTAACGCGGTGGTTGCCTACGGCTGTGAGTTAAAAGAGATTACGCAGTATTGCGACTCTTTTACCATCTGCCTGTCAAAAGGTCTCGGAACGCCGGTCGGTTCGCTGCTGGTCGGTAACCGCGACTACATTAAACGCGCGACGCGCTGGCGTAAAATGGTCGGCGGCGGAATGCGTCAGGCCGGGATTCTGGCAGCGGCCGGACTGTATGCGCTGAAGCATAACGTGGCGCGTCTGCAAGAGGATCATGATAACGCCGCCTGGCTGGCGCAGCAGCTTCGGGAAGCGGGCGCGGAGGTCATGCGCCACGAAACGAATATGCTGTTTGTTCGCGTTGGCGAAGCACAGGCCGCCGCGCTTGGCGACTATTTGCGGGAACGGAATATCCTGATTAACGCCGCGCCGATTGTGCGTCTGGTGACGCATCTGGATGTCTCTCGCGAACAGCTTACCGACGTCGTCGCCCACTGGCGCGCCTTTTTAGCCCGCTAAGGAGAGCAACGTGGCGCAACGCATTCTGGTTCTCGGCGCCAGCGGCTATATCGGCCAGCACCTGGTCTTTGCGCTAAGTCAGCAAGGGCATCAGGTGCGGGCGGCGGCGCGGCGCGTGGAACGTCTGGAAAAACAGCGCCTCGCCAACGTCAGTTGTCATAAGGTCGATCTGCACTGGCCGGAAAATTTACCCGCGCTGCTTCGCGACATTGATACCGTTTACTATCTGGTACACGGCATGGGCGAAGGCGGCGATTTTATCGCCCATGAGCGTCAGGCGGCGCTCAACGTGCGCGACGCGCTGCGCCAGACGCCGGTTAAACAACTTATTTTCCTCAGTTCATTGCAGGCGCCAACGCATGAGCAATCCGATCACCTGCGCGCCCGCCAGCTTACGGCTGACACGCTGCGCGACGCAGGCGTGCCGGTGACGGAATTACGCGCCGGGATCATCGTCGGCGCAGGCTCCGCCGCCTTCGAAGTCATGCGTGACATGGTTTACAACCTGCCAATACTCACGCCGCCGCGCTGGGTGCGTTCGCGCACCACGCCCATCGCTCTGGAAAATTTACTCTACTACCTGGTCGGCTTACTGGACCACCCTGCTCGCGAGCATCGTATTCTGGAAGCCGCCGGGCCGCAGGTATTAAGTTATCAGCAGCAGTTTGAACGTTTTATGGCCGTCAGCGGTAAACGGCGTCCGCTGATCCCGGTGCCTTTTCCGACCCGCTGGATTTCGGTCTGGTTTTTAAACGTCATTACCTCCGTGCCGCCAACTACCGCAAAAGCGTTAATCCAGGGATTAAGGCACGATTTGCTGGCCGATGACGCCGCGTTAAAAAAGTTGATCCCCCAAACGCTTATCACCTTTGATGACGCCGTTCGCCGCACGCTGAAAGAAGAAGAAAAACTGGTGAACTCCAGCGACTGGGGCTACGACGCGCTGGCCTTCGCCCGCTGGCGTCCCGAATACGGCTATTTTCCAAAGCAGGCGGGCTTTACCGCGCAGACCCCGGCCAGCCTATCGGCGCTATGGCAGGTCGTAAATCGGCTGGGTGGCAAAGAGGGCTATTTTTTCGGCAATATTTTGTGGCAGACGCGCGCCGCGATGGACCGTCTGGTGGGGCATAAACTGGCGAAAGGCCGCCCGTCGCATACCTTGCTCAAGCCTGGCGATACGGTAGATAGCTGGAAAGTGATCATTGTCGAACCAGAAAAACAGCTCACGCTCTTGTTTGGCATGAAAGCGCCGGGTCTGGGGCGGCTTAGCTTCACGCTGCACGATAAAGGCCGCTACCGCGAAATTGACGTGCGCGCCTGGTGGCATCCACACGGAATGCCGGGCCTGATTTACTGGCTACTGATGATCCCGGCGCACCTGTTTATTTTCCGGGGAATGGCAAGGCGTATTGCCCGACTTGCAGAACAAATCACAGAAAAATGAGAAAAAGTTGCTGTATTCTTTCGTGTTTCCCATTGCATACCGACGTAATTCACGGAAGAATGCGCACGACGGTTTATTAAACACAGTGGATTGATATGAAGGTACTGGTTACCGGCGCCACCAGCGGCTTAGGTCGAAACGCGGTTGAATTTTTGCGCAATAAAGGCATCAGCGTCAGAGCGACGGGTCGCAATGAAGCGATGGGCAAGCTGCTTGAAAAAATGGGCGCGGAATTCGTCCATGCGGATTTAACCGAACTGGTCTCCTCGCAGGCTAAAGTGATGCTCGCCGGGATCGACACGTTGTGGCACTGCTCCAGCTTTACCTCGCCCTGGGGAACCCAACAGGCTTTCGATCTGGCGAATGTTCGCGCCACCCGCCGTCTGGGAGAATGGGCGGTCGCCTGGGGCGTGCGCAATTTTATTCATATCTCCTCTCCCTCGCTCTATTTTGATTACCACCATCACCGTGATATCAAAGAAGATTTCCGCCCGCATCGGTTTGCCAATGAGTTCGCCCGCAGTAAAGCCGCCGGCGAAGAGGTGATTAATCTGTTGGCGCAGGCCAATCCGCAAACACGTTTTACGGTGTTGCGTCCGCAAAGCCTGTTTGGCCCGCACGATAAAGTATTTATCCCACGTCTGGCGCATATGATGCACCATTACGGTAGCGTCTTATTACCGCACGGGGGCAGCGCGCTGGTCGATATGACCTACTATGAAAATGCGATCCACGCCATGTGGCTGGCCAGCCAGCCGGGCTGCGATCATCTGCCTTCTGGCCGCGCTTATAACATCACTAACGGCGAAAACCGTACCTTACGCAGCATCGTACAAAAGTTAATTGATGAACTGACTATCGATTGCCGCATTCGCTCTGTGCCTTACCCGATGCTGGATATGATCGCCCGCAGTATGGAGCGCTTCGGCAAAAAATCCGCCAAAGAGCCCCCGCTAACGCATTACGGCGTGTCAAAACTGAATTTTGATTTTACGCTCGATACGACTCGCGCGCAGGAAGAGCTGGGCTACCAGCCCATCATCACGCTGGACGAAGGCATTGAGCGCACCGCCGCCTGGCTGCGCGATCACGGAAATTTACCGCGTTAATCCTGGCCGTACTTCTCCAGTAATGCTTCGGCAATCGCCTGCGTTTCGGCATCTGCGATACCGTTCCATTGCGCCGGACGGAAGTGCATCTGGAACGCCATAATCACCCGCTGCTGCTCGCGCGCCGTCATATCGGCTTTGACTTCATAGCCATAGCGCGAGAGTAACGCAAGCACCGTTGCGGTATCGACTGGCGTATACGGCGCGCGTCCAGCCAGATAAAACGCCACACGCTGGGCGTCAGGCCAGGCGCCAATCCCCTGCGCCGCCAGCTCGCGCCACGGGAAGCGCGGGCCGGGATCGTCTTTACGCTGCGGCGCGATATCCGCATGGGCCACCACATTCTGCGGTTTGATGTCATAGCGCGCGATAATGTCCTTCGCTAACGGAATCAATGCCTGAATTTGCGCGGATTCAAACGGCGCGAAAGATTTCACCCCGCCGGACATTCGCCAGCCGCGATTTTCCAGCTCAATGCCAATAGACGTATCATTGAGACGCGTGGCGCCTCGCCAGAAACTGACGCCCGCATGCCAGGCCTGATCCTGTTCCGGCACCAGTTGCCAGATGCGCGGTTTACCGCCATATAATGGCGGGGTTGCGGGAATCAGGTAATGCGAACTGACGTTGCGGCCCGTTAACGTCGCCAGCGAAACGTCAAAGTTTTCCGCCGTATAGTGAATCACCAGGACTTTAATGCGCGGATAGGCCGCCTGCGCCCGATGTCGGGTATCAAGCTGATATCCCTCTTCATCGATAATTCCTTTTTCGCTCGCGCAGCCTGTTAACAGCAACGCAAGACCCACCAGCCACAGTAGCGCTCTCATCGGCGCGTTTTCACCGCCGTTCCGCTGACGCTGACCATCAGCATACTGCCATCCTTGCCGACAGTTTCGTAATCAATATCGATGCCTACCACCGCATCGGCGCCCAACGCTTTAGCCTGCTCGCCAAGTTCCTGAAAAGCGATTTCACGCGCTTTACGCAGCTCTTTCTCATACGCGCCGGAACGTCCGCCGACGATATCCCGAATGCCGGCGAAAAAATCGCGGAAAATATTGGCGCCTAAAATGGCTTCGCCCGTTACCACACCGCAATACTCCACGATGCTTTGTCCTTCCAGCGTTGGGGTTGTTGAAAACTGCATAGTGAATCTCCCGGGTTAGCTAAGCACACGATCTCAAACGCATTATCAAGCTGATACGCTATCATTGAAAGGATATAATTGATTATCGTAGATCGGTTTTTGCTCGATCGCCTATAAGGAAATCATCATGCGCTATTCTAAACTCTCTTTGCTCATCCCGTGCGCGCTTCTGCTTAGCGCCTGTACGACCGTCACTCCCGCCTACAAAGATAATGGCCCGCGTATCGGCGCGTGTGTGGAAGGCGGCCCGGACAGCGTGGCTCAACAATTTTACGACTACCGTATTCAACACCACAGCAATGATATCGCCGCGCTTCGCCCCTACTTGAGTGATAACCTGGCGAAATTGTTGACCGACGCCAGCCGCGATACGGAGCACCGCCAGTTGATGAGCGGCGATCTGTTCTCCAGCCGCGCTACGCTGCCGGATAGCGCCAACGTCGCCAGCGCATCAACCATTCCGAACCGAGATGCGCGCAACATTCCTCTGCGGGTGGCGTTAAAACAGGGCGATCAAAGCTGGCAGGATGAAGTGCTTATGATTCACGAAGGCTCATGCTGGGTGATTGACGACGTTCGCTATCTGGGCGGAGATGTCCATGCCCCTGCCGGTACGCTGCGCCAGTCGATAGAAAACCGTTAACAGTCAGTATTCCCCGCTTTTGCACCCATAACCCCGTAAATTGTCTGGCATTCTGCCCGGGATGCCGACAATTCTTCTTACCTACTATTCCTCCTGCTATTTTGTGCTATGTTTAGGGAAGAATGTGGGATATATTTAACTTTTAACGCATAAATATTGCATAACTATTCTGCGAAAGGTACTATCTGCGGCTTCAATAGCTATCAGACTGCCTGTATACGAGTGTCAATGAGTATTCAATTAAACGGCATTAATTGCTTTTACGGCGCGCATCAGGCGCTGTTCGATATCACGCTGGATTGCCCCGAAGGCGAAACGCTGGTGTTGCTTGGCCCAAGCGGGGCGGGTAAAAGTTCGCTGCTGCGTGTACTCAATCTGCTTGAGATGCCGCGCTCCGGCACTTTGACTATCGCCGGGAACCATTTTGACTTTACGAAAACGCCGTCCGATAAGGCGATTCGTGAGCTACGTCAAAATGTCGGAATGGTCTTTCAGCAATATAATCTTTGGCCGCATCTCACCGTTGTGCAGAATCTGATTGAAGCGCCCTGCCGCGTACTGGGTCTGACAAAAGATCAGGCGCTGGCGCGCGCAGAAAAGCTGCTGGAGCGTCTACGTCTGAAGCCCTATAGCGATCGTTATCCGTTGCATCTTTCCGGCGGTCAGCAGCAGCGCGTCGCGATTGCCCGCGCGCTGATGATGGAGCCGCAGGTGCTGCTGTTTGATGAACCGACCGCCGCGCTGGACCCGGAAATTACCGCTCAAATCGTCAGCATTATTCATGAGCTGGCGGAAACGAACATTACTCAGGTGATCGTTACGCATGAAGTCGAAGTGGCGCGTAAGACCGCCAGTCGTGTGATTTATATGGAAAATGGTCACATCGTCGAGCACGGTGATGCGGGTTGCTTTGCCCACCCTCAGACCGAAGCGTTCAAAAACTATCTCTCTCACTAAGATTCGGGACAATGACAATGAAAAAAGTTCTGATTGCCGCGCTAATTGCAGGCTTTAGCCTTTCCGCTACAGCAGCCCAGACCATTCGTTTTGCGACCGAAGCGTCCTATCCGCCGTTCGAATCGATGGATGCTAATAACAAGATTGTCGGCTTTGACGTCGACCTGGCCAACGCGCTATGTAAAGAGATCGACGCCTCCTGTACCTTTACCAATCAGGCGTTCGACAGCCTGATCCCCAGCCTGAAATTCCGCCGCTTCGACGCTGTAATGGCGGGAATGGATATCACGCCGGAACGTGAAAAGCAGGTGCTGTTTACCACGCCATATTACGACAACTCCGCGCTGTTCGTGGGTCAGCAGGGCAAATACACCAGCGTCGATCAACTGAAAGGCAAGAAAGTCGGCGTACAGAACGGTACGACGCACCAGAAATTCATCATGGATAAGCATCCGGAAATCACCACCGTACCGTATGACAGCTATCAGAACGCGAAGCTGGATCTACAAAATGGCCGTATCGACGCTGTTTTCGGCGACACGGCGGTCGTGACCGAATGGCTGAAAGCCAATCCTAAGCTGGTGCCGGTCGGCGATAAAGTCACCGATAAAGATTATTTCGGCACCGGCCTGGGTATCGCGGTACGCCAGGGCAACACTGAGCTGCAGCAGAAATTCAATACTGCGCTGGAAAAAGTGAAGAAAGATGGGACTTACGAGACCATCTATAACAAATGGTTCCAGAAGTAATCTTTGATGAACGAATTTTTTCCTTTAGCAAGCGCCGCCGGGATGACCGTCGGCCTTGCCGTCTGCGCGCTGATCATTGGCCTCGCGTTAGCCATGTTCTTTGCCGTCTGGGAGTCCGTAAAATGGCGCCCGATTGCCTGGATAGGCTCCGCGCTGGTCACTATTTTGCGCGGCCTGCCGGAAATTCTGGTGGTGCTGTTTATCTATTTCGGCTCCTCGCAACTCCTGCTTACGCTGTCTGACGGGTTTACCCTCCATCTCGGCTTTACGCAGATCCCGGTGCAAATGGAGATTGAGAACTTTGACGTCAGTCCGTTCCTGTGCGGCGTGATTGCGTTGTCCCTGCTGTATGCGGCCTATGCGTCGCAGACGCTACGCGGCGCGCTGAAAGCCGTTCCGTCTGGTCAGTGGGAGTCGGGTCAGGCACTGGGATTATCAAAGACGGCGATTTTTTTCCGTCTGGTGATGCCGCAGATGTGGCGTCACGCTCTGCCAGGGCTGGGTAATCAGTGGCTGGTGTTGCTAAAAGATACGGCTCTGGTCAGCCTTATCAGCGTTAACGATCTGATGTTGCAGACCAAAAGTATTGCCACACGCACCCAGGAACCGTTTAACTGGTACATTATTGCGGCGGCTATTTACCTGGTCATTACGCTGATCAGTCAGTACATTCTCAAACGCATAGACCTGCGCGCGACACGTTTTGAGCGGAGGCCAGACTAATGCTTGAGTACTTACCTGAACTGCTAAAAGGGCTACACACCAGCCTGACGCTGACCGTGGCTTCTATTGCCGTCGCTTTGGTGCTGGCGTTAGTTTTTACCATCATCCTGACGCTAAAAACACCGTTCGTGGTGTGGCTGGTGCGCGGCTATATCACGTTGTTTACCGGTACGCCGTTGTTGGTGCAAATTTTCCTGATCTACTACGGACCCGGTCAATTCCCGACGCTGCAAGAGTATCCGCTACTCTGGCATCTACTGTCTGAACCGTGGCTGTGCGCACTGATCGCGTTGTCGCTAAACAGCGCCGCTTATACCACGCAGCTATTTTATGGCGCGATTCGCGCGATTCCGGAAGGTCAGTGGCAGTCCTGTGGCGCGCTGGGGATGAGTAAGAAAGATACGCTGGCGATTTTGTTGCCCTATGCGTTTAAACGCGCCCTCTCCTCCTATTCTAATGAGGTGGTACTGGTCTTCAAAAGTACCTCGCTGGCCTATACCATCACCTTGATGGAAGTCATGGGGTACAGTCAGTTGCTCTATGGTCGTACCTACGATGTGGTGGTATTTGGCGCGGCAGGCGTAATTTACCTGGTCGTCAACGGTCTATTGACGCTGATGATGCGTTTGATTGAGCGTAAAGCTCTGGCGTTTGAGCGGCGCAATTAACCAGGCAGGATAAGGCATTCTCGCCGCCGTTCGACAATGGTCAGATGGCGCTGCGCTTATCAAGCCTACGATGCATAATTTTGAATAAATTCGACGGACAAGTGGTTAACCTGTCCGTCTTTTTTTATCCATTCTAAAATATTTACTCATTTTTATTGCATACAAATTCAATTAATGGCATTGTAAATCTATGCCGCAGACACGGCGCATAATCATAAGATTACGGGAGTGACATCATGAAAAAGTTAGTTCTGGCTGCATTACTCGCCTCTTTCGCCACTGGCAGCATCGCCGCTGAAAAAATCAATTTCGGGGTTTCCGCCACCTATCCCCCGTTTGAATCCCTGGATGCGAGTAATAAAATTGTGGGCTTCGATATCGATCTGGCAACCGCATTATGCAAGCAAATGCAGGCAGAATGTACTTTTACCAATCATGCTTTCGATAGTCTTATCCCGGCGCTGAAATTCAGAAAATATGATGCCGTCATTTCCGGAATGGACATTACCCCGGAGCGCAGTAAGCAGGTCGCCTTTAGCAATCCCTATTATGCGAACTCCGCGCTGGTGATTGCCAAAAAAGACACCTATAAAACCTTTACCGATCTAAAAGGTAAGCGTATCGGTATGGAAAATGGCACCACGCATCAAAAATATCTCCAGGATAAACATCCGGAGGTCAAAACCGTGGCCTACGACAGCTACCAGAATGCGATTATCGACCTGAAAAATGGCCGTATTGACGGCGTCTTTGGCGATACCGCAGTGGTCAATGAGTGGCTGAAAACGAATCCGCAACTGGGTCCGGCAACAGAGAAAGTGACCGATCCGCAATACTTCGGTACCGGACTTGGCATCGCGGTGCGCCCGGACAATAAGGCGTTGCTGGAAAAACTGAATAATGCGCTGGCCGCCATTAAAGCGGACGGCACTTATCAGAAAATCAGCGATCAGTGGTTCCCGCAGTAAAACGTATGTGATTAGCCCACCGTGTTGCGAAATGGCAGTATAAATACCTTATTCAGCCCACGGGCCGCTATCGGAAACTATCCTGGCCTGATAAGCGCAGCGCCATTGGGCATTCTACAGTTTGTCATCAGTCTCAAACGCCTGCATCAACAGGCGATTCGGACTAATACTTGCCGGGTGACGCTAACGCGCACCCGGCTTACAACATTGTTACGTTTTTAGACAACATCCAGACCCAGACGGCGATACTGCTCCGCCGGAGCATCATTTTCTTTCATCAAACGGATAAGTAAGTTGATCATCCTTGCTTCGATGGCCTCATCATGAATAGGATGCAGCTGCTGCGGATCGTCTCTGAGATCAAACAAGAGATGACCAAAGCTATTCACACCTTTATATTTTTCCCTGGCCGGAATACGTAATACCTGAAGCCCTTTAGTAAAGTTAAACGGAGGTGCCAGAGATAATTTTCCCAGTTCATCCACGTCATAACGCGCATTCATCTTGATCGGCATTAACGTGTAGTTCGCAATGTCATGCTCACGCCCCGGCTGCGCGGCCCGCATATAAACATAGCGTCCGTCGGTAACATTAACATGTCCGCTAAACACGCCAAACAGCGCGCCTTCCCTGACGGGTTCATCACTGGCAATGACTTTCGCCAGCGGTTGGCCCTGCATATCTGCGGGAATAGGTTGCTGAAAATAATCCAGTAGCGTTGGTGCCCAGTCAATCATCTGCACCAGCGACTGCCGTCGCGCTCCGCATACCGCGCTGCGCGGGTCCCAGATAAACAGCGGGTTATTCGCCACCTCGTTATAATAGGGCATTTGATTTTTAGCCCACCAACCGTGCTCCCCCAGCAAGAAGCCGTGATCGGTACCGACAATCAGCATCGTATCGCGCCAGAGATCGTGTTCATCCATCAGATCAAGGATACGTCCAAGATTACGGTCGCACATGGAAACCAGGGCCCGATAACGACAGCGAATATGCGCTATCGCCTCCTCGCTTTCACTGACTTTGCCGCGCGGCCAGTCATAATGCGGGCCTTGCCACTCATCGTCATAGAGCGATAAATATTCCTCGGTGGTATAAAACGGCTCATGCGGATCAAACGTCTCAACCTGCAATAACCAGTTATCTTCGGCATGATTTTTATGGATAAAATCGCACCCGGCGGCAAAAACTTTCGTCTGGGGAAAATCGGCTTCCTGCTGGATGTATTCGCGGTTCGCCCAGTCATGACGCCATAGCCCGGAAACGCCGCCTCCGGTTTGTTTTTGTGGAACGCGCAGTACTTCCGGAATGGGCGGCTCGCCAACACTTGCCTTCCAGTGATCGCCCTCCTGACCGCGTACTACGTCCCAGGAGCTATAGCGGTTATGGTAGTTACCGCCGCCGTCTTCCCAGTAATGCAGATGATCGCTGATAAGATGGGTGTAGATCCCCGCTTTTTTCAATAATTCCGGCATGGAATCATCAAAGGGTTCCAGCGGCCCCCACTCACGATGCAGAAAGTTATAGCGCCCGGTGTGCAGTTCCCGACGGGCTGGCATACAGGGCATACTGCCGACATAACTATTGTCAAAGGTGGCGGCATGTGCCGCCAGGCGTTGAAAGTTAGGCGCTTTCGTTAGCAAATCACCATAGGGCGGCAAATAGTTTTTATTCAGACTGTCAAACAGCAGAATAATCGCTTTCATGACTCACCCTCATTTGTTGAGCAGGTGCGGAAAATTTTTCTCTACCACATCGTAAATCTGTTTACCTATTGATTCGCCATCCATGATATTTTCAATGGGAATGAGATATTGTCCGTGTTTAGGATCGAGGCTAACAACATCAAGCAATTTTTTCGAAATCGCATAAATATCTGCCCAGTCGGTAAATCCACCGACCTCTCCCGCTGCCGTATGCTCCATATCAAAAGAGAAGTCATATTTTGCTAACGCTTTTTTAACAACAGTCTGTAACATTACGCTACTGCCTACACCATAACCGCATACGAATAAAATATTTACAGAATCTTTCATAATAAAATCCTTTATATAAACCGAATCAATTAAATGGAATAAGGACCAAGATGGAACGTTGAAGCAATAAATTTCAGTAATTCACAAATTGCAGGCCACAGAGTCGCCCAGTCAAATATTCCCGTCCAGCCCACGCCTTCTTTTGCCAGCCCGGTTAAAGGAATGGCCCATACCGTACCGAAAGTCTGAATAATCCCTAACAGGAAAGTACAAATAATAACGGAACGATATCCCCCCATTCGGTTGGCTAATACGCCGATGGGACCGCCGGAAAAGAAGAGCGGAACAAAACCAGGCAATACCATAATAGGGCTATGGATGAGCAGCAGAATGCCCATGGAAAAAATCGTGCCGAAGGTACAAAAGACGAATCCCAGCGTGGCCGCGTTCGGCGAAAAAGGTAATAAAGCAGCAACATCCACAGCCGGTATGGCGTTAGGAATAAAGCGATCCTGCCATCCTTTAAACGAACCGTTAATTTCACCAACCATCATCCGCACGCCCTGCAGCAAGATGACCATATACATAGAGAATTGCAGGCCCAGATTGATGATATAAATATACCAGGGTTTTCCTTTCGCCATTAACTGTACGTTATCGATCCCTGTCGCCAATAGAAAACCGCCAACGAAGAGCGTCATCACAATGGCGATTGCCGTCACGTTGTGGTTAAAAATAGCTAACCAACCGGGAAGTTTCAGGTTTTCGGCGTCATGCTTTTCCGGATCGCCGAATTTATGCGCGAATTTCGAGAAAAACCACAGTCCCAGCATCTGGTTATGCGCAATGGTAAAACCGGCGTTATTGGTCACTTTGGCGATGGGTTTAACAATAAGCGTAGTTGAAAACGCCCAAAAGACCCCGGTCAATACCCCGGCAATTACAATGGATTGTACCCAACCGAACCCCAGCCAGAAGACGATTAACCACAGTACTGCCTGTGAATGAGAGACCCCGGTATTACCGGTAAGAAATATACCTTTTGCGCCGGTATAACGGCCAAATAAAACTAATAACAGGTTAGTAAAAAACGCCAGTACAAAAACGTATCCTACATAGCCGAAATTATCGCCCAGCGCTATTTGCGTCGCGGCTTTCATGGCGTATGAATCCATTAAGTATCCATGCACGCCATAAGCCTTGCTGACTGCCTCTGCAACCGGTTTAAAAGTGGCTGAAAATTGAAAGCCGCCAAATAACACCATCATCAAACCGACCATCGCGCTGATCATACCGGTGATAATTTTTATAGGCGTCTTTTTATCCAGCGCATAGCCAACACCGACTAATATCCCAATTAATATTGCCGGTTCAGTTAAAAACGTTTGAATAACATCTATAAATTTGGCAAACATCGTCTGAACGCCCTCCATAAGCGTGCCTATTCGTTGTCATGATTGACCCCTTTACTGACGTTACGTATTGCTTCGCTGATGCTATTGAAAGTTACCCGATAAACCACCTTGTCTGATTTTGCCTTACACGCACTGTAATAATCAAAAGTAGTCATTAAAAGATTTAAAGTGATTATTTGTGATTTGATTTGCAAAAATAGGGTAATATATAACCATGATCGATCGGAGTTTTTCATCGATCGATCATGGTTATTATTATTTATGGATAATTAAACAGTTAGTATAGATATATTGTATGCCTGGCTTTTGCCGCTACTGCCTGCACAGCAATGTTAACACTTCATAATGCGCGGTATGGGGGAACATATCGAAAAGCTGAACACGTTGAATACGGTAGTTCGGCAGATGGCGAATATCCTGCGCCATCGTCTGCGCGTTACAGCTCGAATAAATAATAAAACGCGGCGCCATTTGTGCAAGGTAATCGCACAACGGCTTGCCAATGCCGCGGCGGGGAGGATTCACCAACACCAGATCGGGCGTTTCGCCTTGTGCGGTGGCGAATTGAGTGGAATCCAGCGCCTGGAAATGAAGGCGGGTCAATCCCAGCTCGGCAGCGGATTGCTTCGCGCAGGCAATCGCCTCCGGCGCGATCTCAATACCGGTTAATTGCATCTGCGGCGTCGCGCAGTGCAGGCCGAATCCGCCCACTCCGCAAAAAAGATCCCACATATGGCGTACCGGCAGTTGCCCTACCCAATCGCGCGCCGTTGCATATAATCGGCTGGCGACCGTAGGGTTGGTCTGAAAGAAACTTTGCGGGCGAATCCACAGCGGCACATCGTTAAAACGTTCCACCAGCGCCTGCTGATCCGTCAGGTAGATTTCCGTCTTCCCTTCCATAATCGCCATATGTACCGGCTGGATATTTGCGGTGATCACTCTGAGCTGCGGCAGTTGCGCGCGCAGCCACGGTAACGCCGCGCGCAGTTGCGTAAGTTTGGTTTCTGAACGCAACACGAAGCGTAGCATCATACCGCCATCGAACTGGCTTTCCGTCAGCAACAGGTATTTCAGTTCGCCGCGTTTTCGCGCCACGTTATAAGGCGTGAGTCCGGCACGGGCAATAAAAGGTTTTAGCGCGCTGAATACGGGGGCAAAGGAGGCGGGATACAGCGGGCAGCCGCAAAGATCGACCGGCGTACCGTCGCGATGCAGCATCCCGAAGAGCGGTTTTTCTACACTACCGCTCACGACCATTTTCGCTTTGTTGCGGAAATGCTGTTCCGGGCCGCCAATCGGCGCGCACCACTGTTCAACAGGCAGCCCGGCGAGCAAACGATGTAAATCGGCTGTTTTTGCGGAAAGTTGTTCGTTAACCGACTGCGTAATCCATTGACAGGAACGGCAGCGACCCGCGTCATAGAGTGCGCACTGCATACCAAAAAACCTTCATATTATCCGGGGCGACGATTATACACATTATTGCAGCCGGAAGAACCGACGGCTGGGAGCGGGAATAAACAGCAGAAACAGAATTAAAAGATCGGGGAGTTTTTGCATGACCAGGGAATGCAGGATATCACGCTTCGATTCTCCCGCGATGCTAAACAACTCCGGATACCCGTAGCCTAACGACGCCGCCCACAGATACCCACTTACAATAATTTGTGTCGCCAGGTACACCCAACGCGCCCAGCTACGGCCTTTCACCAGCGAAAACGCACAATAAATTTCAACAAAGACCAGCACTAAGCTTGCCAGAAAGACCAGGGTTAAGCTCCACGTCTGCACGCTGCGATGAATAAACTCGCCCATCCCGCGTATGCCGAGGGTATTCATAATCATCAGCACATCGAGACCGCGAATCAAAATAATCGCCATAGCCGCAACCTGCACCAGCGTAGGCACATTTAAACGGGCATGTGATGAGGTTGATTGCTTTATAAATCCCAATGAATGTCTTCCCTGAAAATGATGCCGCGACCCGCGCGGCAACGCATTGCCATAGAGGAAGATTTTAGTGGCTTCAGCCGCGTCTTGCACGCTGGATATCGCGAATCCGCTGTTTTTCCGCTCGCGCCATCAGGTACCAGGCAATAAATCCGACGATTCCTACCACGCCGAGGATTAACGTCGCCAGCGCGTTGATTTCCGGGTTCACGCCCATGCGCACGCTGGAGAAAACCAGCATCGGTAGCGTGGTGGCGCCGGGACCGGAAACGAAGCTGGCAATCACCAGATCGTCAAGGGAAAGCGTAAAGGCCAACAGCCAGCCCGAGATCACCGCTGGCATGATCATCGGTAACGTAATGACAAAAAAGACCTTCAACGGCGCCGCGCCAAGATCCATCGCCGCCTCTTCAATCGAACGATCCAGTTCGCGTAATCGCGAAGCGATCACCACTGCCACGTAGGCGGTACAGAAAGTGACATGCGCCAACCAGATGGTCAGCATCCCGCGATCGGAGGGCCAGCCGATAGCATGACCGAGCGCGACAAACAGCAGCAGCAGCGACAGCCCGGTAATCACATCCGGCATCACCAGCGGCGCGGTGATCATAAACGCAAAGCCGTTTGCGCCGCGAAATCGTCCAAATCGCACCATCACCACCGCAGCAATAGTACCGAGCACCACCGCCATCGTCGCCGCACAGGCGGCAATTGTCAGGCTTAGTCCCACTGCGCTCATCATGGCGGTATCCCGAAAGAGCTCGCCATACCAGCGCGTCGACCATCCCGCCCACACCGTCACCAGCTTCGAACTGTTAAACGAGTAAATCACCAACATTAACATCGGCGCATAGAGAAAAGTAAACCCCAGCACCAGAATCAGAATGCGCCAGGGCGAGCGAACGACCGGTAAGTTATTCATCCGTGCTCCCCCACACTTTTTTGCTGATGTTTATGGAACCACATGATCGGTACTATCAGCAGCAGCAACATAATAATGGCGACCGCAGAAGCCACCGGCCAGTCGCGGTTATTGAAAAACTCCTGCCACAGGACGCGACCAATCATGATACTGTCCGGCCCGCCAAGCAGTTCCGGGATCACGAACTCGCCCACCGCCGGGATAAAAACCAGCATCGAGCCGGCGATGATTCCGCCTTTGGTGAGCGGGACAATGATGCTAAAAAATGTTTTCAGCGGTCGGGCGCCGAGATCCAGCGACGCTTCCACCAGCGAATAATCAATGCGCGTCAATGCGGTATAAATGGGCAGTACCATAAACGGCAGATAAGCATAAACAATGCCGATATAGACGGCCAGGTTAGTGTGCAGGATCGTCAGCGGCTGATCGATAACCCCTAGCCACAGCAACACATTGTTCAGCACACCGTTGTTTTTCAAAATGCCCATCCAGGCATAGACGCGTATTAAAAAAGACGTCCACGAGGGCAGAATCACCAACAGCAGCAGGATATTGCGCGTGGAGGGCTTGCTGTGCGCCACCGCCCACGCCAGCGGGTAGCCCAACAGCAGGCAGCAGATTGTGGAAATACCGGCAATTTGTAACGATTGCAGATAGGCTTCGAAATAGAGCGGATCGTCGGTCAGTTGCAAAAAATTGCCGAGGTTGAGCGTAATCGACAACTGACCGTCAGCCCATTCCAGCAGATCGGTATACGGCGGGATCGCCCGCGCCATTTCCGCCAGGCTTATCTTAAAGACGATAAGAAACGGCAGTAAAAACAGCAGAATGAGCCAAATATAGGGCAAAGCAATAACCAGCTTACGCCCATGTTTCATTTGCATTCGCGCCAACCATAGCGCCGCGCCGCCAGGTTTACTGATGCGTGCCGGAGGTTCAAGTGTGCTCATGTTTCCCCCTTATACCGTCAGGACCACGCAGCTATCCGCTTCCCAGCACAAACGCACTTCATCGCCCCAAGTCGGTAACCCTTTCCGGTAACGGTGCGCATTCTGCAGTTGAGCGCTGATCATCTGCCCGCTTTTTAGCCGCACATGATAAATAGACAGATCGCCGAGATACGCAATATGCGCCACTTCGCCGACGGCGAAATTATAGCCATCGGCAGGCGGCGACTCACACAGCATGATTTTTTCCGGACGTAGCGCCACATATACCGGCACATTATCAACGACAGAGGCATCTGCATCGACTTTTAACGGATGAACCAAACCGGGCGCGTCAATGACCAGACCGTCCTCTTCACGCGCTTTCAGTAAGCCCTCAAAAACATTTACCGATCCGATAAATTCGGCGCTATAGCGGGTCGTCGGATGCTCATAAATCTCCTCCGGTTCGCCAATTTGCACAAATTTTCCACGGTTCATGATGGCAATGCGCCCCGCCATCGTCATCGCTTCTTCCTGATCGTGCGTCACCATGACGCAGGTCACGCCGACGCGCTCAAGGATATCCACCACTTCAAGCTGCATCCGGTCGCGTAATTTTTTATCCAGCGCGCCCATCGGTTCATCCAACAAGAGCAGCTTAGGACGTTTCGCCAGGCTGCGCGCCAGGGCCACGCGCTGGCGCTGACCGCCGGAAAGCTGATGCGGCTTACGTTTCGCAAACTCCTGCATGTGCACCAGACCCAGCATCTCATTGACGCGGCTGGTAATCTCCGCCTTCGGCAGTTTGTCCTGCTTCAGACCAAAAGCGATGTTCTGCTCTACCGTCATATGCGGAAACAACGCATAGGACTGAAACATCATATTAATCGGACGCTGATACGGCGGAACATGCGCCAGATCGACGCCGTCGAGCATAATTTGCCCGCTGCTCGGCGGTTCAAAACCTGCCAGCATCCGTAGCAGAGTCGATTTTCCACAACCTGACGCGCCCAGCAGGGCAAAAATCTCGCCTTTATAGATAGTCAGACTGACATCATCGACAGCATGTTGCCCGTCGAATGACTTCGTCAGGTTGCGAATTTCCAGAAGCGGCGTCAGCGCTTTACGGGTTTTCACCTGCGGGCGGTGGGGGACATCATTCACAAGGCGCTCTCCGGCATAACACAATCAAACGATACAAACGGTGGAATGCCCGATAGCGCACGCTTATCAGGCCATACCGTTAATAAATTACTTACCGCTTTTCACCTTCGTCCATGCGCGGGTGCGGACGCGATCAATCTTCGGCTCCTGCACTTTCAGGGTAAACAACTTGGCCCGCACATCCGCCGGCGGATAAATTCCCGGGTTATCGCGCACCTGCTGGCTGACCAGCGCCGTCGCCTCTTTATTCGCATTGGCGTAGAAAACGTGATCGGAAATATGGGCAATCACATCAGGGCGCAGCAGATAATTAAGGAACTGGTAGGCCTCGTCTTTATTTTTGGCGTCAGCCGGCATGGCAAACACATCAAAAAACGCCATTGCCCCCTCTTTGGGGATCGAGAAAGAGATATTGACGCCATTTTTCGCCTCTTTCGCCCGGTTAGCGGCCTGCCAGACATCGCCCGCCCAGCCGATGGCCACACAGGTATCGCCATTAGCCAGATCGTTAATGTATTGCGAGGAGTGGAAATAGCGAATGTTTGGCCGTAGCTTCAACAACAGATCGGTTGCCGGGCCGGTGTAGTCATCCGCTTTGCTGCTATTCGGATCTTTACCCAGATAGTTCAGCACGGTGGCAAAAATTTCTTCAGGCGCATCAAGGAAAGAGACGCCGCAGCTTTTTAGCTTCTCCAGATTTTCCGGCTTGAGGACTAAATCCCAGCTATTCACTGGCGCATCATCCCCCAGCACCGCTTTCACTTTATCAACGTTATAGCCAATGCCCGTCGTGGCCCACATGTAGGGCATGGCGTATTTGTTGTCAGGATCGTGCTTCGCTACCAGTTTCAACAGTTCAGGATCGAGGTTTTTCCAGCCGGGAAGTTTGCTTTTATCCAGCGGCTGAAAAACGCCCGCGGTGAGCTGGCGCTCAAGAAAACTGGCCGATGGCACCACCAGATCGAACCCGGTGCTGCCTGCCATTAACTTGCCTTCCAGCACTTCGTTAGAGTCAAAGACATCATAGATAACGTTAATCCCGGTCTCTTTTTCAAAGTTCGCCACCGTGTCCGGCGCGATATAATCTGACCAGTTATAAATGTGCAGCGTTTTTTGTTCGGCAGCGAGCGTGCCGACAGAGACGACCATCAGAGCACCCGCAACCAGACCCGATAGCCATTTTTTCTTTAAGGCGGTCATCATCGCTTTCCTTCTGAAATCCGTTAACAAATGAACCCATTAGGCGTGGTTTAAAACATGCCTGAAATGTGCATACCTTTTCATTTGATACAAATGAAGAAGAGAGGTCGCCCTCCCTGCCATCAAGCTCGCTATAGAAGCTTCGCAAGAATAACTTTAGCTAAGGTTTGAGGCTATAGCCCAGATTAAAAAACGCCTTTTATCAATTTTTTATGCAGGTTTTGTCTATGTGATAAAGCGAAATGGTCAGAAAGGAGGTGAATAATTCTTTAAATAAAGGTTAACAGCAGCATAAAAAAACGTAAACAGCAGCCGCGCTGGCAGCGACTGCCTGATTATCGGGAGGGATTAGTGAAGAAAATGGTCAACCACGCTGGTTTTTTGCGCGTCTTCTTCCGCGTTAAACAGAAGCTGATGCGCCCCGGCCTCAAGGATCACCATAGAAATCTGCTCTTCACTTTGCCGAACAAACCATTCGAACTGTTCGTAGGTGACGCCTTGCATAACGGATAAAGACTGGCACACAACCAGTTTTGGCAGATTATCATCCTGCATATCGAGAAAGGCTTTTACCGTCAACGAACTGGCGTTGATAGCAGAGAGATCGGCCGCCAGCGGCAGCAACGCGGAAGGCCTGACCTCCGCCATCGCGGAAAAAAGAATGGTGTTGTCCACCAAATCGATTTTAGCATCGTAGACGCCGTCAAAATTCTGCATATGCGGCAAATGCAGCGCCTGGCAGGTATCACATTCGAAGAAATTCATGCCCAGGTCGTCGAGCCATTGACGCAACGTATCCAGAGTGGGAACGACCAGTGATATCATAATAATGTGCTACCTCTTACGATGACGATGAAAAAATTACCGGCACAGCTTACGCAAAAAGCGTGCTTCGTACTACGGCGGAATCCATGATTGCGATTAGCCGCCGATTTTAAGGCAAAATTCAGGCGTAGCGTGACGTTCTATCCACTGAATCATTCGCCCCGCGATATCCACGCCCGTAGTCTTTTCGATACCTTCCAGTCCCGGCGAGGCATTCACCTCCATCACCAGCGGCCCGCGCGCGGCGCGTAAAATATCGACACCCGCCACATCCAGCCCCAGCGTCTGTGCGGCTTTGATGGCGATATCCCGTTCACGGGACGTGATCGTCGCGATGCTGGCCACCCCGCCGCGATGAAGATTGGAGCGAAAATCACCGGCTTTCGCGCACCGCTCAATCGCCGCCACAACCTCATTGCCGACGACCAGACAACGGATATCGCATCCTTTAGCTTCGGCAATGTATTCCTGAACCAGGATATGGGCATTGAGCCCCCGAAACGCATCAATAACGCTTTCAGCAGCCTGACGCGTCTCCGCCAATACCACGCCGATCCCTTGCGTGCCTTCTACCAGCTTCACGACCAGCGGCGCCCCGCCAACCATCTTAATAAGATCGCTGGTATCATCCGGCGAATGGGCGATCCCGGTAATGGGAAGATCGATCCCCTGGCGCGCCAGAAGTTGTAGCGATCGCAACTTATCGCGCGCGCGGGTAATGGCGACGGATTCATTCAGCGGATAGCTACCCAGTAGCTCAAACTGACGTAGTGCAGCGGTACCATAAAAGGTAATGGCCGAACCAATACGGGGAATAACGGCGTCAAAATGGGGCAGACGACGCCCCTTGTAATGGATCGACGACGCAGCCGGATTAATATTCATATAGCAGGAAAGAGGATCGAGTATCTCGACCAGATGGCCGCGCCGCATCGCCGCTTCGCGCAGACGTTTGCAAGAATAGAGCGTTCCATCCCTGGACAATATGGCAATTTTCACCCTGCACCTCGCTGAAAACCCTGAAAAGCCCGCGTATCATACACTGGCCCGCAGGTTTTAGCGCGTCGCCCAGCCCTGTTTATGCAAATATTCAAGGATAAATGGGCGATTTTCTTTAATCAGGGTGCGACGGATATGATCGCTCCAGGTATCGCGTCGCGTATTACTGCCGCGGGTCAGATAATACTCAGCCAACTGCTCGTCATAGCGCGCCAGCAGCTTTTCATCAAGCGGTTGATACTGGTTCTCATGAACCACAAGCTCGGCAGGCAGGCGCGGTTTCAGATCCGGATTATCCGCAGGCCATCCCAAACACAGGCCAAAGAGCGGCAATACATGCTTCGGCAATTTTAACAGTTCGGTAACAGACTCGATATTGTTACGGATGCCGCCGATATACACGCCGCCTAACCCCAGTGATTCCGCCGCCGTCAGCGCGTTTTGCCCCATCATCGCCGTATCGACGACACCGAGCAGCAGTTGTTCGGCAAGCCCCAACTGCGCGTCAGGACAGATCTGCAAATGACGATTAAAATCGGCGCAAAATACCCAGAACTCAGCGGCCTGCGCCACATGCTTTTGCCCGCCCGTCAGGGGCACTAACGCCTCGCGCAGCGCCCGATCGGTAATACGGATAATAGAACTGCACTGTAAAAAACTGGAACTGGACGTGCTGCGCGCGGCGGCAATAATGGCCTCTCGCTGCGCGTCAGTCACGGGTTCATCGGTGAAATGGCGAATAGAACGATGGCCACAAAGAAGTTCAATGGTCGGACTCATTATGCTTTTCTCTATCTGAACGGGAAGAAATGTCGGGTGGACGTTTCATCAACTGCGGCGCCAGTAACTGCGCAATACGCCACATCATCGCCACCGCGGCGGGGAGGATCAACACGACGCCCAGGAAAACCATCAATACGCCAGCCAGCGGCGTATTGAACGGCGCGGGCAGCGTAAGGTAATGATTAAGCGATAGCAGAGCAAGCGCCAGCAAAATCATACCGAGGTATTCCAGTATCAGTACGCTTTTGGGTAACACGCCAATCGTGCGCATATCAAGCCTCCCGGTTAACTGACGCACAGTGTAGAACGTTCTGGTCCGGCGTGCTTAACAGATATAGCCCTGGGTTATCAAAGGAACAGGCGTAACCTGCTTTTCATCTGCCGTAAATCGCGGCATGATAACACCTGTTCGCCGTCTGGCTTTATGTTCGAGGAGAGATATGTTTACTGTTATTTTTGGCCGCCCAGGATGCCCTTATTGCGTGCGTGCAAAAGAGTTGGCGGAAAAACTGAGCAAAGAACGCGACGATTTTAACTACCGCTATATTGATATCCATGCTGAAGGCATTACTAAAGCGGATTTGGAAAAAACCGTAGGTAAACCTGTAGAAACCGTACCGCAGATTTTTGTCGATCAAAAACATATCGGCGGCTGTACGGATTTTGAAGCATGGGCAAAAGAAAATCTGAATCTTTTCGCCTGATTGCTCTGGCAACGCCCTCTGCCGGAGGGCGCTATTGGCGTTTTTTTCGCCGGTGGCTAAACAGGCTGCTAATAAACAAATAACAGAGCGCGCCTAACGCACACCAGAATACGGCGCTAAATAACCACGCCAGTTCTTGCCAAAACGATCGGGTAGGCATAAATACCACGCGCATTAACACCAGGCAAAACGGCGCCGCCAGCATCGCCCCGATCAGCGGTCGGATCACCTCGCGTCGGTGAGAACAAAAACTGGCCACCGCACCAGGCAACGTAAAAAATAACAGTCCAATCTCAGGATGCCCTGCCGCGCGAAAAGCGCCTTGTACATGCATAGTTAATGAAAGACACACCACAATAAAGAGTACAAAGCAGCAGACAACGCTTGCCCACCCGTGTTTATGTTTCAATCGTTCCTCCTGACACTCTCTATCGAACACGCTTTCCGCCGTGAGGCATCCAGTCAGATAAAGTCATGTGGCATTCCATGCCAAAAACACACCTGCACGATTCTTATAGCCGTTAGTACGCAATAAGATTAAACTAGCAGGATATATTGTTGTGTTGTTTTTATTTAGATGCTGTATGCAATACGATTGCACCCTTAATTCATGATAAAAACAGTAGCGTAAATTACCATTTCTTTCAATAGCTTACTCGTAAACAAGAAGTTAGTCTCCGTGAATATAAACGTCGCAGATTTGTTAAATGGGAATTACATCCTGTTATTATTTGTGGTCCTGGCTCTTGGCCTGTGTCTTGGCAAGTTACGTCTGGGTTCAGTCCAACTTGGTAATTCCATTGGCGTTTTAGTGGTCTCTCTATTATTAGGGCAGCAACACTTCAGTATTAACACCGACGCGCTAAATCTGGGATTTATGCTGTTTATTTTTTGTGTCGGCGTCGAGGCTGGCCCCAACTTTTTTTCGATTTTTTTTCGCGACGGTAAAAACTATCTGATGCTTGCCCTGGTCATGGTCGGTAGCGCTCTGCTAATCGCCTTAGGCCTTGGTAAGCTATTCGGCTGGGATATCGGCCTGACGGCCGGTATGCTGGCCGGCTCAATGACATCCACGCCCGTGCTGGTTGGCGCAGGCGATACCCTGCGACATTCCGGCATCGCCAGCACCCAACTCTCCTCCGCTCTTGATAATCTGAGCCTGGGCTATGCCCTGACCTATCTGATTGGCTTGGTCAGCCTGATCGTGGGCGCGCGCTACTTGCCTAAACTGCAGCATCAGGATTTGCAAACCAGCGCCCAGCAAATTGCCCGCGAGCGCGGTCTGGATACCGATGCTAATCGCAAAGTTTATTTGCCGGTTATCCGCGCCTATCGGGTTGGTCCGGAGCTGGTGGCCTGGACTGACGGTAAAAACCTGCGCGAGCTGGGTATTTACCGCCAGACAGGCTGCTATATCGAACGTATTCGCCGTAACGGTATTCTGGCGAACCCGGATGGCGATGCGGTGCTGCAAATGGGCGATGAGATTGCGCTGGTCGGCTATCCGGACGCGCACGCCAGGCTCGATCCCAGCTTCCGTAATGGTAAGGAAGTGTTTGATCGCGATCTGCTTGATATGCGCATCGTGACGGAAGAAATTGTGGTGAAAAACCACAATGCGGTCGGTCGCCGCCTCGCTCAGCTCAAGCTGACCGATCATGGCTGCTTCCTTAACCGCGTCATCCGCAGCCAGATCGAAATGCCTATCGACGATAACGTTGTGCTGAATAAAGGCGACGTGTTACAGGTGAGCGGCGACGCCAGACGCGTAAAAACCATTGCCGATCGCATTGGTTTTATTTCGATTCATAGTCAGGTGACGGACCTGCTCGCCTTCTGCGCTTTTTTTATCATCGGGTTAATGATCGGGATGATTACCTTCCAGTTCAGCAATTTTAGTTTCGGCATCGGCAACGCGGCCGGATTGCTGTTCGCCGGGATCATGCTCGGTTTCCTGCGCGCTAACCATCCTACCTTTGGTTATATTCCGCAGGGCGCGCTTAATATGGTGAAAGAATTCGGCTTGATGGTGTTTATGGCAGGCGTTGGTTTAAGCGCCGGCAGCGGTATCAGCAACGGTCTGGGCGCGGTCGGCGGACAAATGCTGATCGCCGGGCTTGTCGTCAGCCTGGTACCGGTGGTGATCTGCTTCTTGTTTGGCGCTTATGTGCTGCGCATGAACCGGGCGCTGCTGTTCGGCGCCATGATGGGCGCGCGTACCTGCGCCCCGGCGATGGAAATCATTAGCGATACGGCGCGCAGTAATATTCCAGCGCTGGGTTATGCGGGGACTTACGCCATCGCCAACGTTCTGCTAACGCTGGCGGGGACGCTTATTGTCATCATCTGGCCGGGGTTAGGATAAAACTGAAGTTTGCCTTTAAGTGAAAAAATTTTGCCAATAGGTCGAACTTTTCGTTAAAGCATCAGTCATACCTATTGCCACTGCTTTTCTTTGATGTCCCCATTTTGTGGAGCCCATCAACCCCGCCATTTCGGTTCAAGGTTGATGGGTTTTTTGTTGCCCGACGCAGAGTGACACGACATTGGCTCGCCGGCGATTCGCTTTACCATCTGTAAAATCGCTTCACGCGCCAGCGGCGTTCGATCCGTTACAAAATGCAGCGTCATCCCCTCGATAAACGCATCCAGCGCGCGGGCGGTCTGTGCGTCAAACCACTGCGCCAGCGTATTCTGGCTACGCTGCATCCAGTTTTGCATGACTATTTTTAACGCTGGCTTATCGCTGGCATAGGCATATAACTGATACATTAACGCCATATTATCCGGCGTCGTAACCTGCGAGCCGTAAATCATTTCCGTTATCGCCTGGCACGCCCCCTCCGCATCCGTCACCTGCGCAAAAAAGTCCTGGTATTGACGCGACATGTTCTCGGTGAAAAGTGTAAAGGCTTCACTCAATAACGCATCCATACCGGCAAAATAGTAGGTCATCGAGCCAAGCGGCACCTGAGCGATAGCGGCGATTTTCCGGTGCGTCACGGCATGAACGCCATAGGTCTTTACCGCTTCCAGTGTGGCCTGAATTATTTTTTCCCGTCGCTTAGGATCATTGGCGCGTCTTACGGCATTTTCTTTCATGATGAGTTCCACATCTCATTCAGGATGTAGGCGATAGTAGCCTGCCGCTTACGCTGAAAAAACAGACAGCAAAAACTGTCTGCACAACGAAGTATGACGACGATATGTACAAATGTACACAAGCTTGCTAATGTTTACCTCTCGCTTCTATTTTCTGGCCTGACGCTATGACCGTCCTCTCCTCACGTAACGCCTTAAAACGCCGTACCTGGGCGCTGTTTATGTTCTTCTTTTTACCCGGACTGCTGATGGCCTCCTGGGCAACCCGAACGCCTGCTATTCGGGATATTCTTTCCGTCTCTACCGCGGAAATGGGGGCGGTCTTATTCGGGCTTTCTATCGGTTCAATGAGCGGTATTCTTTGTTCCGCCTGGCTGGTGAAACGATTTGGCACCCGGAAGGTTATTCGCACGACGATGACCTGCGCAGTAGGCGGGATGGTTATTCTTAGCGTCGCGCTGTGGTGCGCCTCGCCGCTGATTTTTGCCCTTGGATTAGCCGTTTTCGGCGCCAGTTTTGGCGCCGCCGAAGTGGCGATTAATGTCGAAGGCGCGGCGGTCGAACGCGAGCTGAATAAAACCGTTCTGCCGATGATGCATGGTTTCTACAGTTTCGGCACGCTGGCGGGCGCTGGTGTCGGCATGGCGTTAACCGCATTAAGCGTCCCGGCTAACATCCATATCATCCTCGCGGCTGCCGTGGCGATCGCGCCCATTTTTATCGCCATTCGGGCGATCCCTGACGGTACGGGTAAAAACGCATCGGAAGATGCTCACCTTCAGGAAAAAGGATTACCTTTTTATCGGGACATCCAGCTTTTGCTTATTGGCGTGGTGGTGCTGGCAATGGCATTCGCCGAAGGCTCTGCGAATGACTGGCTGCCGCTACTGATGGTAGACGGACACGGTTTTAGCCCAACCTCCGGCTCTCTGATCTACGCCGGTTTCACGCTTGGTATGACCGTTGGCCGCTTTACCGGCGGCTGGTTTATTGACCGCTATAGCCGGGTGACGGTTGTTCGCGCCAGCGCGTTGATGGGAGCGTTGGGCATTGGCCTGATTATTTTTGTCGATAGCGACTGGGTTGCCGGCGTCTCGGTCATTCTTTGGGGCTTAGGCGCTTCGCTCGGCTTCCCGCTGACCATTTCCGCCGCCAGCGATACCGGTCCCGACGCGCCGACGCGCGTGAGCGTTGTCGCCACGACCGGCTATCTGGCGTTTTTGGTCGGGCCGCCGCTGTTGGGCTATCTGGGAGAGCATTATGGATTACGCAGCGCCATGATGGTTGTGCTGGCGCTGGTTATTCTGGCGGCGCTGGTGGCGAAGGCCGTCGCCAAACCTGTATCGACTCCGCAACCGGTGATGGAGCATAACGCATGAGTATTAAATTAATCGCCGTCGACATGGACGGCACGTTTCTGAGCGATCAAAAAACCTATAACCGTGACCGGTTTATGGCGCAGTACCAACAAATGAAGCGGCAAGGCATTCGCTTTGTCGTGGCCAGCGGCAACCAGTATTACCAGTTAATCTCCTTCTTTCCGGAAATTGCGCACGAAATCGCTTTTGTCGCGGAAAACGGTGGCTGGGTGGTCAGCGAAGGAGAGGATGTTTTTAACGGCGAGCTGACAAAAGCCGACTTCCAGGCGGTTGTCGAACACCTGCTCACACGCGCCGATGTGGAGATCATCGCCTGTGGAAAAAACAGCGCCTACACGCTGAAACGGTACGACGATGCGTTAAAAGCCGTTGCGGCAATGTATTATCATCGTCTGGAGTTTGTGGATAATTTCAACAATATCAGCGATGTTTTTTTCAAATTCGGCCTTAATATTACCGATGAACGGATACCGGAAGTACAGGCGGCGCTGCACGACGCCATTGGCGATATCATGGTCCCCGTTCATACTGGCTATGGCAGTATTGATTTAATAATTCCCGGCGTGCATAAAGCCAACGGCCTGCGTCTGTTACAGCAGCGCTGGGGCATTCATGATAGTGAAGTGGTGGTATTCGGCGACGGCGGCAACGATATTGAGATGCTGCGTCAGGCCAGGTTTAGTTTTGCCATGTCGCACGCCAGCGAAGCGGTCGCGGCGGCGGCGAAATACCGCGCCGGATCGAACAATCAGGAAGGCGTGCTGGATATCATCGACAGCGTATTAAACAACGAGCCGCCGTTCAACGTCTAGCGGATGCCTCTCTACGCCTGATAACAGAAAGCTTATCAGGCGTAGCCGCTCTCTCAGACTGTTTGCAAATTCCCCGTCCGCTTATCTTTTAAGAAGACCAGCATTAGCAGTAGCCAAAGAATACCGTTTGCCAGATTAAACAGGCTAAATAGCCCATTGCCGCCACTTAACCAGGCGTGTTTACTGACTTCAATGCCAACGGTAAAAATCAGCATTTGTAGCATTCCCATCGCCGCCGAGACCGTTCCTTTACTCATATCGCTGGAAAAGAGCGTCAGACGCACCAGTCCGGCATTCGCCAGCCCAATGCCAAAAGCGTATACGCTTAATCCCGCCGTCATCCATAAATAAGCATGGGATGAAACCACCGTCGCCGCCGCGGCGATGATCAGCCCCGCGACGATAGGCCAGCCGCCCATCACGATCAGCGAGCGAACCGTACGTCGGGAGGTTAAACGCGCCAACACCAGATTACCGGCAATGAGCGCGCCAAAAACGGGCACCTGCAGCAGACCATATTCATAGCTGCTGAGCTGTTCGCCGCTAATGATGATAATCGGCGACTGCGCAATCCAGGCCAACAGTGGCAGGCTGACAAATCCCAGCGCTAACGCCCCTGCGACGAACCGCCGGTTTTTTATCACCAGCCGATAATCCCGGCCCAACGCCTTAAATGACAGCGTTTCGCCCCGCCGCGTGGCGGTCTCCGGCATTGCGCGCTGTAGCCCGAAAAAGGCGATAGCGGCCAGTGCGGCAAATAAAATAAACATCCCCTCCCACGGCAGAACATGCACCCATGCCGCCCCAACCAGTGGTCCCAGTAGCGGCGCGATTAACGCCACGTTCGCCATCAGCGCGGTAATTTTTATACACACCGCTTCCTCAAAGGATTCCTGAATCGCGGCATACCCTACAGCGCCGATAAAACACAGGCTAATCCCTTGCAAAAAACGCAGGAAGGTAAATTGTTCGATGTTTTTCGCCAGTAACGTCGCCAGGCAGGTGACAATAAACCACACGACGCCCGCCAGCATCACGGGACGACGGCCAATCCGGTCAGACAACGGGCCAAGCAGCCATTGTAAGAACATACCGCCCGCCAGATAAGCGGTCATGGACGTCGGAACCCAGTCCAGGCCCGCCTGATACTGCTCAACCACCGCCAGCATACCCGGCTGGATCATGTCGTTGCCAATATAAGTAGAAAACTCGTACAGCACCAGACAGAGAGGAAAAAGCAGCGCCTGACGTCCCAGCCTGCCGCCTGATTGTAAACGATTCTGCATACCATCTCTTCGCCAATAAAAACCGCGCAGAGTGTAATGAAAGTCGGGGAACTGAGATAGCGAATTATGAGGCTGCAAGGGAAATAGCGCACATTTTTACAGAAAGCCGCTTAGCGCTTACGTACTTTAAGGTTAATTTAAGTTTGCGCCGTTATCATCAACGTTATTTTATGCCATTGTCTTAAATCTCTTCATGTTGCCGCCAAATAAGACAATACTGCTTTTCCTCCCTGTTACGCTGCATTTATGCTCAGTTTGCACGGGGATGAGCTGGCTATCCCTTTTGATTTCATTGCTCCGAGCCTGGATGTTATGCTGGAAAACCTTAACAACTCGCTGTTTTATTTTATTAACGCCACGCCTGATTCCGCGCAGTGGACAATTTCGCTCGCTATCTTTATCGCCAAAGATGTCATCAACATTGTCCCGCTCTTAGCCGTGGTACTCTGGCTGTGGGGTCCCCGCGATCGGGTCTGCGCTCAGCGCCAGCTGATCGTTAAAATCGGCATCGCGCTGATTATCAGTCTGGCGGTCTCCTGGACAATGGGACACCTTTTCCCGCACGACCGTCCGTTTGTCGATCATATCGGCTATAACTTCCTGCATCATGCCGCCGATGACTCGTTCCCCAGCGATCACGGTACGGTGATTTTTACCTTTGCGCTGGCGTTTTTGTTCTGGCACCGCCTCTGGTCAGGCATCGTGATGATGGCGATAGCCATTACCATCGCCTGGTCGCGCGTCTATCTCGGCGTACACTGGCCGTTAGATATGATTGGCGCGCTGCTGGTAGCGATGCTTGGCTGCCTGAGCGCACAGCTGATCTGGCAATGGTACGGCGCGCCGCTCTACCAGGCGCTGCAACGTTGTTACCGTTTCTGTTTCGCATTGCCCATTCGAAAAGGCTGGGTACGTGACTAAACAGCGAAAAAAAGAGTAATATTAAGCGCTCTGTATGGTGCGGAGCGCTTATTTAACTCTCCAGGGGAACTATGGAAACGCGACGCGACGAGCGTATTGGTCAATTGCTGCAGGCCTTAAAACGCAGCGATAAACTTCACCTTAAAGAAGCCGCGACCCTGTTGGGCGTCTCTGAAATGACCATTCGTCGCGACCTGAACCATAAAAGCGCGCCTGTCGTGTTGCTGGGCGGCTATATCGTACTGGAGCCCCGCAGCGCCAGTCATTATCTGTTAAGCGATCAAAAATCTCGTCTGGTGGAAGAAAAACGCCGAGCCGCTCAGTTGGCTGCGGGCCTGGTACAAGCGCATCAGACGGTATTTATTGACTGCGGCACCACCACGCCGTGGATCATTGAAGCCATTGATAATGACCTTCCCTTTACGGCGGTGTGCTATTCACTTAATACCTTTCTGGCGCTGCAGGACAAACCCCATTGCCGCGCTATCCTCAGCGGCGGGGAGTTTCACGCCAGCAACGCCATTTTCAAACCGCTTGATTTCCATGAAACGTTAAACAATATTTGTCCGGATATCGCGTTTTATTCCGCCGCCGGCGTTCATACCAGTAAAGGCGCTACCTGCTTTAATCTGGAAGAGCTGCCGGTAAAACATTGGGCAATGACAATGGCACAGAGCCATGTACTGGTGGTGGATCACAGTAAATTCGGCAAGGTACGTCCGGCGCGGATGGGGGAATTATCACGCTTTGATACGATTATCAGCGACCGCCGTCCCGACGAGGCCTTCGTGGCCTACGCTAAAGCGCAACAAATTACTCTGATGTATTAACCGCAGGTTTGCCGGATGCGACGCGCACCCGGCAATGGGGTTATTTTACGAGAACCAACTGCCAAACCACTGATGGAGTTTCATCAGCACAAAATCCCACATCCGGCTGAAAAATCCCCCCTCCTCGACGTTTTCCATCACCATTAACGGGCGTTGCTCAATGGATTTTCCGTTAAGCTGGAAATCGATGGTGCCGACAACCTGCCCTTTCTTCAACGGCGCCGTGAGCTGTGGTTCGTTCAACGTAAAGCTGGCCTTCAGGTTTTTAAGCTGCCCACGCGGAATCGTCACAGACCCCGCATCGCCCGCCCCCAAATTGACCTCACGCTTATCGCCAAACCAGACCCGTTGCGTCACGAATGTCGCGTCAGGTTTAATCGGCGTGACCGTTTCAAAGAAGCGGAAACCCCAGGTCAGCAGTTTTTCTGACTCATTAAAACGAATACGGTCCGTTTTCGCCCCCAGCACGACAGAGATCAGGCGCATATCGCCCTGGGTGGCGGAGGCGACAAGGTTATATCCAGCGCCTGCCGTTGTCCCCGTTTTCATGCCGTCGACATGCAGATTGGTACTCCACAACAGGCGGTTGCGGTTTGGCTGACGAATATTATTAAAAGTAAATTCTTTCTCTTTATGAATGGCGTATTCGTCAGGCACGTCGTGAATCAGGGCCTTGCCGAGCAGCGCCATATCGCGAGCGGTACTGAACTGCCCTGGCGCATCAAGACCGTGTACCGTCTGGAAGGTTGTATTGGTTAACCCCAGTCGTTTCGCATAGGCGTTCATCAGGCCGATAAAGGACTCCTGGCTTCCGGCGACGTAGTCGGCAAGCGCGATACAGGCATCATTACCTGACTGAATGATGATGCCTTTATTAAGATCCGCAACCGACACCTGATCGCCTGGCTTCAGAAACATCACCGACGACCCACGTAGCGCCGGGTTCCCCGTCGCCCAGGCATCTTTGCCCACCGTCACCATATCGGTCAGCTTGATTTTGCCTGCCTTCAGCGCCTGGCCCACCACGTAGCTGGTCATAATTTTTGTTAAACTGGCAGGGTCGAGTTTCTCATCGGCGTTGCCTTCCGCCAGTACTTTACCGCTGGCGTAATCCATTAAGATCCAGGCTCGCGCATCAACGCCCGGCGGCGCGATCGTTTGTTCCTCTGCCTTTACAGGCGAAGCGAAAAGGAATAAGAGAACCGAACCTGCCGCGAGGCTACGAAGGGAAGAAGCGTATTGCGTCATAGTACCACCCGAGTATCCATTCCAAAAACACACGTCACACCACCGTGTAATAAGTGCGGTGAGTAATAACGCACTCACGACGTTAAAGAAACCGTAACTTGGTAAAGTTTTTAAAGTTTATGCAATAACATCCCGTTACGCTTCCTTCATAACGATTTTTTTACAGACCATTGTGTAAATGTTAGGTTTATCTCACGGTAGGCCGATTACTGTCATCATCCTGATAAAACAGAAGAGGTTAATATGATTACGCTGTGGGGCCGGAACAACTCGACTAATGTTAAAAAAGTGTTGTGGACGCTTGAAGAGCTGGAACTGCCATACGATCAAATTCTGGCAGGTGGAAAATTCGGCGTTAACCAGGATGCCGACTATCTGGCGATGAATCCTAATGGGCTGGTGCCGCTGCTTAAAGATGATGAAACCGACCTGTTATTATGGGAATCCAATGCCATTGTCCGCTATCTGGCGGCGCAATACGGCCAGAACCGGCTATGGGTTGATAATCCGGCGCGGCGTGCGGAGGGCGAAAAATGGATGGACTGGGCGAATCAAACGTTAAGCCCGGCGCACCGCGTGATCCTGATGGGACTGGTCAGAACCCCGCCGGAAAAACGCGACCAGGCGGCAATTGAAGCCGGTATCGAAAAGTGTGACAGCCTGTTTGCGCTGCTTGATGATGCGCTGGCCCACCAGCCGTGGTTCTCCGGGGATAACTTTGGCACCGGCGATATCGCTATTGCGCCTTTCGTCTATAACCTGTTGAACGTGGGTCTGAAATGGACGCCGCGCCCGAATCTGGAGCGCTGGTATCAACAGCTTACCGAGCGCCCTGCTTTTCGCAAAGTGGTGATGATCCCGGTGACCTAACGCGTGGCTGCAGGACTTACCTTGAGTAACTGCCCGTCGGACTCATCGGTTAACACATATAAGTAGCCGTCAGGTCCGACACGCACATCCCGAATACGCTGCTTTCTGTCACCCAGAATACGGCCTTCTTCCGTCACCGTATTGCCATCGATGCGCATCACAATGATCTCTTTATCTTTTAGCGCGCCGATAAACAGTTTGTGCCGCCACGGCGCAAAAACGTCGCTGGCATAAAAAGCCATCCCGCTGATCGCCGGAGAATCCTTCCAGTAGTAAACCGGTTGCTCCGTTCCCTCAACAATTTCACCTTTGGCTTCCGGCACTTTCAGACCACTATAGTTGACGCCCCATGTGGCCAGCGGCCAGCCATAATTTTTGCCTTTTTCCGGGATGTTAATTTCATCGCCGCCGCGCGGACCGTGTTCATGCAGCCATAGCGCGCCGCTCCAGGGATTGATGGCCAGCCCCTGCGGATTACGAATACCGTAAGACCAGATTTCCGGACGCGCGCCCGCCTGATGCACAAACGGATTATCCGGCGGAATTTCGCCCTGCCCGGTCAGGCGCACCAGCTTACCCTGTAATTTATCCAAATCCTGCGCGGTAGCGCGCTGGTTATTTTCACCCAGGGCAATAAAAAGAAACCCTTGCGCATCGAATACCATACGTCCGCCGAAATGGTTGCCGGTAGACAGCTTAGGCATCTGGCGAAACACGGTACGAAAATGCTCCAGACGCTGAAGATCGTCGCTCAGCCGTCCAAAACCGACTGTCGTACCGGCGTTTCCTTCGCGGTCAGCTTCAGCATAGCTCAGCCAGACGCGGCGCGACTGGGCAAAGTCAGGCGCCAGCACGACGTCCAGCAAACCTCCCTGCCCGTTTGCCCACACTTTCGGTACGCCAGCCAGCGGATCGGAAAGTCCCTTCCCCGTCTGCCAGTGGCGCAGTTGTCCCCCTTTCAGGGTAATGAGCATCCCACGGTTATCCGGCAAAAAAGCCAGCGACCACGGGTGATCGAGTCGGGTTTGCAGCACCTCAACGTTCACCGGCGCAAGATTGGCGTTCGCCCATGAAGAGAAAAGAGAGAATGAAACTATCGCGAGAAGTATTCGACGCATATCGCCTCCTTCAGGGCTCTGCGTTAAAGCGTAGTCAGCATCGCAAGAGGTCGGTTTATTTTTACAAAACATTAAGCGGCGCGGTCCGGTAAAAAGGGGGAGTCGCCTCCCCCTTATTCAGACCTGTGTAAGCGGTGAATGTGCTTTCAGACTCTGAATACTCAGCGTCAAAGTTGTCAGACAGTTTTCAAGTTTATCTGCGTTGACGGCAATAAAGGTCGGACAATCATGGTGTCCGCTCATTAAACAAACGGCGGCGGCTGCAAGCGCGCCTTCGGCACGGCGCAGCGCGTTCCACTCTTCCTGATCGAGATGCAGTCCCTGCCGTAAAGCGTGATCGTGGAGCTCGCGATTCAGTTCAAAAAAATTGTCACGCAGAGTGTCACTTTCGCTGACTGACATATACCCCTTCGCTTTTCGCAATTGCAGATAAGCGGCAAGATCGATACGCGCGTTTATCAGCTTGTTGAGAAGATCGGTTCTCAGTCTGTCAACGACCATACCTTTTTTCCTCCTCTTTTCTACCAGGGTTCAACTTAATAGTATGGTCGTTTTTTAGACAAAGGGGTGTCAGAGATCAAGAATTTTCTTAGAATTGCCCTTTTTCACCTTTTGCTGATAACCACAACGGTTGATGCCGCCGCTCCTGATGAGATTGCGATACAATTTTTGTTCGGATATCTGTAGAATCCCTGCCCTGACCATTCCAATAAATGAACACTTTTTAAGCTATGAGTAATGTAACCCACCAGCCAAAGATCGGCTTCGTTTCCCTGGGCTGTCCGAAAAACCTCGTTGATTCGGAACGCATCCTGACTGAGCTGCGTACCGAAGGCTATGACGTTGTGCCACGCTATGACGATGCGGATATGGTTATCGTTAATACCTGTGGCTTTATTGACAGCGCGGTACAAGAGTCGCTGGAAGCCATTGGCGAAGCGCTGAACGAAAACGGTAAGGTAATCGTCACCGGCTGCCTGGGCGCAAAAGAAGATCAGATCCGCGAAGTGCATCCGAAAGTACTGGAAATCACCGGGCCGCATAGCTATGAGCAAGTTCTGCAGCACGTACATCATTACGTACCGAAGCCGAAGCACAATCCATTTTTAAGCCTCGTACCGGAACAGGGTGTAAAACTGACGCCGCGCCATTATGCGTATCTGAAAATTTCTGAAGGCTGTAATCACCGCTGCACGTTCTGCATCATCCCGTCGATGCGCGGGGATCTGGTCAGCCGTCCGATTGGCGACGTATTAAGCGAAGCGAAACGTCTGGTTGATGCCGGGGTCAAAGAGATTCTGGTGATTTCGCAAGATACCTCCGCCTACGGCGTAGATGTGAAGCACCGCACCGGATTCCATAATGGCGAACCGGTGAAAACCAGTATGGTGAGCCTGTGCGAACAGTTATCAAAACTGGGCGTCTGGACACGTCTGCACTACGTCTACCCCTACCCACACGTTGATGATGTGATTCCGCTAATGGCGGAAGGCAAAATCCTGCCTTATCTGGACATTCCGCTGCAACATGCCAGCCCGCGGATTCTTAAATTGATGAAACGTCCCGGTTCCGTTGACCGCCAGCTGGCGCGCATTAAGCAGTGGCGCGAAATCTGCCCGGAACTGACCCTACGCTCCACCTTTATTGTCGGCTTCCCCGGCGAAACGGAAGAAGACTTCCAGATGCTGCTCGACTTCCTGAAAGAGGCGCGCCTCGATCGTGTAGGCTGCTTCAAGTACAGCCCGGTGGAAGGCGCAGGCGCGAATGAGCTGCCGGATCAGGTGCCGGAAGAGGTGAAAGAAGAGCGCTGGAACCGCTTTATGCAACTGCAACAGCAAATCTCCGCTGAGCGCTTGCAGGAAAAAGTGGGCCGCGAAATTCTGGTGATCGTTGATGAGGTTGACGAAGAAGGCGCTATCGGGCGTAGCATGGCGGATGCGCCGGAAATTGACGGCGCGGTCTATTTGAACGGCGAAACCAACGTCAAGCCGGGCGATATCGTGCGCGTGAAAGTGGAAAACGCCGACGAATATGATTTGTGGGGCAGTCGGGTTTAACGCCACCTCCCCCGGCGCGGGTGCCGGATGTGTTATCCCGCCTGACGAGCCCGTTCCAGGCCCGCCAGGCGTCAACGCCACCGGGCTGGCTTACCCCTTAATCTTCGGGTCCAGCGCATCGCGCAACCCGTCGCCTAACAGGTTAAACGCCAGCACAGTCAGGAAAATCGCCACCGCCGGGAAGAGCGCTACGTGCGGCGCGATGACCATATCCGCCCGCGCTTCATTGAGCATCGCTCCCCACTCCGGCGTTGGCGGCTGCGCGCCTAATCCGAGAAATGACAGGCTTGCCGCGGAAATAATTGACGTACCGATACGCATCGTAAAGAAAACCACAATTGACGAGACCGTTCCCGGCAAGATATGGCTAAACAAAATCGTCGTGTCGCTGGCGCCGATACTGCGGGCAGACTCAATAAACGTCTGCTGTTTTAAGACCAGGGTATTTCCGCGCACCAGACGTGCAAACGCCGGAATAGAGAAAATCGCCACCGCAACGATCACATTAGCAATACCGCTGCCTAACACCGCCACAACGGCAATCGCCAGCAAAATGCCGGGGAAGGCGAACAGCACATCGCAAATGCGCATAATAAAACGATCCCACCAGCCTTCATAATATCCCGCCAGCAATCCCAACACCGTGCCGATTATCGCGCCGATAAATACCGCGAACACGCCCGCCGCCAGTGAGATCTGCGCCCCAACGAGAACCCGGCTAAAGATGTCTCTTCCCAGCGAGTCAACGCCAAACCAGTGCTGCAAAGAGGGGCCATTGTTCAGGCTATCGTAGTCAAAATAGTTTTCCGCATCGTAGGGCGTCAGCCAACGGGCAAAAATCGCCACCAGAATTAACGCCAGTACGAATCCCCCGGCGACCAACGCGACATGCTGGCGGCGAAAACGACGCCAGAACTCCCGCCACGGCGTGCGTATCTGGTCGGGTTTTACCACCGGCATAGCATGTAAAATCGCCTGACGGCGCCAGTTAAATAATCGCATCCTTACTTATACCTGATAGCCGGATTAATGGCGGCATAGAGGACATCCACCACTAAGTTGATAAGAATAAATTCCAGAGAAAACAGCAGCACTTCCGCCTGAATCACGGGGTAGTCGCGCATGTCGACGGAGTCGACCAGTAACCGCCCAAGCCCCGGCCAGTTAAACACTTTTTCGACGACGATCGATCCGCCAAGCAGAAAGCCAAATTGCAGTCCCATCATGGTGACGACCGGGATCATTGCATTGCGCAGGCCATGTTTTAACACCACCCACGTTTCACTGACGCCTTTCGCCCGCGCGGTCCTCATGTAATCCTCGCTCAGCACATCGACAAACGAGGAGCGCGTAAAACGCGCCATGACTGATGCCACCGCCGCGCCAAGCGTCAGGGAGGGTAAAATATAATGTTGCCAGCTATCCGCCCCCACGGTCGGTAGCCAGCCCAGATCCACGGAAAAAATCTGCATTAACAACATTCCCAGCGCAAAAGCCGGGAAAGAAATGCCGGTCACGGCAAGCGTCATTCCTACCCGGTCAGGCCAGCGATTACGCCACACGGCGGCGGCGATGCCGATCGCCATGCCAAACAGCACCGCCCATATCATACTGGTTATCGTCAGCCACAGCGTCGGCAAAAAGCGGCTGGCGATCTCCTCAGAAACCGGGCGGCGGGAAACCATTGACGTCCCGAAATCGCCTTGTAAAACATGGGTGATGTAATGCCAAAACTGGACATGAAGCGGCTGATCAAGCCCCAGCTGCTGACGAACCAGCGCGATCACCTGCGCGTCGGCTTCCGGTCCGGCTATCAGCCGCGCCGGGTCGCCGGGCAACAAATGAACAAATAAAAACACCAACACTGCCACAATCAACAGCGTAGGAATTAATCCCAGCAGGCGCTTGAGAACATAGTTAAGCATCACACGAACCTTTTACCGGATGGCGGACAACGCGCGCGCCATCCAGCCCCATCGCATTACTTACTTCAAATCCGCATCGTCAAAGCTGAAACCGGTATCCGGCATAATCCAGAAACCGGTCAAATTTTTACTGTGCGCAGAAACCAATTTCTCCACCACCAACGGTATCCAGGGCGACTCTTTCCAGATAATATCCTGCGCCTCTTTGTACAATCGTGTTTTCTCCTGCGGATCGTTGGTTTTTAAGGCCGCCGCCAAATCGCTGTCGACCTGCTTGCTGCTGTAAAAAGCGGTATTAAACTGCGTCGGCGGCCAGTTTTGTGATGCGAAGAGCGGCGATAACGCCCAGTCAGCTTCGCCCGTCGACGCCGACCAGCCGGTATAGAACATTCGCACGCCGCTCTCTTTTTGCCCTTTGCCCTCGACTTCCGCGGCGCGCTGGCCGGCGTCCATCGCGGTTATCCGGGCTTTAATGCCAATCTGCGCCAGTTGCTGTTGGGTAAACTGCAACACTTTTTGCGCGGTGCTATGGTTGTGCGATGACCACAGCGTGGTACTGAAACCGTCTGGATACCCCGCCTCTTTCAACAGTTCGCGCGCTTTAGCCGGATCATAGGGCCACGGCTGATAGCTTTGCGCATAGGCTATCGACGGCGGCACCACGCCCGTCGCCGGCGTGGCGTATCCGGCAAACGCCACTTTAACCAGCGCCTGGCGATTGATAGCGTAATTCAACGCCTCACGCACCTTAGGATTATCAAACGGCTTCTGCGTCACATTCATACTGATATAACGCTGCATAATGGACGGGCTGGCGACCAGTTCGAGGTTTTTATTTTTCGCCAGTAACGCGGCCTGCTCATAAGGGATAGGAAAAGCAAATTGCGCTTCGCCAGTTTGCAGCATCGCCGCGCGGGTATTGTTGTCAGTAACCGGACGCCAGGTAATAGAATCCAGCTTGGGTAAGCCCTGCTGCCAGTAACCGGCGAACTTTTTCACTTTGACAAAGTCGGTCTGATTCCAGGTTTCAAGCTGGTATGGACCGGTACCGACCGGATGAAAACCAATATCCTTGCCATATTTTTCCAGCGCTTGCGGCGAGATCATCGCCGTCGCCGGGTGCGCCAGAATATTAATGAAAGCGGAGAACGGCTGTTTCAGGGTGATTTTTACCGTTGCCGGATCGACAACCTCCGTTTTTGCGATATTTTTATACAGGTTATAACGCTTGAGGTGGTTATCCGGATTGCTGGCGCGATCGAGATTCGCTTTCACCGCCGCCGCATCAAAATCCGCGCCGTCCTGAAATTTCACCCCCTGTCGTAAGGTAATGGTGTAGGTCAGACCGTCATCAGAAACGGTATAGCCTTCCGCCAGGACGTTTTTTACCTTCATGTCTTTATCCAGGCCAAACAGCCCCTGATAAAATGACTTCGCCACCGCCTGCGAGAGTGTATCGTTGGCGTCATACGGATCGAGCGTGGTGAAATTAGACCCTACCGCCACCACCACATCTTTGGCCGCCAGGGCCGGAAAAGCCGCAATGGATGAGGCCAGTCCCAGCGCCGCCAGCCATTTATGCGTAATAAATTGCGTCATGTTGTTCTCCTGAAACCCTGCCTGTATGAATGTTATAAGCGCGAGAGCGCATTATCCTGCAGCGGCCGCGCAACATAATGTCCCGGCCCGACCAACTGTAATGAAACGGCGGGCGTCTCTTCGCCACGTTTATGAATATTGCTGGGTATATCATCTGATAGCAGAACGCGCCGCGGCCGGTGTCTGGAGGGATCGGCAACCGGCACCGCCGCCATCAATTTACGCGTATAAGGATGCTGCGGATTTTCAAAAACGGCGCGCCGCGGCCCCATCTCAACAATTTGACCAAGATACATCACCGCCACGCGATGGCTAATTCGCTCCACGACCGCCATATCATGCGAAATAAACAGGTAGGCGATCCCCATTTCTCGTTGTAAATCGAGCAGTAAATTAATGATCTGCCCGCGAACGGAAACATCCAGCGCGGAGACCGCCTCATCGGCAATAATCACTTTAGGATTCAATGCCAGCGCGCGAGCTATGCAGATGCGCTGACGTTGACCGCCGGAAAACTCATGCGGATAACGCCAGGCATGTTCAGGACGTAATCCGACACGCTCAAGCAACCAGGCCACGCGCTTTGCCGCAGCGTCCCCCTGCCCCAGGCCATGAATCCGTAAAGGTTCCATAATGGAATACCCCACGGTCTGGCGCGGGTCGAGCGAGGCGTAAGGGTCCTGGAAAATACATTGAATATCGCGGCGCAACGGCTGGAGTTTGCCCGCAGACAGCGAGTCAATGCGCTGGCCGTTAAAGATAATCTCCCCCTGCCGGGATTCAACCAACCGCAGCAACGCGCGTCCGGTCGTCGATTTTCCGCTACCGGACTCGCCCACCAGCGATAACGTTTCGCCGGGCCAGAGATCGAAACTGATATTCTCAACGGCATGAACTTCACGCGTAACGCGGTTAAAGAGACCGCTACGCAGCGGGAATCGCGTCACCAGCCCCCGAACCTGGAGAATAGGTTCGCCTTCCACCACCGTGTCTTGCTCAATCTGCGATTCATAAAGGGCCGGTTCGTCAGCGGAAATCAACGGGAAACGGCGTGGCAGCGAGTGGCCTCGCATCGCGCCAAGCTGAGGGACGGCGGCCAGTAACGTTTGGGTATAAGGATGCGTCGGCGCATGGAAAATCTGCTCTACGCTGCCGGTTTCCACGGCCTCGCCCTGATACATCACCAGCACGCGATCGGCAATATCCGCCACGACGCCCATGTCGTGGGTGATAAAAATCACGCCCATCGACATCTCTTGCTGCAACACTTTGATAAGTTGCAGAATTTGCGCCTGGATAGTGACATCCAGCGCCGTGGTGGGTTCATCGGCAATCAATACCGCCGGACGGCAGGATAGCGCCATCGCGATCATGACTCGCTGGCGCATCCCGCCGGAAAGCTGATGCGGATAACGCGATAAAATCGCCTGCGACTCCGGGATCCGTACCTGATCGAGCATACGTTTCGCTTCCGCCAGCGCCTCTTCGTGGCTGGCGCCCTGATGCAAACGAATAGATTCGGCAATTTGCTCGCCAACGGTAAATACCGGGTTGAGCGAGGTCATTGGCTCCTGGAAAATCATGGCGATATCCGCGCCGCGCACACGCCGCATCTGCGCGTCACTCTGCTCAGACAGCTCAATCACCTGGCGATTACGCCGACGCAACAGCATTTCGCCGCAGCGCACGTTCGCGCCCGACTGCTCAATCAGCCGCATTAACGCCAGCGCCGTCACCGATTTTCCCGAGCCCGACTCGCCGACAATCGCCAGAGTCTCTCCACGCTTCAGGCGTAATGACACATTACGCACGGCGTCTACCTGTTGCCCTTCGTGGTGAAACGCGATATTCAGGCCACTGACGGACAGAACATCGCGGCTATCCAGTTCATCGCTGTGCGGCACCTGCGGCTCCTTATTCCCGGTAAATTCCTGTGGTAGGCGTATCCCCGGCATATCCCCAGGCGCGATACATCCCTTCGCTGTTAAACGGCAACGCGACATTACCTTCGTGATCAACGGCGATTAATCCACCGCTGCCGCCCAGCGCCGGTAATTTTTCCATCACCACGCGCTCACAGGCGTCGGCAAGGCTGAGTCCGCCATATTCCATCAATGCGGCGATATCGTAAGCCGCGAGCGTGCGAATAAAGACCTCTCCCGTTCCGGTACAGGAAACGGCGACGCTGGCGTTGTTGGCATAACACCCGGCGCCGACCAGCGGGCTGTCGCCGACGCGCCCGGGCAATTTATTGGTCATCCCGCCGGTAGACGTTGCCGCCGCCAGATTGCCGAATTTATCCCGCGCCACTGCGCCGACTGTACCCATTTTTTTCGTTTCGTCCAGCGGCGCGCCGCTGTGATCGAGCGCCATTTCACCCGCCGCACGCGCCGCCAGCAATTGCTCGTAACGCGCCGGGGTGGAAAAGATATCCGGCGAAACGCGCGCCATCCCCTGTGAAAAGGCAAAATTTTCCGCCCCTTCCCCCACCATGAGTACATGCGGGCTGCGCTCCATCACCAGTCTGGCGGCGAGCACAGGATGGCGAACATGACTCACGCCCGCGACGGCTCCGGCCTTCAGGGTATTGCCGTCCATCACGCAGGCATCCAGTTCATGAGTTCCGTCTCGGGTATAGACCGCGCCGATACCCGCATTGAAGAGCGGACACGCTTCCAGCAGGCGCACCGCTTCCGTCACTACATCAAGCGCGCTGTCACCCGCTTCCAGCATCTTTTGCCCGCTTTCGACAATCTCTGACAGCGCCTGGATATAGCGTAGCTCCTGCTCATGGCTCATTTGCGCGCGAGCAATCGCGCCTGCGCCGCCGTGAATCGCAATCACTGCTTTATTCATTTTTAGGGTCCATTAACGGTGGCACACAACTTTTACTATAACTATCAGAATTGTTGTGAGTTATTCATTCGATTTTTGAATATAGAAAGATGCGTAAGGTATGTAAAGGCGCAAGGCCGTCTCTAAGACCGAGGTAGCATACTGCCCGCCTCTGTTTTCTGACATAATAGCCGGATTCGATTTTGCCTCGCAGGAGTATGTTCATGGAATTTTCCGCCGGATTAATGCCGCTTGAAACGGCGCTGACCCAGATGCTTTCACGTATTACCCCGCTCACCGCCGTAGAAACGTTGCCGCTGGTGAACTGCTTTGGCCGCATCCTGGCGACCGATATCGTTTCTCCCCTCGATGTCCCCGGCTTTGATAATTCAGCTATGGATGGTTATGCGGTACGTATGGCGGATTTGTCCGCCGATAAGCCGCTGCCCGTCGTCGGCAAAGCATTTGCCGGTCAGCCTTACCAGGGAGAGTGGCCTGCGGGCACCTGCATTCGCATTATGACCGGCGCCCCGGTGCCGACAGGTTGCGAGGCGGTAGTTATGCAAGAGCAGACGGAACAAACCGATGACGGCGTGCGTTTTACCGCCGATGTTCGTTGCGGACAAAACATCCGCCGCCGCGGCGAGGATATTCGCCAGGATGCGGTGGTCTTTCCGACCGGTACGCGCCTGACTACTGCCGAACTGCCAGTGCTGGCGTCGCTGGGAATTGCCGATGCGCAGGTTGTACGTAAAGTGCGCGTAGCGCTGTTCTCGACCGGCGACGAGCTCCAGCTTCCGGGCCAGCCGTTGGAGGCGGGGCAAATTTATGACACTAACCGTCTAACTATACATTTGATGCTGCAACAGCTTGGCTGCGAAGTGATCAATTTAGGCATTATTCCTGACGATCCCGGTAAGCTTCGCGCCGCGTTTATCGACGCCGACAGCCAGGCCGATGTAGTGATAAGCTCCGGCGGCGTCTCGGTTGGTGAAGCGGACTATACCAAAACCATCCTTGAGGAGCTGGGCGAAATCGCCTTCTGGAAGCTGGCTATCAAGCCAGGCAAACCGTTTGCCTTCGGCAAGCTCCGTAATAGCTGGTTCTGTGGCCTGCCGGGGAATCCAGTCTCTGCGGCGCTCACGTTTTATCAACTGGTTCAGCCCTTACTGGCGAAGCTTGGCGGCAACACGGCAAGCGCTGTACCGCCGCGCCAGCGTGTACGCACAACATCTCGCCTGAAGAAAACGCCAGGGCGTCTCGATTTCCAGCGCGGCATCCTGCAACGTAGCGCCAACGGCGAACTGGAGGTCACGACCACCGGACACCAGGGCTCACATATTTTCAGCTCGTTTAGTCTGGGCAACTGCTTTATTGTGCTGGAGCGTGAACGCGGCAATGTTGAGCCGGGAGAATGGGTGGAAGTCGAGCCGTTTAATGCTCTGTTCGGAGGCCTGTAATGGCGGAACTTAGCGAACAGGAGATGCTGCGCTATAACCGACAAATTATTCTGCGCGGCTTCGATTTTGAAGGGCAGGAAGCGTTAAAAGATGCGCGGGTATTAGTGGTCGGGCTGGGCGGGCTCGGCTGCGCGGCAACGCAGTATCTGGCCGGCGCTGGCGTCGGGCAACTGACGCTACTCGATTTTGATACCGTTTCCGTTTCCAATCTCCAGCGTCAAACCTTGCACAGCGACGCCACGGTCGGGCAGCCGAAGGTAGAGTCCGCCCGCGACGCGCTGGCGCGAATCAACCCGCATATTACCATTACGCCCGTTAACGCGCGGCTGGACGACGACGCTATGACCAGCCTGATTGCCGGGCATTCGCTGGTACTGGACTGTACCGATAACGTTAGCGTACGTAATCAACTTAACGCCGGATGCTATACCGCGAAAGTGCCGCTAATCTCCGGCGCGGCCATTCGTATGGAAGGACAAGTTACCGTCTTTACGTATCGGGAAAACGAACCCTGTTACCGCTGCCTGAGCCGTCTGTTTGGCGAAAACGCTCTGACCTGCGTAGAGGCAGGGGTGATGGCGCCGCTGATTGGCGTGATCGGTTCGCTACAGGCAATGGAGGCCATTAAGCTACTGGCGCATTACGGTCAGCCTGCCAGCGGAAAAATCGTCATGTACGATGCGATGACCTGTCAGTTCCGCGAAATGAAGTTGATGCGTAACCCCGGCTGTGAGGTCTGCGGGCAGTAGCCACTTTACGGATAAACATACCAAAGCACGGTTTATGGCCGTGCTGTATCAACAGATAATTACTGCCATCAGACGCAAAGCCAGCTTACCCAAGCTCCGACTGACGATCGGCTCAAGCAGCGCGGCATCATCTTAAACGCCATATCACAGCCTCAAACCGTGATGTTCTACCTCATTTAACGCCTCTTTGTCAGAACCTCTCCATTCGTTGACGCACATCAAGATAACTTTCATTCGAAAGTAATTTAATCTTTATATGAAATAAGAGAGGCCGTTTATGATCTTCAATATTCAGCGCTATTCTACCCACGATGGCCCCGGTATCCGTACCGTAGTATTTCTCAAAGGCTGTTCGTTGGGCTGTCGCTGGTGCCAGAACCCGGAAAGCCGCGCCCGCGCTCAGGATCTGTTATACGACGCGCGGCTGTGTCTCGAAGGATGCGACCTGTGCGCGCAAGCCGCGCCGGACGTCATTGAGCGCGCGCTAAACGGCCTGCTCATCCATCGCGAGAAACTGACCGACGCCCATTTTTCCATCCTGGCGCATTGCTGCCCCACACAGGCGTTAACCGTGTGCGGCGAAATAAAAAGCGTGGATGAGATCATGGCGACGGTACTGCGCGATAAACCTTTTTACGATCGCAGCGGCGGCGGTCTTACGCTTTCCGGCGGCGAACCGTTTATGCAGCCGGAGCTGGCGGCAGAGCTGTTTAAAGCCAGCCATGACGCCGGTATTCATACAGCGGTTGAGACCTGTCTGCATGTCCCATGGAAATACATTGCGCCCTCACTGCCTTATATCGATCTGTTTCTGGCTGATTTGAAGCATGTCGCCGACGGGCCGTTTAAGCGGTGGACCGATGGCAGCGCCTCGCGGGTGTTGGAAAATCTCAGGAAACTCGCCGCCGCGGGCAAAAAAATGGTGATTCGCGTCCCGCTGATTCAGGGATTTAATGCCGATGAGGAGACCATTAAAGCCATTACCGACTTTGCCGCCGACGAACTGCACGTCGGGGAAATTCATTTTCTGCCCTACCACACGCTGGGCATCAATAAATACCACTTACTCAGTCAGCCCTATCATGCCCCGGATAAACCACTGGATGCGCCGGCGTTACTTGATTTTGCCCAGAAGTACGCCTGCCAAAAAGGTTTAACCGCGACCCTACGAGGATAATTATCATGACCCAACTGAAACTGGACACGCTCAGTGACCGCATTAAGGCGCACAAAACCGCGCTGGTACATATCGTGAAACCGCCGGTCTGTACCGAACGCGCGCAGCATTATACCGAAATGTACCAGCAGCATCTGGATAAACCGATTCCGGTACGCCGTGCGCTGGCGCTGGCCCATCACCTGGCGGAACGCACTATCTGGATAAAACACGATGAACTGATCGTCGGCAACCAGGCAAGTGAAGTCCGCGCCGCGCCGATTTTCCCGGAATATACCGTCTCGTGGATTGAAAAAGAGATCGACGACCTGGCAGACCGGCCCGGCGCAGGTTTTTCCGTAAGTGAAGAAAACAAACGTATTCTGCACGACGTCTGTCCATGGTGGCGCGGTCAAACCGTCCAGGATCGCTGCTACGGCATGTTTACCGATGAACAAAAAGGGCTTCTGGCGACTGGCATTATCAAAGCCGAAGGCAATATGACTTCCGGCGATGCGCACCTGGCGGTGAACTTCCCGCTGCTGCTGGAAAAAGGGCTTGATGGCCTGCGCGATAAAGTCGCCGAGCGCCGCTCACGCATCAACCTGACCGTGCTGGAAGATCTGCATGGCGAGCAGTTCCTGAAGGCGATTGATATTGTGCTGGACGCGGTAAGCCAGCACATCACGCGCTTTGCCGCGCTGGCGCGCCAGATGGCGGGCGAAGAGTCCCGTGAAAGCCGTCGTAAAGAGCTACTTACCATCGCCGAAAACTGCGAGGTGATCGCCCACCAACCGCCGCAGACCTTCTGGCAAGCACTGCAATTGTGCTACTTCATCCAACTGATTCTACAAATTGAGTCTAACGGTCACTCGGTGTCATTTGGTCGTATGGACCAGTATCTTTACCCCTATTATCGTCGCGATGTCGAACTAAACCAGACGCTGGATCGTGAGCACGCCATTGAACTGCTGCACAGCTGCTGGCTGAAACTGCTGGAAGTAAACAAGATCCGCTCCGGTTCGCACTCTAAAGCCTCCGCGGGCAGCCCGCTGTATCAAAACGTCACCATTGGCGGTCAGAAACTTATCAACGGTCAGCCAATGGATGCAGTGAATCCGCTGTCTTACGCCATTCTGGAGTCCTGTGGACGTCTGCGTTCTACCCAGCCCAACCTCAGTGTGCGTTATCACGCCGGAATGAGTAACGATTTCCTTGACGCCTGCGTCCAGGTCATCCGCTGCGGCTTTGGGATGCCGGCGTTTAACAATGATGAAATCGTCATCCCGGAATTTATCAAGTTGGGGATCGAACCACAGGACGCTTACGATTACGCGGCGATCGGCTGTATCGAAACCGCCGTCGGCGGGAAATGGGGTTATCGCTGCACCGGCATGAGCTTTATTAACTTCGCCCGCGTCATGCTGGCGGCGCTGGAAGGCGGTCGCGACGCCACCAGCGGCAAGGTATTTCTGCCGCAGGAAAAGGCGCTCTCCGCAGGCAACTTTAACAATTTTGACGAAGTGATGGCCGCCTGGGATACCCAAATTCGCTACTACACGCGCAAATCGATTGAAATTGAGTATGTGGTCGACACCATGCTGGAAGAGAACGTCCACGATATTCTCTGCTCAGCGCTGGTAGATGACTGTATTGAGCGAGCGAAAAGTATCAAGCAAGGCGGCGCGAAATATGACTGGGTATCCGGTCTTCAGGTCGGTATCGCCAACCTGGGCAACAGCCTCGCCGCCGTGAAAAAACTGGTCTTCGAACAGGGCGTTATCGGTCAACAGCAGCTTGCCGCCGCGCTGGCCGATGACTTCGACGGTCTGACTCACGAGCAGTTGCGCCAGCGTCTGATTAACGGCGCGCCGAAGTACGGTAACGACGATGATACCGTCGATACCCTGCTGGCGCGCGCTTATCAGACCTATATTGATGAGCTGAAGCAATATCATAACCCGCGCTACGGTCGTGGCCCTGTCGGCGGCAACTATTACGCCGGTACGTCCTCTATCTCAGCAAACGTGCCATTTGGCGCCGCAACTATGGCTACCCCGGATGGTCGCAAAGCGCATACACCGCTGGCGGAAGGCGCAAGCCCTGCATCAGGTACGGATCATCTCGGCCCGACGGCGGTGATCGGTTCCGTAGGCAAATTACCTACCGGTTCCATTCTCGGCGGCGTGCTGCTCAATCAGAAACTGAACCCAACGACGCTGGAAAACGAATCCGACAAACAGAAACTGATGGTTCTGCTACGGACGTTCTTTGAGGTGCATAAAGGCTGGCATATTCAGTACAACATCGTGTCACGCGAAACGCTGTTGGATGCGAAAAAACATCCGGACCAGTACCGCGATCTGGTCGTGCGTGTGGCAGGCTACTCCGCCTTCTTCACCGCGCTGTCGCCGGACGCGCAGGACGATATCATCGCCCGTACCGAACATATGCTGTAATTTACCCTGGCGCCATCGGCAATATGTCCGAACTGCCTGATGGCGCTACGTTTAACAGGCCTACGCAGGCCTGTTAATCAGAAGGGATCGGTGCCGTCAAGCACGGCCTGAATGACGTTGAGCGCGCCTTGATGGTTATTATCATCAGTGTGATAACGTGAAAGCGCTTTGATATTGTCTGCGGCATTGCCCATGGCAAAAGAGTAATGCGCCATTTTCAACATTTCCGCATCATTACCGCTGTCGCCAATGGCGACGACATTCTGTGGCGACCTGTTCCAGCGCTTTAACAGACGACTGATGCCATTCGCTTTATGCAGTCCCGGGATAATCAGGTCGATAAAACCGAAGCCACTGGTGACGGGCTTCATGATGCCATCCAAAGATACGTGCAGTTTGTCGATAACCAGCGGAATTTGTTCATCGGGCAAATTCAGGGAGAACTTAAACAGGATATCGTCAATGTCGTGATAATCGTTTACCGGCTGCAGGCGGTGATAATGTTTGGCCATCAGCGCCACGAAAGTCTCGGGAGCGTTTTTGCTGACATAAGCGCTTTTCAGACCACAGGCGACGAAGTTAAGCTGCTTATCCTTCAGCAGTTCGCCAATCACAATACGCGATTCATGCCGGGTTAGCTCCCCGTGAAACAACTGCTTGCCATGTTCATACACCAGCGCGCCATTTTCTGCGACGAAGGAAATTTCGTCTTTCAGCTCGGGGAAGAAGGAGATCAACTGATAGTACTGATTACCGCTGGCGACCACAAATTCGATATTACGTTTTTTCAGTTCCTGGTATTGCGCCATGAAGCGTACACGATCGTACTGCTTGGCATCGTCGAGAAAAGTGCCGTCCATATCGGTAACGACAACGTTAACGGTCATACTTAAGCTCCTGGCTGTAACTGCGACCAGAAACATTTTAATAACAATGTGAGCAGAACCACAAATTTATTTCGAATGAAAAGTAGCTGAACGACAGGAATAGCCGCATAAGACATTAAGGCGTCCTGGCCACCTTACGTTTTCCTCTCGCTTCCCTCTTTGTGCGCCCCTGCAATATTTTAAACTTGCATTAACCTTATTTTAACTTAAAGTATCACATGTAACTAATTTTACTTTCGAACGAAAGATGATGAGGTTGATATGACAACTCCTTTTACCCACGAAACGCTGCCCGCCGACCCAAAAGCGGCCATTCGTCAGATGAAGCAGGCGCTACGCGCGCAAATCGGCGACGTACAGGCGGTGTTCGACCGTTTGAGCGCCACCATAGCAGCCCGGGTGGCGGAAATTAACGAGCTGAAGGCGCAGGGACAGCCGGTATGGCCAATTATCCCTTTTAGCGAACTGGCGATGGGCAACATTAGCGATGCCACCCGCGCCGAGGTTAAGCGCCGCGGGTGCGCGGTGATTAAAGGTCATTTTCCACGCGAACAGGCGCTGGCATGGGACCAGTCGATGCTCGACTATCTGGACAAGAACCATTTTGACGAGTTGTATAAAGGACCGGGGGATAATTTTTTCGGTACGCTGAGCGCCTCCCGGCCTGAAATCTATCCTGTCTACTGGTCGCAGGCGCAAATGCAGGCCCGCCAAAGTGAAGAGATGGCGCTGGCGCAGTCGTTCCTCAACCGTCTATGGCAGGTAGAGCACGACGGCAAGCGATGGTTTAATCCGGATATCAGCATCATTTACCCGGATCGCATCCGCCGCCGCCCGCCGGGCACCACATCCAAAGGACTGGGGGCGCATACCGACTCCGGCGCGCTGGAGCGCTGGCTGCTGCCAGCCTATCAGCGGGTATTCGCCAGCGTGTTTAACGGCAACGTCGAGCAGTACGATCCGTGGAATGCGGCGCACCGTACCGAAGTTGAAGAGTATACGGTGGATAACACCACCAAATGCTCGGTATTTCGCACCTTCCAGGGCTGGACCGCGCTCTCCGATATGCTGCCCGGTCAGGGGTTGCTTCATGTCGTCCCTATCCCGGAGGCGATGGCGTATATTCTGCTGCGCCCGCTGCTGGATGATGTCCCGGAAGATGAATTATGCGGCGTCGCGCCGGGCCGGGTGCTGCCGATTTCTGAACAGTGGCATCCTTTACTGATGGCGGCGTTAACCAGCATTCCGCCGCTGGAAGCCGGGGATTCCGTGTGGTGGCATTGCGATGTCATCCACTCCGTTGCCCCCGTCGAAAATCAGCAGGGCTGGGGCAATGTGATGTACATTCCTGCCGCGCCAATGTGTGAGAAAAACCTGGCCTATGCGCGTAAGGTGAAAGCGGCGCTGGAGACAGGCGCATCACCGGGCGATTTCCCGCGCGAGGACTATGAAACCACCTGGGAAGGGCGCTTCACGCTGCGCGATCTGAATATTCACGGCAAGCGGGCATTAGGTATGGACGTTTGACGGTCGTACAGCCCTGCCCGCTCACCTGCGGTGTGCCCTTTGTCTGGGCGCACCCGTCTTACCGGATCTACGCGCCAGGATACGTAGGCCCGGTAAGCACAGCGCCACCGGGCGTCAGTGTTTAGCTTTCAATCCCTTTACTACGCAAATAATCGTCGTAGTTACCGCTGAAGTCCACCACGCGCTCCGGCGTAATTTCAATGACGCGGGTTGCCAGCGAGCTGACGAACTCACGGTCGTGCGAAACAAAGATCAGCGTGCCCTGATACAGCTCCAGCGCCATATTCAGCGATTCGATCGACTCCATATCCAGGTGGTTAGTCGGTTCGTCCATGATCAGGATATTCGGCTTTTGCATCATCAGCTTGCCGAACAGCATACGGCCCTTCTCGCCACCGGAGAGGACTTTGGCAGGCTTTTTGATATCATCCTGGCTAAATAGCAGGCGGCCCAGAATACTGCGCACTGCCTGCTCGTCGTCGCCTTCCTGTTTCCACTGACTCATCCATTCAAACACCGTCAGGTCATTTTCGAATTCATATTCGTGGTCCTGCGCGTAGTAACCAATACGCGCGTTTTCCGACCATTTAACGGTGCCGTGATCGGCGTCCAGATCGCCAACCAGCGTCTTCAGCAGCGTAGATTTACCCACGCCATTGGTGCCGAGTACCGCCAGCTTCTCGCCGACTTCGAGCAGCAAATTGACATTTTTAAACAGCGGACCGTTATCAAAACCTTTCGTCAGCGCCTCCACTTCCAGAGCGTTACGGAACAGTTTTTTATCCTGCTCAAAACGGATGAACGGGTTCTGACGGCTGGAGGCTTTCACCTCTTCCAGCTTGATTTTATCAATCTGCCGCGCGCGCGACGTTGCCTGACGCGATTTAGAGGCATTGGCGCTAAAACGGCTAACAAAAGATTGCAGCTCGGCAATTTGCGCTTTTTTCTTCGCATTATCGGCCAACAGACGTTCACGCGCCTGGGTCGCCGCCGTCATATACTCATCATAGTTACCCGGATAGACGCGCAAGTCGCCGTAATCCAGATCCGCCATATGCGTACAAACCATGTTCAGGAAGTGACGGTCGTGCGAAATGATGATCATCGTGCTATCGCGCTCGTTCAGCACCTGCTCCAGCCAACGGATAGTATCAATATCCAGGTTGTTGGTCGGTTCGTCGAGCAACAGGATGTCCGGATTAGAGAATAACGCCTGCGCCAGCAGCACACGCAATTTCCAGCCTGGCGCGACTTCACTCATCAGACCGTAATGCTGCTCCAGCGGGATGCCCACCCCCAACAGCAGTTCGCCCGCGCGCGCCTCAGCGGAATAACCGTCCATCTCGCCGTATTTTACTTCCAGATCGGCGACTTTATAGCCGTCTTCTTCGCTCATTTCCGGCAAGGCGTAGATACGGTCGCGCTCCTGCTTGACTTCCCACAGTTCGCCATGCCCCATAATGACAGTATCAAGTACGGTGAATGTTTCAAAAGCGAACTGGTCCTGACGCAGCTTACCGATGCGCTCATTCGGAGCGAGGGAAACATTGCCCAGCGTCGGCTCCAGGTCGCCGCCGAGGATTTTCATAAAAGTGGACTTTCCGCTACCGTTGGCGCCGATCAGGCCGTAACGGTTGCCGCCGCCAAATTTGACGGAAATGTTTTCGAACAGCGGCTTACTGCCGAACTGCATGGTAACGTTGCTGGAAACTAACACAGGCTTATCCTGAAAAAAGATGTGACAAACCGCTTATTATGCCACAAGTCTGAAATAAGATCGCGCCCTGTACAAAGGGCTACACTGAACCGTAAGGGAAAAAAACGTGATTTCGTACACATCTGAATTCCCTGTTTACTGGAATGCACCTATAATGCGCTCCCAACATGACAGAATTCTCAACCTACTAGCCTGCTTGGCACAGAATCTCGCATAACATGAATATGAAATTAACAACGCTTTTCGCGGCGGCTTTCGCTGTAGTTGGTTTTTGTAAAACAGCCTCAGCAGTCACTTACCCGCTGCCTACCGATGGTAGCCGTTTAATTGGGCAAAATCAGGTCATCACCGTTCCTGAGGGCAATACCCAGCCGCTGGAGTATTTTGCCGCGGAGTATCAGATGGGGCTGTCCAACATGCTGGAAGCCAACCCGGGCGTGGATACCTTCCTGCCGAAGGGCGGTACCGTGCTGAATATTCCGCAGCAGCTGATCCTGCCGGATACCGTACACGAAGGCATTATCATCAATAGCGCGGAAATGCGCCTCTATTACTACCCGAAAGGCACAAACACCGTTATCGTCCTGCCGATTGGGATCGGTCAGTTAGGTAAAGACACGCCTATCAACTGGACGACCAAAGTTGAACGTAAAAAAGCCGGTCCGACCTGGACGCCTACGGCAAAAATGCACGCTGAATATCGCGCCGCCGGCGAGCCGCTGCCTGCCGTCGTGCCTGCGGGCCCGGATAACCCGATGGGCCTGTACGCGCTGTACATCGGTCGCCTGTATGCTATTCACGGCACCAACGCCAACTTCGGCATCGGGCTTCGCGTGAGCCACGGCTGCGTACGTCTGCGCAACGACGATATCAAATTCCTGTTTGAAAATGTGCCGGTCGGTACCCGCGTGCAGTTTATCGATGAACCGGTAAAAGCCACCACCGAGCCGGACGGTAGCCGTTACATTGAGGTGCATAACCCGCTGTCAACGACGGAAGCGCAGTTTGAAGGTAAGGAAGCGGTGCCGATCACGCTTAATAAGAGTATCCTGGCCGTCACCAACGAGCCTGACGTTGATCAGACCGTCGTACAACAGGCAGTTCAGGATCGTTCCGGGATGCCGGTTCGTCTGAACTGACAGACTCTGCCTGCGAAGCCCGATAGACACTATCGGGCTTCTCTTACGGCATCAGTTGCAATAATCCATATCCCACCAGCGCCGCCCATGCCAGCATCGGCAGCGAATAGAAATGAAATCGCCACCAGATTCGGCGATCGTTCGCCATCCGTAAAGCAATAAGATTTGCCAGCGACCCCGGCAGCAGACCAAACCCGCCGATATTCACCGCCCACGCCAGCAACGTCGAGGCCGGTACATAGTTCAGCAGGAGAATGGTACTGGGCACATTACTGATAACCTGCGACAGGCCGATAGCGGTTAGCCAAAGCCCCAGGTGAGACAGTGCGCCAACCTGGTTGAAAACGCCCTGCAACGCCGGCAATTGCGTTAGCAGATGGACATCAATAAACATCGCCATAAATACCAGCAGCAGCGTCCAGTCCACGCTGACTATCACCCTGCGCGCCAGCACAATAAACCCAGCCGCCACCAACACCAGTCCCCATAACTCTTGCCTGAGCTCCAGCGCGGTAAGAAAAACGACATATAATGCCAGGCAACTCCACACCAGACGGGGCTGCCACTGCGGCGAACGCGTACCGGTATGATACTGTAACGCCCTACCCGGAAAACAAAACCAGCACAGGAGCAGTAACGTCAGCATCATCATGACGGCAAGCGGCGCCATTTGCCCGCTAAATTCAGCAAAGGTTAAGCCGGAGCGTCCCCACAACAGAATATTTTGCGGATTACCGACAGGCGTCAGCAGCGAACCGGCGTTCACCGCCAACGCTTCAAAAATAATCAATCGGTTGACCGGAATCGCGCACAGTTTTTTTAACGTTATCGTCAGCGGCACAACGATAAACAGCGCGACATCGTTTGTCAGAAAGGTCGACAGCGCCGCCGCAGCCAGCACCAGGAACATCGCCAGTTGCCGCTCGGTATGAAATCGGCGCGTCATCTTGCGTCCCAGCACATCAAAATAGCCGCTCAGCTCAACGCCTTTAGTGAGCAACATTAACCCACTGAGGGTAATAATGGTGTGCCAGTCAATCGCGCCAGGCCAGGCGCGGGGCGCAAAAGGAACAAACAGGCTTAACGCCATCCCCACAATGATCAACAACTGAAAAAAACGGTCACGCCGCAGCGCCCGTAAAAAGGCCAGATTCATTCTGCAGATGTTCCATGCTGTTGCGTGAAGGCCAAAAAGGCATCCAATGTCTCCTGGCTGACATGGTGTTCCATCCCTTCCGCATCACGACGCGCGATCTCCGGACTTACGCCTAATACCAGTAAAAAATTTTCGACAATTTGGTGCCGCTCGCGGCTTTCCTGCGCCAGCTTCTCCCCTTCCGGCGTCAGAAAAACGCCGCGCCAGGGGATCATTTGAATAAATCCTAACGATGCCAGGCGCTTAAGCATTTTGGCCACAGTCGGCTGGGAGACGCCGAGCCGCGCCGCCATATCCACCTGACGCGCTTCCCCTACCTCAATAATTAAATCGGAAATCAGCTCAACGTAGTCGTCTATCAACTCACGGCGATGCGCCTCTCTGACCTGACGAAATCCTTCAACGTGTTCTTCTACGTTCACCAATTGCGTCACTTTTTTTGTTGTTGGCGTACCTGCGCGACGACCCATTTTGCTTCCTCGTTTCTGTGACGCGTTAACGCGTCAGCTGACAGAGCGCTCATTGTAAACCAGAGTTGTCCGGGCACAAAAAATTAACGTTTTAGCAATAGCTATAAAACATAGCCTGTGCTATATCTGTATGTAATGCAGACATCCCTCACGGATCGATGGGATAGAAACATCAGGAGGTTTATATGAACGAATTTAAGAGGTGTATACGCGTGTTCAGTCACTCTCCCTTTAAAGTCCGGTTAATGCTGCTCTCTATGTTGTGCGATATGATCAACGGCAAACCGGAGCAGGATAACCCTTCCACGAAATAACGCGGCGGTGCGGTACGCCGCTTTATTTTGCATCCTCAACGGAAATGGCGCCCATTTCCCCTGTTTTTTTGTGGTTTTGCTATTCTCTTCGCAAAACATTTTCTTTCCGGCGGTTGACCTTCTTACCCGCACGCTCTATCTTCTGGCAGCCCTGAATATTTTGCGACTCGCCGTTGCGAACCCAATACCTTTTTTACGCATAATCAGGCAGGTAATGACCCTTCGCGCCAGGGTTAGCACATGGCGTTTTTGCAATAGTGGCATATGAATTCAACCCTTATCGATTCACTTCTCGCCCGTCGTCGGGCGGTAAGCCCGTGGGCGGGCCTCTACTTTTTACAGTCGCTGCTGATTAACCTCGCGCTCGGCTACCCCTTTAGCCTGCTTTATACCGCGGCGTTTACCTGCCTGTTGCTGCTGCTCTGGCGCTACCTGCCCCGCGGACAAAAAGCGCTGCTCGGCATCTGTTCGCTGGTAGCCGCTTGCTATTTTCCCTTTGGCCAGGCTTACGGCGCCCCGAACTTTAATACGCTGCTGGCGCTGCACTCCACCAATATGGAAGAGTCGAGCGAAATCCTGACCATCTTCCCGTGGTATAGCTACCTGACCGGACTTTTTATTTTTGCGCTGGGTATTATTGCGCTTCGCCGCCGAAAAGAAGAGGTCAGGCCGCGCTGGAATAGCCTCGACAGCCTGTGCCTGCTGATTAGCGTCGCGGCATTTTTCGTCGCGCCGGTACAAAATCTGGCGTGGGGCGGCGTTTTTAAGGTTATTGATACCGGCTATCCGGTTTTTCGCTTCGCCAAAGACGTTATCGTCAATAACAACGAAGTCATTGAAGAGCAGCACCGTATGGCGCAGCTATCCGGCATAAAAGATAGCTGGACGGTTACTGCGGTGAAACCCAGATATCACATCTATGTCGTGGTGATTGGTGAAAGCGCGCGACGGGATGCCATGGGCGCTTTCGGCGGCCACTGGGATAATACCCCCTTCGCCAGCCATGTGAATGGCGACTTCTTTATGGATTACATCGCCGCCAGCGGCTCAACGCAAAAATCGCTTGGTTTAACGCTCAATCGCGTGGTGGATAACAAACCGCAGTATCAGGATAACTTCGTCACGCTGGCTAACCGCGCCGGTTTTCAGACATGGTGGTTTTCCAATCAGGGGCAAATTGGCGAATACGACACGGCCATCGCCAGTATCGCCAAACGCGCCGATGAAGCGCATTTCCTGAAAAACGGCGATTTTGAAGCGGATAAAAATACTCGCGACGACGCGCTGTTAACCATGACGGCGCAGGTATTGGCGACAGAACGCACGCAACCGCAGTTGATTGTGTTGCATTTAATGGGATCGCATCCCCAGGCCTGCGACCGTACTCAGGGAAAATACGCGACGTTTGTCCAGTCGAAAGAGACGTCTTGTTATTTATACACCATGACGCAAACCGACAATTTGCTCCGTCAGCTCTATACTCAGCTTCGTCATAGCGGCGACAGTTTTTCGCTCGTCTATTTCTCCGATCACGGGCTGGCGTTTAAAGAGCGCGGCAAAGCGGTACAGTACCTGGCGCATGACGACAAATTCCAGCAAAACTTCCAGGTGCCGTTTATGGTGCTATCCAGCGACAGTAAAGCGCATCGGATCATTAAAGCTCGCCGTTCCGCGAACGATTTCCTGAGTTTTTTCTCGCAATGGACAGGAATTAGCGCTAAAGAGATCAAAAATCGCTATCGATTTATTTCGGAGCAGAAAGCCGGGCCCGTTTATATCACCAATTTCAAATTACAAAAAGTGGACTATAACCATCTGGGCAGCGATATTTTTTCACTAAAATAATGCACGTTTCAGGCAAAAAAAATCCGCCCCGAAAGGCGGATTTTTCATTTTCACCGACGTGATTAGAAGCGGTAACCTACGCCAGCAATCCAGGTGCCAACGTCAACGCTACGAATACGGCTCTGCTCGTAAGAGAAGTCCAGAGCAACATTTTCCATCGGGTTGAATTGCAGACCAGCGCCATAGGAGAAGCCATAATCGCTGGTGTCATGTTTGTAGGTTGGGTAATCGGTCGTCTGGAATTTACCGTAACCCACACCGACTACACCGTAGATGCTCGCCCAATCGTTCAGACGGTAAGCCGGGCCGGCAGTGATGCCGTAGTACTGACCTTTGTTGTAATCGCCCGCACCGTTAGTACGATCTTTTTCGGTGTAGGTGAAGGAACCGATTACGCCCAGCGGGTTGTCGTCCTGCTCGTAACGATACTTCAGGTTGAAACCGCTCATTTTATTCGCTACGCCCTGCGCGTCGCTCTGAGCGTAACCACCGGTAACGGTAGAAGTAGCAGCTACTGCAGTACCTGCGGAAAAAGCCAGAACAGCGGCCAGTGCTGAAAGACATGCAATTTTTTTCATAACCACCTCAAATGTGCTTCAAGTAAGTCCTAAGTTTTAAATATATCAAAAATTAATGGGAAACTCTTTGCGATTCACGGTGTCTAAGGGCGCCTTTCATGTAACAGAACGTTTCCATATCGCGCTATCTTATTCAATTAACATCACTTTTCCGGCTGATTGCACCAATAATGCGCGTGCGACGCGATACATTCATCCAGATTATTCCTAAACTAACAGTCTATTTATCCATCAATTTAAGTTCATTTTATGGAATCCTGGAAATTTTTTTTCAACAAATCCTCAACCGCCGCGGGGAATTTCCATTACACTGCCACCTTTACTCGTACTGACATTTTTTGACAGGAGAAAGGATGCCGGGGTCAACACGTAAACTACCAGTCTGGTTGCCCATTTTGGTTTTGCTCATTGCCATGTCCTCTATTCAGAGTGGCGCTTCACTGGCAAAATCGTTATTTCCTCTTGTCGGCGCGCCGGGTGTAACGGCGCTTCGTCTGGCGTTGGGAACGCTTATCCTTATCGCCTTTTTCAAACCCTGGCGTTTGCGTTTTGCCAAAGAGCAGCGGCTGCCTTTACTGTTTTATGGTCTGTCGCTGGGCGGGATGAACTATCTATTTTATCTGTCGATTCAAACGGTGCCGTTGGGTATTGCGGTCGCGCTGGAATTTACCGGTCCTCTGGCGGTCGCGCTGTTTTCATCCCGGCGGCCGGTAGATTTTATTTGGGTCGTACTGGCTGTGCTTGGACTCTGGTTCCTGCTGCCATTAGGACAAGATATGTCTCACGTCGATCTTACCGGGGCCGCGTTAGCGCTCGGCGCTGGCGCCTGTTGGGCTGTCTATATTCTTACCGGCCAGCGAGCAGGCGCGGAACATGGTCCGGCCACGGTGGCGGTAGGCTCGCTGATTGCCGCCATCATTTTCGTGCCGATTGGCGCAGTTCAGGCTGGCGATGCGCTATGGCACTGGTCGATTCTTCCCTTAGGGTTAGCGGTCGCTGTGCTTTCTACGGCGCTGCCTTATTCACTGGAAATGATTGCGCTGACGCGCCTGCCAACCCGCACCTTCGGTACGCTGATGAGCATGGAACCCGCGCTGGCCGCCGTTTCCGGGATGATTTTTCTGGGCGAAACGCTTACGGGCATACAAATCATGGCCCTGTGCGCCATCATTGCCGCCTCAATGGGTTCTACCCTAACGATTCGACGCGAACCGCAAATTAAACAAGTTGACGTAAAATAGTTTCTTATTCTGCATGATGTGCATAATCATGCAGAATATCACCTCGTTATTCACCTTTTATTATTGCGCTATTACTTCGTCATTTTTTGTCATATTTTTTCTCATTTTTTACATTAAAATGAGAATTATTACCCACCAAACAGCAAACTCGTCTAACCAGTTGATTTTTAATCAAAATAAATATTAAATCTTGTCTGTACTATTAAAGTGATAGGTAAATTCAAAAAAGCAAAGTTAAAAACCGGTGCTATACTTATTTTCGTTAATTACCTGGGACACAAACATCAAGAGGATATGAGATTATGAGTACCGCTAAACTGGTAAAAACAAAAGCGTCTAATCTGCTTTATACCCGTAACGATGTATCAGAGAGCGATAAAAAAGCGACGGTTGAGTTGCTTAATCGTCAGGTGATCCAGTTCATTGACCTGTCGCTGATCACGAAACAGGCCCACTGGAACATGCGCGGTGCTAACTTTATTGCCGTTCATGAGATGCTGGATGGCTTCCGTACCGCACTGACCGATCATCTGGATACTATGGCCGAGCGCGCCGTACAGCTTGGCGGTGTGGCGTTAGGCACCACGCAAGTTATCAACAGCAAAACTCCACTGAAAAGCTATCCGCTCGACATCCATAACGTGCAGGATCACTTAAAAGAACTGGCCGATCGCTACGCTGTTGTCGCTAATGATGTTCGCAAAGCTATCGGTGAAGCCAAAGATGAAGACACTGCCGATATCTTTACCGCCGCATCACGCGACCTCGATAAATTCCTGTGGTTTATCGAATCCAACATCGAATAAATCTATCTCTACCCTGAATACTTCGAGTTGCAGGAAGGTACAAACGCAGCGAATCCGCAGAAGCCTGACTTCCGTCGGTAACTGAAGCGAACGCACCTGCAACTTGATGTACACAGGTATATAAGTCATCCCTATACCCCTGCCTGGCACAGGGGTTTTGCACTTAAATAGTGCACACGTCTTGTACTCCCCTCCGATAAAAGTGAATTATTTGTAATAATTACATCACACAATCGTTAATTAAAGATTGTTTTAACAACAATTTTTACGCTAAATAGACCCTGTATCTCTACTTTGTTATTCATGCACTAAATCAGTGCCCCAAAACAGTGCGGCATACTGGTTTTGCCCGACTTATTGTGCACAGGAATGATTGACGCTTCTGTTAAAACAATGAGTTACATAATTGGCATGATTTTTTCATTACGCTACATGTTCTCGCAGGGGATCGCCCCGTGGATAGAAAAGGAAATGCTATGAAGTCTCTATTAAAAGTTTCACTGGCTGCACTTACCCTGGCTTTTGCGGTGTCTTCGCACGCTGCGGATAAGAAACTCGTGGTGGCAACCGATACGGCGTTCGTTCCGTTTGAATTTAAACAGGGCGACAAATACGTCGGTTTTGATGTTGATCTGTGGGACGCTATCGCGAAAGAACTGAAGCTGGACTACACCCTGAAACCGATGGATTTCAGCGGCATTATTCCGGCATTACAAACCAAAAATATCGATCTGGCGCTGGCGGGTATTACGATTACGGACGAGCGTAAAAAAGCGATCGACTTTTCCGATGGCTATTACAAAAGCGGTCTGCTCGTGATGGTGAAAGCCAACAATAACGATATTAAAAGCGTTAAAGACCTCGATGGCAAAGTCGTTGCCGTGAAGAGCGGAACCGGGTCGGTGGATTACGCGAAAGCGAATATCAAAACCAAAGACCTGCGTCAGTTCCCGAACATTGATAACGCGTACATGGAATTAGGCACCAACCGCGCAGACGCCGTTCTGCACGATACGCCGAACATCCTGTACTTTATCAAAACCGCAGGCAACGGCCAGTTCAAGGCGGTAGGTGAATCGCTGGAAGCACAGCAATACGGAGTTGCCTTCCCGAAAGGCAGCGATGAACTGCGCGAGAAAGTCAACGGCGCGCTGAAAACGCTGCGTGAGAATGGCACCTATAACGAAATCTACAAAAAATGGTTCGGTACAGAACCTAAATAAAACGACCTGATGTTGGCTTGTGGCCCGGTAGTGAGGACGCTCACCGGGCCTACAGCTCTTTTCCGTGACGGATAAGACACTTTCACGCCATTTCCGCACCGGATAGAGCATTTGACTATTTACACCACGGTAACAGGAACGACATATGCAGTTTGACTGGAGCGCCATCTGGCCCGCCATTCCGCTTTTACTTGAGGGCGCTAAAATGACCCTGTGGATCTCGGTCCTCGGTCTGGCTGGCGGCCTGGTTATTGGACTGGCGGCAGGTTTTGCCCGTACGTTTGGCGGCTGGTTCGCCAACCACATCGCCCTGGTTTTCATTGAAATTATTCGCGGCACGCCCATCGTTGTCCAGGTCATGTTTATCTACTTTGCCCTGCCGATGGCATTTAATGATTTGCGTATTGATCCATTCAGCGCAGCGGTCGTGACAATTATGATTAACTCCGGCGCTTATATCGCGGAAATTACTCGTGGCGCAGTACTATCCATTCACAAAGGTTTTCGCGAAGCGGGTCTGGCGCTGGGCCTTTCTCGCCGGGAAACCATCCGCCATGTTATTTTACCGCTTGCTCTGCGCCGTATGCTGCCGCCGCTGGGCAATCAGTGGATCATTAGCATCAAAGACACCTCGTTGTTTATTGTTATCGGCGTAGCCGAGCTGACCCGTCAGGGCCAGGAAATTATTGCCGGTAACTTTCGCGCCCTGGAAATCTGGAGCGCCGTGGCCGTCTTCTATTTGATCATTACGCTGGTGCTGAGCTTTATTTTGCGTCGTCTTGAAAGAAGGATGAAAATCCTGTGATTGAATTTAAAAACGTCTCCAAGCACTTTGGCCCCACCCAGGTGCTACATAACATCGATTTAAACATCCGTCAGGGCGAAGTGGTTGTGATTATCGGCCCTTCCGGTTCGGGTAAATCCACGTTATTACGCTGTATCAATAAACTGGAAGAGATCACTTCCGGCGATCTGATTGTCGATGGTCTGAAAGTCAACGATCCTAAAGTAGACGAACGGCTGATTCGCCAGGAAGCCGGCATGGTGTTTCAACAGTTTTATCTGTTCCCGCATCTGACCGCGCTCGAAAACGTAATGTTCGGTCCTCTACGCGTGCGCGGCGTAAAGAAAGAAGAAGCGGAAAAACAGGCGAAAGCTCTGTTAGCGAAAGTTGGACTGGCGGAACGGGCGCACCACTACCCCTCCGAGCTTTCCGGCGGTCAACAACAGCGCGTCGCCATTGCCCGAGCGCTGGCCGTGAAGCCGAAAATGATGCTCTTTGACGAGCCAACCTCCGCTCTGGACCCTGAACTGCGCCATGAAGTGCTGAAAGTCATGCAGGATCTGGCGGAAGAAGGCATGACCATGGTCATTGTCACTCACGAAATCGGCTTTGCCGAAAAAGTCGCCTCACGGCTGATTTTCATCGATAAAGGCCGTATTGCCGAAGATGGCAGTCCGCAGGCGTTGATCGAAAACCCGCCAAGCCCACGTTTACAGGAATTTTTACAGCACGTCTCCTGAGATATCGCCCTTCCTGCCCTGCGGCAGGAAGGGCATCATGGAATAGTCCCATTTCATTTTCCCTCCCCTGCGCCATCTATACTTAGTGTTTTGCGTCTCTTTTCTCACTGGAGGAGTCATGCGGTGGACCCTGTTCATCCTTTTTTGTCTACTGGGCGCGCCTGCCCATGCGGTCGCCATACCCGGCGTGACCACGGGGACATCAACCAGCCAGCAAGCAGCGCCAGAGCCCAGTCCTGAACAAAAAAAAGCGGCCTATGCGGCCCTGGCTGACGTACTGGAGAACGAGGCTTCACGTAACGAATTGATAGCGCAACTCCGCGAAGCCTCAACCACGCCGCCGACCGAGCCGGCGCCAGCGCTTGTGCCGCCTGCGGCCAAAGATGAGAAAACGGTACTGGAGAACGTCACCACCGTTACCCGTCAGTACGGCGATGCTTTCGCTACCCGTTTCGCCCAGCTTTATCGCAACATCACCGATGCGCCGCACAAGCCGTTTAACTCGCAAACCTTCACCAACGCGTTAACCCACTTTTTATTTCTGGCCGTCGCGGTATTTGGTTTTTATAGCGTGATACGGCTTTGCGCCCTGCCGTTATATCGAAAAATGGGCCTGTGGGCGCGCAAGAAAAACCGTGAACGCAGCAACTGGTTACAGCTCCCGGCGATGATCGTCGGCGCGTTTATTATCGACCTGCTGCTACTGGCGCTCACCTTATTTATCGGTCAGATGCTCAGTGATAATTTCCATGCGGGAAGTCGAACTATCGCTTTTCAGCAAAGCCTGTTCCTGAATGCCTTCGCGCTAATAGAGTTCTTTAAAGCGATTCTGCGGCTTATTTTTTGCCCTAATGTACCGGAATTACGCCCATTCGCGATTCAGGATGCGACAGCGCGTTACTGGAATCGCCGTATGAGTTCGCTTAGCAGTTTGATTGGCTACGGGCTGATTGTTGCCGTTCCGATTATTTCCAATCAGGTGAATGTTCAGGTTGGCGCGATGGCTAATGTGGCGATCATGCTCTGCATCACCATCTGGGCGCTGTACCTGATCTTTAAAAACAAAGCGGAGATTACGCAACATTTATTAAGTCTGGCGGAACGATCATTAGCCTTTTTTAGCCTGTTTATCCGCGCCTTTGCGCTGGTGTGGCACTGGCTGGCCAGCGCTTACTTTATCGTGCTGTTTTTCTTCTCGTTATTCGACCCAGGCAATAGCCTGAAGTTTATGATGGGCGCGACCGTGCGCAGTCTGGCGATTATTGGCATCGCGGCGTTTATCTCCGGTATGTTTACCCGCTGGATAGCGAAAACCATCACCCTGTCGCCCCATACGCAGCGCAATTACCCGGAATTACAAAAGCGGCTTAACGGCTGGCTCTCCTCGGCGCTAAAAGTCGCACGCTTTTTGACCGTCTGCGTCGCCGTTATGCTGTTGCTCAACGCCTGGGGATTATTCGATTTCTGGCACTGGCTACATTATGGCGCGGGGGAAAAGATGGTCGATATCCTCATCCGTATCGCGTTAATCTTATTCTTCTCCGCCGTGGGATGGACGATTCTCGCCAGTCTGATTGAGAATCGCCTGGCCTCCGATATTCATGGCCGCCCGCTACCCAGCGCCCGCACGCGCACGCTGCTGACGCTGTTCCGCAATGCGCTGGCAGTGATTATCAGTACCATAACCATCATGATCGTGTTATCGGAAATCGGCGTCAATATCGCGCCATTGCTGGCTGGCGCAGGGGCGTTAGGTCTGGCTATCTCTTTCGGTTCGCAAACCCTGGTGAAAGATATTATCACCGGCGTCTTTATTCAGTTTGAAAACGGGATGAATACCGGCGACTTAGTCACCATAGGCCCGCTGACGGGGACGGTCGAAAGAATGTCGATTCGTTCCGTCGGCGTGCGGCAGGATACCGGGGCATACCATATTATCCCGTGGTCCTCGATCACCACTTTCGCCAACTTTGTGCGCGGTATCGGCTCTGTTGTCGCCAACTATGACGTGGATCGCCATGAGGATGCGGATAAAGCGAATCAGGCGCTGAAAGACGCGGTAACGGCGCTGATGGAGACGGAGGATATTCGCGGGCTGATTATCGGCGAACCCACGTTCGCCGGTATTGTCGGTTTAACGAACACGGCGTTTACTTTACGCGTGTCGTTCACCACGCTACCGCTCAAGCAGTGGACGGTGCGTTTTGCCCTTGATAGCCAGGTGAAAAAGCATTTTGATCTGGCTAATGTGCGCGCGCCGGTGCAAACGTATCAGGTTCTGCCCGCCCCCGTCGGCGGCCCGTCGCCTGATTCGCTGCCGCCGCGCGAACCGACGATTTAGCGTTTACGGGTGATAAAACGGCGACGCTGGTCGTCATCCATAAAGGTCCAGGCAATAAAGCGGCTTTGCTTTTGCCCCTGGGCCATCTCTTTTTTCACCACTTTCACCGCGCCAGCCTCCGTCAACGCCCGGTAAAGCGGCGGTAAATTCTCGCCGCGCGACACCAACGTCGTAAACCACAACACCTGACGGCGGAAGGATTGGCTTTCAGCAATCATTTTTTTAATAAAGGCGACTTCGCCGCCTTCGCACCATAGCTCCTGCTGTTGACCGCCAAAGTTCAGCGCATCATCTTTATTCTGCCCCAAATTGCGGCGCTTACGCTCGCTGCCCGCGCGGGCTGCGGCGGCGGAGTCGTGAAAAGGCGGGTTACAAAGCGTTGCGTCATAAAATTCATTTTTATGAATGATACCGGTAAAAATGGCCGCCGGATCTTTTTGCCGACGCAGACGAATGGCGCGGCTTAACCCCGTATTAGCCTGAATGATAGCCTGCGCGCTGGACATCGCTGCGTCGCTGACTTCACTACCGGTAAATCGCCAGCCATATTCATGGACGCCGATAAGCGGATAAATACAATTGGCGCCCACGCCCACGTCCAGAATAGTTGCCTGCGCCGGAATACTCCCTGTCGTTTCGCCAAGCAGATCCGCCAGATGATGGATATAATCCGCACGACCAGGCACCGGCGGACATAAAAACCCTGGCGGAATGTCCCAGTGTGTGACGGCATAAAAATGCGCCAGCAATGCCTTATTGAGCGCTTTTACCGCTTGCGGATTAGCAAAATCAACGCTCTGTTCACCGGCGGGCGTGCGGATAAGAAAGGACGTCAATTCCGGCGTGGTCTGACACAGTGCGGCGAGATCATAACGGTGTTGATGGCGGTTGCGCGGGTGTAACCCCGGTTTCTGGGCGGACATGGCATTCTCCTTTTAGCAGCGGCGTAAGATACCCGTATAACGCCACGGGGTAAATATACCACCGCGAATTCCCTGCCTCGCTCGTTTGATCGGATATCTGAATGACATTGGCTCTGCTCATGGTCTGAAAAGATCGCGCGATGCGATTTTTTCGCCTGACGGCGCTACACTTAACCTCAGGTACCCTAAAATCAGGAGAGCGTGATGGCATCCGGCTGGGCAAATGACGACGCAGTGAATGAACAAATCAACAATACCATTGAAGATGCCGTTGCCCGCGCTCGCGGCGAACTTCCCCACGGCGAAAGTCGCGATGAATGCGAATCTTGCGGCGATCCTATCCCTGAAGCGCGGCGTAAAGCCGTGCCGGGCGTTCGGTTATGCATAGCCTGCCAACAGGAGAAAGATTTACATAACGCAACATTTTCAGGATATAATCGTAGAGGTTCAAAAGACAGCCAGTTACGCTGACTTTTCTTTACCGAAACCGCCAGTATTATCCATTCCTTTACGCTCATGCTTTTTAGCGTTCTGCGTCGCAGAATGTGCCGTTAACCTCGACTCTGTAAAGCCAGATGACAAGAAAGGTAAATTCAACCGTTGAATTAATTAATAATCAATAGGTTATTTGTCATTCAAAAATTTTGAGCAAGGCAGTCAATTCTATTCGATTTTATCTTTCGCAAAAAACCGTGATACTCATCACATCGACGGAACATCGTCCCATAAACAGAATAACCTGCGAGAGATTAATCATGAAAACCATTAAATATGCTGTTGCAGCCATCGCGCTTTCCACCCTTTCTTTTGGCGCTTTTGCCGCAGAACCGGTTAGCGCGTCTCAGACGCAAAACCTGCATAAAATCGGCGTAGTGTCTGCCGATGGCGCCACCACGCTGGATGGCCTGGAAGCTAAACTGGCTGAAAAAGCCGCCGCTGCTGGCGCAAGCGCTTATAACATCACCTCCGCCGTAGGTAATGACAAAATGAGCGGCACTGCGGTGATTTATAAATAATTTACCTGCCCGCCAGATTTCAGGCTGTAACATCGCTGTTGTTTGAATTCTGACGGGTATTACCCTCGTCTGTTTGCCAACAGACCCACTGCTCCAACCCTCATTAACCCTGTTTGTTACCCTTATTTGCCCGTCCGCCACTGGACGGGCTTTTTTTATTCGCTTGACCCGTCCTGAATAGCGTTGACACGTTCCAGACTTAAATCCGGAGAACGTGATGATGACTGAGTTCAAACGCACCCAACGCGATTATCCTCTATCCTTTAAAATAGCCGTCGTTGAGCAGGTCGAAAAAGGCGAGATGACCTATAAACAGGCCCAGCAGCGATATGGCATTCAGGGGCGCTCCACCGTACTTGTCTGGCTGCGTAAATATGGCCGGCTTGACTGGAGACCCGGACTTCCTGACCTGGTGAAGAGGAAACTGCCTGTGGCTCAGACAACTATCCCGCTGACACCCGAGCAAAGAATCAGGGAACTTGAAGAACAGCTTGAGCTGGCAAACCAGAAAGCTGAGTTTTTTGAGTCCGTTATCAACGTCCTGAAAAATGATTACGGGGTAAGTGTTGTAAAAAAGCGGCCCGGCAAGTCCTCACGCAAAGTCAGGCCCCCAAAATAACAGTTACGCGTGCATGTCAGTTCCTGGGGCACAGCAGACAGGCGTGGTACCAGTACAATACAAGATGTAATAAACGGCAGGAGCATCATGCTCAGGTTCTTGATTTTGTTGCCCGTACCCGGTGCCGCCAGCCGCGAATCGGTACGCGTAAACTGCACTATCTGCTGAACATGCAGGCCGATACAACGCTGAATATCGGACGGGACCGTCTGTTTAATCTGCTGGGTGAATACCGGCTCCTGGTACCCGTGAAACGGGCATATCACAAAACCACCAACAGCCATCATCGCTTTTACCGGCATCCTAATCTGCTGAAACCCGGCCCTGAACAGGTTACCGCCCTTGAGCCAGAGCAGGTCTGGGTCGCCGATATTACTTACCTTCCACTACGCAGCGGCACGGCCTGTCTGAGTCTGGTCACCGATGCCTGCTCCAGAAAAATCGTGGGTTACCATGTCGGGGAAAACCTGCAGACAGAAAATGTGGTAAAGGCGTTCAGGCAGGCTCTGAGGCGGAGAAAAACGACAGGTCCGCTGGTACATCACTCTGACAGAGGACTGCAATACTGTTCGGTACTTTATCAGTCAGTTCATGAGCGAAACGGAATAACCTGCTCAATGACCGATGGTTACGACTGCTACCAGAATGCGCTGGCTGAGAGAATAAACGGGATACTGAAAAATGAGTTTTTACTCTCGCGTCCTGCAGACCTGGCGCAAGCGCGGGAAATAGTAAAAGAGTCCGTGGCAATTTATAACCATGAACGGCCACACCTGGCCCTGAAATACAAAACGCCCGATGATGTTCATCAGGCGTTTTACAGACAAAAAACTGTCAACCTATATCAGGACTAGTCAGCTAAAAGCCTGTTCGACGCGCGCAAGCCCGTCTTCTAACGTCGCCGCCTCTCCCGTCGCAACCAGACAACAGGCCATTTGCGTTTTTAATGATTGCGGCACCGGCTCGTGGCCGGCAAGGCAGCGCTCAATCCAGCGCGCGGTGATTTCAGGATCTTTAGTCGCAGGCAGTGAAAGCGGCTCGTCGTGCGTGTCGCTCTGACGCTCATGCAGTACCTGCACGCCACGGCTATCAATCAGGCTGATTTGCGGACAGCGTTGCGGGTTGGCATAGACTTCGCCTTCGGTACCATGCATCAGCAAAGCCCGCCCGCCAATGCGGCTAAAAAAGGTCGCCACACGCGGAACATATTCAGGATGAGAAACGCTTGATAAACGCAGCGCGGCATCCTCAGCAAATGGCGTCGCCAGCTTGGCCAGTGAATGCGCGCTGTTACGCACGCCCATCCGCCAGCGCATCGCCAGCTGTTTTTCCAGCGGCGGGCAGAGCGCGCTCACCGGGATAAACACCGGCTGGCGCCCGTCCAGTTTGGCCTGCGCTTGTCCACCGTGTAGGGTGGGGATAATCCCCATCAGCTCAAATATAGTTTCCGTCAGTACGCGGGTCGGATCTTCACTGACGCCGTGTACTACGACTGGGAAGCCCAATTTATGCAGCAGGATAGCCAGCAGCGGCGTTAAATTCGCCTGTTTACGCGCGCCGTTATAGCTAGGAATAACGACCGGCAACGGCCTATCTGCGGGCGGTGTCAGTTTGATGGTATGATTCTGCATGGCTTCATAAAAGCCCAGCATTTCGGCTTCGCCTTCGCCTTTAATACGCAGCGCCATCAATATACTGCCCATTTCCAGGTCGGGGATGTCGCCATTCAGCATTCGGGTATACAAACCGCGCGCGGTATCCAGATCCAGATCGCGGGCGTGATTTTTACCTCGCCCGATCTCTTTGATGATCTTGCGATAATCCATTGAAAGCTCCTTGAAGTGTGCTCACAGCATTAACGCCGTCGGCGGCGTGCAGGTTTTGCTTTTGGTTTTACTATAACGTCTGGCACGGCAGGCTGCTCTATCGGAAAAACAGGTAAGGCATTCAGTAAACGCTGTCCGTAGTTTTTGGTCAACAACCGCTTATCATAAATGACCACTTCTCCCCGACAGGCATGGCTACGGATCAATCGCCCTACCTGCTGAATTAAATTAAAAGACGCGCTTGGTAAACTTTGTACCTCAAACGGATAACGATTCAGGCTTTTTAGCCATTCGCCTTCGGTGATCACGACCGGGCTGTCGATCGGCGGAAAGGCAATTTTATGGATATGGACTTGCGTCAGCAGCTCGCCTTTAAGATCCAGCCCTTCGGCAAAAGACTGAAGCCCAACCAGCACGCTACGTTCGCCGCTCTCCACCCGTTTACGGTGCAGCTCTACCAGCCGGTAACGCGGCTGGTCGCCCTGGACCAGGAGGAGTAAGCGCACATCAGCGACATGCTCCAGAAAACGCTGCATCGCCCGCCCGCTGGCGAACAGTACCAGCATACCATGATGTTTTTTGCTCTCCAGTTGCTCACGAAAATAGGCCGCCATTTCGGCAATATGCTGCTCTTCGTTATCAATGGTGGGTTCGTAGCGCATCTGAGGAATCACCAGTTTCCCCTGTTCCACATGATTAAACGGCGAATCCAGCGCCACAAAGCGGTCGCCGGCTTTTTCTTTTAAGCCGCTCATTTCCTGCAGACGCGAAAAGCTATTGAGCGAGCGCAGTGTCGCCGAGGTGACAATAATGTGCGGTACGCTGCGCCATAACAATCTTTCCAGCTGATCGCTGACGCGGATACCGACACAATGGAACCAGACGTGGAGTTGCCCTTCGCGTATTTCACGCGTCGCCCATTTGGACACCGGCGCGCCTGAAGACTGCGCCATCGAAGCCAGCCGCCATAATTTACTTTGCGCCTCGAACATTCCCAGCGCCCGGTTCATCTGTAAAATCACCCGATGCAAACGCACAATATCGTGCGACCCGGTTTTTTCGCTGAGATCGTTGAGAAAGGATTCCGCCAGCCCACGCAGCGTCTCGGTCAGCTTCGCCAGTCGCTGGCAGATTTCCATGACCTCATCAGGCAACTCACCCATTGCAAAACGGTGCTCCGCCTCCTGCGCTGCGGGCATATACAGATTAAGAATGGCATTGAGCGAGGCGATCAGTTCGTACACCTCCTCGCAATGGGCGTTAAGTCGCTCAGGATTCGCTAACGGCGGCGTGGTTTTAGGGCGAAATTGCTCCATGCAGGTCGCCACCAGTTTGCTGAACAGGTCCAGTTGCAAGCGATACCAGGAGGCGGTAATTTCCGCGCTCATCTCCAGCGCATCGCGCGCGACATCGGGCAGATGATGACCTTCATCCAGTACCAACAGCAGATGCTTTGGTTCCGGCAGTACGGCTTCACTTTCCATCGCCGCCATTACCAGCGCGTGATTCGCCACCACGACTTCCGCTTCCTGTATTTCACGTCGAGCGACAAAGAATGGACATTCGCGGTAATAGTGACAGTTGCGGTTCAGACAACTGGCTTTATCGGTACTTAATCGCCGCCACAGATCGTCGTCAATAGCAATGTCGGTATGATCCCGCAGACCATCCCATTTGTAACCGTCAAGATCCCCTTTCAGCCTGGCGCAACGCTTTTGCTCTTCCTGGTTGTTAGGCGTCAGTTCGTCATCAAGAAAGGCGAGCAGATCCTGCTGCGTAGGCTCGCTACTGGCGAGCGCCGCCAGGTTTCGCGGACACACGTAACGCCCGCGGCCAAAGGCGGCGGTAAAGCGCAGATCGGGGATGATTTTTCGTAGCAGCGGCAAATCTTTGCTAAAGATCTGATCCTGTAACGCCACGTTAGCGGTACTGACCACCAGTGTTTTTTGCTCTTCCCGGGCAATGGCGATACCGGGAATAAGATAGGAGAGGGTTTTCCCGACGCCGGTCGGCGCTTCAATAGCCAGATGTCTCCCTTCTTCCCCGGCCAGCGTTCTGGCGACGTCGGCAATCATCTGCCGCTGCGGCGCACGGGGAATAAAGTCGGGAATCTGGTCCTGAAGCGCCTTATACCAGGCGGCGATTTGCGCTTTCAGCGCAGCGGTCAATGCCATGAGAAAACCTGAAGTACTGTATAAACAGCCACTATTGTGGCACATTTCAGGGGCGGGAAGTACCTTTTTTGCCGGTTCTGGAAGGCGGCTCGCAACGCGATGTGTATTTTGCCGGATGACGGTGCAAGCACCTTACCCGGCCTACGTATTTGCATAGTTCGTAGGCCCGGTAAGCGTCGCACTACCGGGCATGTTGCCGGATAAAATTTACTGGGCAGGCGTGATTCTGCGCGGGCGACGCGGCGGACGTGCTTTGTCGCCAGCGGGTTTCCCCTCGCCTGTGCGCGGTTTTGGTTTCGCCTTCGCCGCCCCGCTATCCTGACGTCGCGGCTGCTGACTGCGCCCCGCTCCCCCCTGATTTTGTCCGCGTCCACGACCGCCGCCGCCGCGCTGCTGACGACCGTTCTGAATCGGCTCCGCTTTAATCGACGGGTCCGGCTCATAGCCCGGCGTCGTAATGCGTGGGATCTCTTTTTTCAGCAATTTTTCGATATCACGCAACAGTTTATGCTCGTCAACACAGACCAGCGACAGCGCCTCGCCAGTTGCCGCCGCGCGACCGGTACGGCCAATACGGTGTACATAATCTTCCGGCACGTTCGGCAGTTCATAGTTGACCACGTGCGGCAGCTCTTCAATATCCAGACCACGCGCCGCAATATCCGTCGCCACCAGCACGCGAATATCGCCGGATTTAAAATCGGCCAGCGCGCGGGTACGTGCGCCCTGCGATTTATTACCGTGGATCGCCGCGCTGCGAATACCGTCTTTATTAAGCTGTTCCGCCAGATGGTTCGCGCCATGCTTGGTGCGGGTGAAGACCAACACCTGCTGCCAGTTGCCCTGGCCAATCATCTGCGACAACAGTTCACGTTTGCGTTTTTTATCGACAAAGTGCACGTGCTGCGTCACCTGCTCTGAGGCCGTGTTGCGGCGCGCCACTTCGATTTCCAGCGGGTTGCGTAACAGCTTTTCGGCAAGCGCTTTGATGTCGTCGGAGAACGTGGCGGAGAACAGCAGATTCTGACGCTTCGCCGGCAGTTTCGCCAGCACGCGACGAATGTCGTGAATGAAGCCCATATCCAGCATACGGTCGGCTTCATCCAGTACCAGAATCTCAATCTGATCCAGCTTCACGGCATTTTGATGTTCCAGGTCGAGCAGACGTCCCGGCGTCGCCACCAGCACATCCACGCCGCCGCGCAGTTTCATCATCTGCGGATTGATGCTTACGCCGCCAAATACCACCAGCGAGCGAATATTGAGATATTTACTGTAATCTCTGACGTTTTCGCCAATTTGCGCCGCCAGCTCGCGGGTTGGCGTGAGGATCAACGCACGCACCGGGCGACGACCTTTAGCGTGCGGCTGATGGGTAATCAGGTGCTGCAACAATGGCAGGGTAAAACCCGCCGTTTTACCGGTTCCGGTCTGGGCGCTGGCCATCAGATCGCGGCCTTCCAGCACGGCGGGAATCGCCTGTTGCTGAATAGGGGTAGGTTCACGGTAACCCTGCTCGGCAATGGCGCGCAGGATATCAGGGTTTAATCCCAGGGAATCAAAAGACATAACTACTCCGGACCGCCCCGACCGTTGCCGGTGTAGTTTTCAGGGAGATGCTCAAATTTGGAATGACAAAAACCACAATGTCATGAAGGGGCGGAGTGTAGCAGTTTTTGTGATGCGGCGCATAAATTATCCTGGAAGGTAGCAAAGACAAATTAATCGACCACACTGGACAAGTGCCATTATGAGTCATAGTCTTAATCAATCGATTGATTAAAAATTAGGGCGTGTGATGAATATTCCCACCACGACCACCAAGGGCGAGCAGGCGAAAAGTCAGCTCATTGCCGCCGCACTGGCGCAGTTTGGCGAGTATGGCCTCCATGCCACCACGCGCGATATCGCTGCGCTGGCGGGGCAAAATATTGCCGCCATTACTTACTATTTCGGCTCAAAAGAGGATTTATACCTCGCCTGCGCCCAGTGGATTGCCGATTTTCTTGGCGAAAAATTTCGCCCCCATGCTGAAAAAGCGGAACGTCTGTTTAGCCAGCCTGCCCCTGACCGGGACGCCATACGCGAGCTCATTCTGCTCGCCTGCAAGAACATGATTATGCTGCTGACGCAGGAAGACACCGTTAACCTGAGCAAATTTATTTCACGCGAGCAGCTCTCTCCCACGTCGGCCTATCAATTGGTCCATGAACAGGTTATCGATCCGTTGCACACCCATCTGACAAGATTGGTTGCCGCTTATACCGGCTGCGACGCCAATGATACGCGCATGATTTTGCATACCCATGCCTTACTGGGAGAAGTACTGGCGTTTCGTCTCGGCAAAGAAACTATCCTGTTACGTACCGGCTGGCCGCAGTTTGATGAAGAAAAAGCGGAGCTGATTTACCAGACGGTAACCTGCCACATCGATCTTATTCTGCACGGTTTAACGCAAAGGAGTCTGGACTGATGAAAAAACCTGTCGTTATCGGACTGGCAATCGCAGCGATCGTCGCTGTGATTGCCGGTGGAACCTGGTGGTATCAAAGTCGGCAGGACGATGGGCTGACGCTATACGGTAATGTCGATATCCGTACCGTCAATATCAGCTTTCGTGTCGGCGGCAGGCTGGCGTCGCTGAATGTTGATGAAGGCGATACTATCAAAGCCGGACAGGTGCTCGGCGAACTGGATCACGCGCCATACGAAAACGCGCTAATGCAGGCGAAAGCTGGCGTGTCGGTCGCGCAGGCGCAATATGATTTGATGCTGGCAGGCTATCGCGATGAAGAGATAGCCCAGGCCGCCGCCGCCGTCAGACAGGCGCAAGCCGCCTATGACTACGCGCAAAACTTTTATAACCGTCAGCAAGGATTGTGGAAAAGCCGCACCATTTCCGCTAACGATCTGGAAAATGCCCGCTCATCGCGCGATCAGGCGCAGGCGACGCTGAAGTCCGCGCAGGATAAACTGAGCCAGTACCGTACCGGTAATCGTGAACAGGATATCGCCCAGGCGAAAGCCAGTCTGGAACAGGCAAAGGCCCAACTGGCGCAGGCGCAGCTTGATTTGCAGGACACCACACTTATCGCGCCTGCCAACGGAACCTTGCTCACCCGCGCGGTCGAGCCTGGCAGTATGCTGAACGCCGGCAGCACGGTATTAACACTCTCGCTGACCCGCCCCGTCTGGGTGCGCGCCTATGTCGATGAACGCAACCTCAGTCAGACGCAACCGGGGCGCGACATTCTGTTGTATACCGATGGACGTCCTGACAAACCTTACCACGGCAAGATTGGTTTCGTTTCCCCCACCGCGGAATTTACGCCGAAAACCGTCGAAACGCCGGATCTGCGTACCGATCTCGTCTATCGCCTGCGCATTATCGTCACCGATGCAGACGATGCGTTACGCCAGGGGATGCCAGTCACGGTGAAATTTAATGACGAGGCACGGCATGAGTGAGGCCGTTATTACGCTGAACGGTCTGACGAAGCGCTTTGCGGGAATGGATAAACCCGCCGTCGCGCCGCTCGACTGTACCATTCATTCCGGTTATGTCACCGGGCTGGTAGGGCCGGACGGCGCAGGAAAAACCACGCTGATGCGTATGCTGGCGGGCCTGCTCAAAGCCGATGGCGGCAGCGCGTCCGTATTGGGCTTCGACCCGATACAAAACGACAGCGAGCTGCACGCGGTTCTGGGCTATATGCCGCAGAAATTCGGTCTGTATGAAGATCTTACCGTCATGGAGAACCTTAATCTCTATGCCGATTTACGCAGCGTTACCGGCGAGATACGGGAAAAGACCTTTGCCCGTTTGTTGGAGTTTACCGCCCTCGGCCCTTTCACTGGCCGCCTGGCAGGAAAATTGTCCGGCGGGATGAAGCAAAAACTGGGGCTGGCCTGTACGCTGGTCGGCGAACCGAAAGTGCTGCTGTTGGATGAACCGGGCGTTGGCGTTGACCCGATTTCACGGCGCGAGTTGTGGCAGATGGTCCACGAGCTGGCGGGCGACGGGATGCTAATCCTCTGGAGCACCTCCTACCTCGACGAAGCCGAACAGTGCCGCGATGTGCTGCTGATGAATGAAGGCGAGCTGCTCTATCAGGGCGAACCTAAAGCGCTGACGCAAACGATGGCCGGTCGTAGCTTTCTGATGAGCAGTCCACAGGAAAACAACCGTAAGTTGCTACAGAGAGCGCTCAGACTGCCGCAGGTGAGCGACGGCATGATTCAGGGACGTTCGGTACGCCTGATCCTGAAAAAAGAGGCGACCGCAGCAGATATTCGTCAGGCCGAAGGAATGCCGGAAATCACCCTCAATGAGACCGCGCCGCGCTTCGAAGATGCGTTTATCGATCTGCTTGGCGGGGCGGGAACCTCGGAGTCTCCGCTGGGTTCAATCCTGCATACGGTTGAAGGCACTGCCGGCGAAACGGTGATTGAAGCGCAGGAACTGACGAAAAAATTTGGCGATTTCGCGGCCACGGACCATGTTAATTTCGTCGTACAGCGCGGCGAGATTTTTGGCCTGCTCGGCCCGAACGGCGCGGGTAAATCAACCACCTTTAAAATGATGTGCGGCCTGCTGGTGCCGACGTCCGGCAAGGCGCTGGTGCTGGATATGGACCTGAAAGTCAGCTCCGGCAAAGCCCGTCAGCATCTGGGCTATATGGCGCAAAAATTTTCGCTTTACGGCAACCTGACGGTTGAGCAGAACCTGCGTTTTTTCTCCGGCGTCTACGGTTTGCGGGGCCGCGCGCAAAATGAAAAAATTCAGCGCATGAGTGAAGCGTTTGGTCTGAAAAGCATCGCGTCGCATCCCACCGATGCGCTGCCGCTGGGCTTTAAACAGCGACTGGCGCTGGCCTGCTCGCTGATGCACGAACCGGATATTTTATTCCTTGATGAACCAACGTCCGGGGTTGATCCCCTCACCCGCCGTGAATTTTGGCTGCACATTAATAGCATGGTGGAAAAAGGGGTCACGGTAATGGTGACGACCCACTTTATGGATGAGGCGGAATATTGCGATCGCATCGGACTGGTTTATCGCGGGAAGCTTATCGCCAGCGGTACGCCGGACGATCTCAAAGCGCAGGCCGCCGATGAGCAACAGGCCGATCCGACGATGGAGCAGGCCTTTATCACTCTCATCAATGACTGGGATAAGGAGCATACGCATGAGTAAGTCTCTCTCCTGGCGCCGCGTGCGTGCGTTGTGCGTCAAAGAGACGCGCCAGATCGTGCGCGATCCCAGTAGCTGGCTGATTGCGGTGGTGATCCCGCTGCTGTTGCTGTTTATTTTTGGTTACGGCATTAACCTCGACTCCAGCAAGCTGCGGGTGGGAATTCTGCTTGAACAGCAAAGCCAGGAGGCGCTAGATTTCACTCATGCGATGACCGGTTCACCCTATATCGACGCGACCATTAGCGATAATCGTCATGAATTAATTGAAAAAATGCAGGCCGGACGCATTCGCGGACTGGTGGTGATTCCGGTGGATTTCGCGCAGCAAATGGCGCGCGACGGTGACAGCGCGCCGATTCAGGTGATTACCGACGGCAGCGAGCCAAATACCGCCAACTTCGTTCAGGGCTATGTTGAAGGCATCTGGCAAATCTGGCAACAGCAGCGCGCGGAAGATCGCGGCGATACCTTTGAACCGCTTATCGACGTCCAGACGCGCTACTGGTTTAACCCGGCGGCGATCAGTCAGCATTTTATCATTCCCGGGGCGGTGACCATTATCATGACGGTAATTGGCGCCATCCTCACCTCGCTGGTCGTTGCCCGCGAATGGGAGCGCGGCACGATGGAGGCGCTGCTCTCAACCGAAGTGACGCGTGTTGAACTGCTGCTGTGTAAGCTTATTCCCTATTACTTTCTCGGTATGCTGGCGATGCTGCTCTGTATGCTGGTATCGGTGTTTATTCTCGGCGTGCCGTATCGCGGTTCGCTGGTGATTCTGTTTATCATCACCAGTCTGTTTTTACTGAGTACGCTGGGGATGGGGCTGTTGATTTCCACCATCACTCGCAACCAGTTTAACGCCGCGCAGGTGGCGCTGAACGCCGCCTTTTTGCCCTCGATTATGCTGTCCGGATTTATCTTCCAGATAGACAGTATGCCTGCGGTGATCCGCGCGGTGACCTATATTATTCCGGCGCGCTATTTTGTCAGCACCCTGCAAAGTCTGTTTCTGGCCGGCAATATTCCGGTCGTGTTAGGCGTTAACGTACTGTTTTTAATCGCCTCGGCGGTGATGTTTATTGGCCTGACGTGGCTAAAAACCAAACGACGACTGGATTAAATATGTGTATGGATAATTGTCGTCGTAGGCCGGATAAGGCGTTCACGCCGCCATCCGGCATTATGCCTGATGCGCTTTGCTTATCAGGCCTACAAACTGGACTGAGAGGACGGACATGTTTCATCGCTTATGGACGTTAATTCGCAAAGAACTGCAATCGCTTTTACGCGAACCGCAAACGCGCGCGATCCTGATTCTGCCGGTGCTGATTCAGGTCATCCTGTTTCCGTTCGCCGCGACGCTTGAAGTCACTAACGCGACTATCGCCATCTATAACGAAGATAACGGCAAACATTCGGTAGAACTTACCCAGCGTTTTGCCCGCGCGAAAGCGTTTACCCATGTGCTGTTACTGAACAGTCCGCAGGAGATCCAGCCGACTATCGATACGCAAAAAGCGCTGCTGCTGGTACGCTTCCCGGCGGATTTCTCGCGGAATCTGGATACCTTCCAGCCTGCGCCGATGCAACTCATTCTTGATGGACGTAACTCCAACAGCGCGCAAATTGCCGCCAATTATCTGCAACAGATCGTCAAGGAGTATCAGCAGACATTGATGGACGGCAAGCCAAAGCCCAACAATAGCGAACTGGTGGTACGCAACTGGTATAACCCGAATCTGGACTACAAGTGGTTTGTGGTGCCCTCGCTGATCGCCATGATCACCACTATCGGCGTGATGATCGTCACTTCGCTGTCCGTCGCCCGCGAGCGTGAACAAGGCACTCTGGATCAGCTGCTGGTCTCTCCGCTCACCACCTGGCAGATTTTCGTCGGCAAAGCGGTGCCGGCGCTGATTGTCGCGACCTTCCAGGCCACGATCGTGCTGGCTATCGGCATTTGGGCATACCAAATTCCCTTCGCCGGTTCGTTAGCGCTGTTTTATTTCACGATGGTGATTTACGGGCTGTCGCTGGTAGGCTTTGGCTTGCTGATATCAGCACTTTGCGCCACGCAACAGCAGGCGTTTATCGGCGTCTTTGTCTTTATGATGCCGGCGATTTTGCTCTCGGGTTATGTCTCGCCGGTGGAAAATATGCCGGTCTGGCTGCAAAACCTGACGTGGATAAATCCTATCCGCCACTTTACTGATATTACTAAGCAAATTTATCTTAAGGACGCGAGTCTGGGGATTGTCTGGGGAAGTTTGTGGCCGCTACTGGTGATAGCGGCCACCACGGGTTCAGCGGCGTATGCGATGTTTAGACGCAAAGTGATGTAGCTTTTTATCTTTCGCCAGTAGCGAGACCACGGCGGGCCCGGCCAGGATAGCCAGCCCCGCCAGCGCCAGTAAAACATTGTTTTGCAAGACGCGGGATAGCAGCCAGAGGACAATCAGCGCGGTGCCGAAGTACCAGGTGGTAGTCAGCTCTTCCAGCACATCCGCCACATCGCGCCAGCGCTGCTCATGATGGCGCTGCAACGCCAGCATCAGCAGTACCGTCACGCCATAAAGCACGCATAATCCCAGGCCGACGCGCACTAATGTGCCGCTCATCCAGCCTATTACCAGCATCGCCACTACCAGTAAATGCAACATAATCTGCCAACAACCGAGGCCGGTTGCGACACGAACGCGTTGTTGCCACTTCATGGCTTTTCTCCTGAAGCATTTTTCTCTCATTATTCAGAGTACCGAACTTTACGGAAAATTCCGTAAGACCGCATCTTTTTGTGACGACGACTACACTATTTCAATCAGGATAGTGACGCGGACAGGAAGAAAATGACTCAACACACGCGAAATTTTTCATTCAAAGTGCTCACAATTAATACGCACAAAGGTTTTACCGCCTTTAATAAACGCTTCATCCTGCCGGAGCTGCGCGACGCTGTCAGAACGGTCGGCGCCGATATCGTCTGTCTGCAAGAAGTGATGGGCGCGCATGAAGTACATCCGCTGCATATCGAAAACTGGCCGGACACTACCCACTATGAATTTTTGGCCGACACCATGTGGAGCGATTTCGCCTATGGCCGCAATGCGGTCTATCCGGAAGGCCACCACGGTAACGCGGTTCTTTCTCGCTATCCCATTGAACATTATGAAAATCGCGACGTCTCGGTCGGCGGTAGCGAAAAACGCGGCGTGCTCTATTGCCGCATTACGCCGCCCATGCTCAACCGCCCTATCCACGTCATGTGCGTACATCTCGGCCTGCGGGAGAGCCACCGCCAGGCGCAGTTAACCATGCTGGCGGGATGGGTGAATGCCTTGCCGGAATCAGAACCGGTGCTGGTGGCCGGAGACTTTAATGACTGGCGGCAAAAGGCCGGCCCGCCGTTAAACGCGGCCGGGCTGGAGGAGATATTCACCCGTGCCCATGGCCGACCGGCGCGCACATTCCCGGTGAGTATGCCGCTGCTGCGACTCGATCGTATTTACGTCAAGAATGCGAACGCTAGTTCTCCTACGGCGCTACCGCTGCGGAACTGGCGACATTTATCAGACCATGCCCCCCTTAGCGCGGAGATCCATCTATGAAATGCGGCTGGCGTGAAGGTAATCAAATTCAGCTACTGGAAAACGGCGACCAGTTCTATCCTGCCGTGTTTGAGGCTATCGCTCAGGCACAGCAAAAAATCATTCTGGAAACCTTTATCTTGTTTGAAGATGAGGTGGGTAAAAAACTCCATGCCGCTCTGCTAAAAGCCGCACAGCGCGGCGTAAAAGCCGAAGTATTACTCGACGGCTACGGCTCTCCCGATCTCAGCGACGCGTTTGTCGGCGAATTAACCTCGGCGGGCGTGATTTTTCGCTATTACGACCCCCGCCCGCGTCTACTGGGGTTGCGAACCAATATCTTCCGCCGAATGCACCGCAAAATTATGGTGATTGATGATCGTATTGCCTTTGTCGGCGGCATTAACTACTCCGCCGAACATATGTCGGATTACGGCCCGCAGGCGAAACAAGACTACGCGGTACGGGTCGAAGGGCCTGTTGTGGCCGATATCCTGCAATTCGAAGTCGAGAATCTGCCGGGGCAAAGCCCCGCGCGCCGCTGGTGGAAGCGCCATCATCAGGCCGAAGAAAACCGCCACCCCGGAGAAGCGCAGGCGCTGTTTGTCTGGCGAGATAACGAAGAGCACCGCGACGATATCGAACGTCATTATCTGAAAATGCTGACCCAGGCAAAGCGTGAGGTGATTATCGCTAACGCCTATTTTTTCCCCGGCTATCGCTTGCTCCACGCAATGCGTAAAGCCGCCCGCCGTGGCGTGAGCGTAAAACTGATTGTCCAGGGGGAACCAGACATGCCGATAGTCAAAGTCGGCGCGCGGTTGCTCTATAACTATCTGGTGAAGGGCGGTGTGCAGGTTTATGAATACCGACGCCGTCCGCTGCATGGCAAAGTGGCGCTGATGGACGATCACTGGGCCACGGTAGGGTCGAGTAATCTCGATCCGCTCAGCCTGTCGCTTAACCTTGAAGCTAACCTGATCATTCACGATCGTACCTTTAACCAGACCCTGCGCGATAATTTACAAGGCATCATCGTGAACGATTGTAAGCAGGTCGATGAGTCTATGCTGCCGAAACGCACCTGGTGGAACCTGACCAAAAGCGTGCTGGCGTTCCACTTTTTACGTCATTTCCCGGCGCTGGTCGGCTGGCTACCTGCGCATACCCCGCATCTGGCGCAGGTTCCCCCGCCTGCCCAGCCGGAAATGGAAACCCAGGATCGCGTTGATCCAGAAAATACAGGAGTGAAGCCCTAATGGCTAAATCGCATCCGCGCTGGCGGCTGGCTAAAAAAGTGCTGACCTGGCTGTTTTTTATTGCGGTCGTCGTTCTGCTGGTGGTTTATGCTAAAAAGGTCGACTGGGGCGATGTCTGGACCGTCATCCGCGACTATAACCGCACGGCGCTTTTAAGCGCTGTAGGACTGGTGATCGTTAGCTATCTTCTGTACGGCTGCTACGACCTGCTTGGACGGCTTTATTGCGGCCATAAACTGGCGAAGCGACAGGTGATGTTGGTATCGTTCGTCTGCTATGCCTTTAACCTGACGCTCAGCACCTGGGTCGGCGGGATCGGGATGCGTTACCGACTGTACTCTCGCCTCGGGTTGCCCGGCAGTACTATCACGCGCATTTTCTCACTCAGCATTACCACTAACTGGCTGGGCTATATTCTGCTTGGCGGCATCATTTTTACCTTCGGTGTTGTCCAGCTTCCCGACCACTGGTATATCGATGAAGGCACGCTACGAATTCTCGGTATCGTTTTATTGTTGATTATCGCGGTCTATCTGTGGTTTTGCGCCTTTGCGAAGCGGCGGCATATGACGATTAAAGGACAGAAACTGGTGCTGCCGTCATGGAAATTCGCGCTGGCGCAGATGGCGATCTCCAGCGCGAACTGGATGGCGATGGGCGCCATTATCTGGCTGCTGATGGGTCAGGATGTGAACTATTTCTTTGTGCTGGGCGTACTGCTGGTGAGCAGTATCGCGGGCGTCATCGTGCATATTCCGGCAGGCATCGGCGTGCTGGAGGCCGTATTCCTTGCGTTGCTGGCGGGCGAACATACGTCGCAAGGCACGATTATCGCCGCCCTGCTCGCGTACCGCGTGCTTTACTATTTTATTCCCCTGTTGCTGGCGCTGGTGTGCTACCTGATCCTGGAGAGCCGGGCGAAGAAGCTGCGGGCGAAAAACGAGCGGGCGATGGCGAAATAAATTTAAGCAGACGCGTTTTCGCTTTCCAGCACAACGCGTTTTATCCGGTAAAAATAAACATATGCTGAGAAAAAAGACGTATTCATCTGTAAGCGGGAAAAAAGCAGCAATGACCAGCTAAACAGCAGCAGGAGCACTTCGTGAAACTCGCCCATGAATACTGATGACAGGGTACAGAACGTTGCCAACGTAACGGAAATAATGGCCAGCAATAACGCATAGCGGTAAATAATGACTCCGCTCATTCTTCCTTTAAGCAGGAGCTGATTTGACGGGGTAAGAAAAGCGATATAGCCCACGGCCAGGAAGAAGACCAGCTCCAGATGCTTTTTATTGTGCAGCTCAAACTGCGCAATAACCATGTTTATACTGACGATCCATGTCATGGTCATCATAATCGCCGTAAGCCCAATAACGCCTCCGTGAGGAATACCTTGTTCATACCAGTTTTTTTTGTAGTGGCTGGCCGGATACACAGGTAACTTAATTTCTGGCGGGATCAACTGCCCTTTTTTCACCAGCTCCGCCAGTGTTTTTCCTGTTAGCCACGTCATCAGGTTCATGGGCTTATCATTTCCTTGTCTGTGAGGTGAGATATTTTTGTAATGCGACTCGCACTAATCGACGCCCCAGGCAGAAACGAATCATCATCGTAAACGTTTCGCCATTCATCACCCAGCGGCAAAGCACAACCATAATAATCGCGATAACAAGATCACTCTTTAGTTCGCTATTTTGATGGCACAACACGTCAAATAATCCAGTACCGCAGAGTATAATATTTAACAAAAACAGTAAAACGCAGAGGCGCAACCCCAGAATAAAACCTTTGGCAATAAGCCATACCTCAGCCATAACACATAGCATCATACCTATAGCACTGCCAAAATAAATGATTATATTTAGTGGCCAATATAGAATAAACTTATCGAAAGCAAAATGCGCACTGCACACACCTCCCACAAGAAGCATAAAACTAAACGCGCAAACAGGCGCAGGATTGGGTAATGAATGTTCCCATGACAATCCGGTAATGAAATGAGAAATCAGCGCTGGTGGGCATTTCTTATTAAAATCCTCGCCGCCATTTTTAATGGCGCGAGTGACGTCTTTAGCTTCACAAAACGCTAACCAAAATTGTTTGCCACATAATTTACTCATTATACCCATCATCACCAACCTGAATAAAAAACCTGCAACGCCTACGGCCTGAAAGATAATAGTATTTCCAGAATCATCAAAATGATATAACGACACAGCGTAACCACAGCATTAATAATGCCAAGGTAAAGCGTCAGCGCGCCAAGTAGAGCACAACGAGGCAGCGATGAAAATTCGCTGTGATATAACATGCGGGCATAACCATGAAGTGTGGATTTTTCCAGCGCTGTAATCAATGTCCACACCAATACTACCAGCATACTGACTACCCAGACCATGATGCTGCTGGCCACCAGGCTATTGACAACTATCGCAGCGATGATCCCGCTTACCGCCATAAGAATTAACGGCCTGAATAGACCAGAACTGATATTCAGGTAGAAAATAAATAAGGCGTTAAGACTAAACATGATTCCAACAATCACGAAAATGGTCGCGCCACCTGAGAAAAGGTAAGCTAATGACACGCCGGTAAGCGTAATGATGGCAATATATATCAACGTTGCGACAACAGTGCCAAAGCGGGAAAGGCAGGTAATGGCCCCATACCCCAGACCAAGCAAAAGTGCTGATATCCACAAAACAACAACAGGTTGAACGTGGGTTATCAAAAAATGAGTATACAACGTTAACCATATAATGCCGGCGGTACACCATAGTCCCAACGCAGTATACCAATAGGTAAGGGATAACATTGTCGCGGGAATAAATGCTATTTGCCGTATACGTATTGCAGCCAGAGGTCCCACCTGTCATTTATCACTCTTCACATGATCACGGTGATAAGAATGGCAAGCGCAGGAAAATATTTCTAAGATGTTTATGCTGTTTCGCCCTAAATATAGTCCTAAAAAAAATCCTGGCGCAGGGCCAGGATTTTAAGAGATCGCTATAATTAGCGGCGATTGCCAAAAATACGCAGTAGCATCAGAAACAGGTTGATAAAGTCCAGGTACAGCGTTAACGCGCCGAGAATCGAATATTTACGTAGATTAGCGCTATCGCGGGTATCTATTTGCTCGCCGATATTTTTCAGTTTCTGCGTGTCATAGGCCGTCAGACCGACAAACACCACCACCCCGATATAGGTTACCGCCCACATCAGCGCTTCACTCTTCAGCCAGAAATTGACCAGCGACGCCAGAACGATACCAATAAGCGCCATAAACAGCATATTGCCGAAACCGCTAAGATCGCGTTTAGTGGTGTACCCGTACAGGCTCATGGCGCCAAACATTCCCCCCGTCACCACAAACGTGCTGGCGATAGAGGAGTAGGTGTAAACGATAAAAATACTGGATAACGTCAATCCAGTTAGCGCCGAATAGAGCATAAACAGCGTCGTCGCCATTCCGGCGCTAAGTTTATGCACCAGTCCCGACAGAACAAACACCAGCGCAAGCTGGGCAATAATTAAGCCAAAGAAGGTGATCTTACTGGAAAAGACAAACATCATGACGGCTGGCGTATTAGCCGCATACCACGCGATAAACGCGGTCAGTAACAGTCCGACCGTCATCCAGCCATACACTTGCGCCATATAGGTCTGCAGGCCGGACCGCGCCTGCACTATTGAATCAGATCGTGGAAATCTGTCCATGATGAACTCCTGTGTGGAAATGATACCCTAAAGCGTATCACATTCTGCTACCAACGTTTCGCCGACTGCTGGTCGCTGTCGCGCGCTTCGACCCAGCGATCGCCTTCCGGCGTGGCTTCACGCTTCCAGAACGGCGCACGGGTTTTCAGATAATCCATAATGAACTGGCCGGCGTCGAACGCGCTACTGCGGTGCGCGCTGGTGACGCCGACAAACACAATCTCATCGCCCGGCCATAATTCGCCAACGCGATGAATCACCGTGACCCGACCCAGCGGCCAGCGGGAACGTGCCTCAACGACGATCTCCGCCAGAGCTTTCTCAGTCATGCCGGGATAATGCTCCAGCGTCAGCGCCTTAACGCTATCGCCCAGGTTATGATTGCGCACTTTTCCGGTAAAGGTGACGACCGCGCCGTCTTCGTCGCGCGCCGCCAGCCAGGAATATTCCTCCCCGACGCTAAACGGCGCGGGGCCGACTACAATTCGCGTTTCGTGCATGTTAGCCCCCCGTGACTGGCGGGAAAAACGCCACTTCATCGCCCGCCGTCAGCGGATGGTCAAAACTTACCAGCGTCTGGTTGACCGCCGCCAACAGCTTGCCGTCTTCCAGCGCCAGCGCCCAACGATCGCTCTTTGTCGCCAGATGCTGTCGCAGCGACTCAACGGTGGAAAAATCTGCTGGAAGATCCAGCGCGTCAGTTCCTGTAAGCTCGCGAACCTGGGCGAAGAAAAGCACCTTAATCATGCGCATCCACCTTAAAATCCCCCGATTTGCCGCCGCTTTTCGCCAGCAGGCGCACCGGACCAATTACCATATCTTTTTGTACCGCTTTACACATGTCGTAGATGGTTAACGCCGCGACGGACGCCGCAGTTAACGCTTCCATTTCGACGCCGGTTTTACCGGTCAGACGGCACAGAGACTCAATACGTACGCGGTTATGCTCCGGCTCGGCCTGAAGCTGAATCTCCACTTTACTTAGCAGTAGCGGGTGGCACAGCGGGATCAGCTCCCAGGTGCGTTTGGCGGCCTGAATACCGGCAATTCGGGCGGTCGCGAAAACATCGCCCTTGTGGTGTTTGCCATCAACAATCATCGCCAGCGTTTCACTACGCATGGTAACGAATGCTTCCGCCCGCGCTTCACGAACGGTTTCCGCTTTCGCGGAAACGTCCACCATGTGCGCTTCGCCTGCGGCGTTTATATGGGTTAATTGCGACATCGTTATTTCTTTAAATGAGGGTGAAAATTACATGGGCGTGTACGGGCATCCAGCTGCGGCGCAATGATATTCTCCCATGCGGTTCTGCACGCTTTTGTTGAGCCCGGCATGGCGAAAATCAAGGTGTTATTCGCCACGCCAGCTACCGCGCGCGACTGCAGAGTTGCGGTGCCGATCTCTTCAAACGAGAGCATGCGAAACACTTCGCCAAATCCTTCCACTTCACGATCGAACAGCGGCAACAGCGCTTCCGGCGCCTGATCGCCTTCGGTCAAACCGGTCCCGCCAGTTATCAATACGACCTGCACCTCATCACTGGCGATCCAGGCGGAAACCTGGGCGCGAATCGCGTAACGGTTCTCTTTAACGATGGCTTTCGCCACCACTTCATGCCCGGCCTCCTGCGCCGAATCACGCAGATAATGACCGGAGGTATCGTCTTCTTCGCCGCGTCGGCTGGAAACAGTAAGAATAGCGATGCGGGTCGGGATAAATTCAGCGCTGACCTGACTCATCTGAAATCTCCTTATTAAGGATTAACCACCAATGTAAGATAAATTTTGCGTAATACCAGTATTGCTCTGATGAAGGAAGTGGGTCTGCTTTTTCTCCCGCAACGCGTCAGAAATACGTTTCTCAAGCGCGTATTGCTGCGCATCATCCTGTAACAGGTCGCGTAAACTCACGCCGCCGTCGCCAAACAGACATAAATGCAGCTTCCCGACGGACGAAACACGCAGGCGGTTACAGGTGGCGCAGAAATCTTTTTCGTACGGCATAATGAGACCGATCTCACCGGCGTAATCGGGGTGACAAAAAACCTGCGCCGGACCATCGCTACGCTGGCGGAGCTGGTGGATCCAGCCGCGCTTAATCAGCTCGTCGCGTAATACCTGACCCGAAATATGATGTTTGCGGAAGAGATCGCTCCCCTCGCCCGTCTCCATAAGTTCAATGAAGCGTAACTGAATGGGGCGAGGCTGAATCCAGGCAAGGAAGGTATCCAACTGATGGTGATTCACGTCGCGCATCAGCACGGTGTTGACTTTCACCTTTTCGAAACCGGCATCAAAGGCGGCATCGATGCCCGCCATCACCTGGCGGAATTTGTCCTGACCGGTAATCGCATGGAACTGACGCGCATCCAGGCTATCCACGCTAACATTGACGCCCGTCAGCCCCGCTTCGCGCCAGTTCGCGGCATCGCGCGCCAGTCGATAACCGTTAGTGGTCACCGCGATCTGGCGAATAGCATCATTTTCACCCACGGCGGCAATGATGTCGGTAAAATCACGGCGTAATGAAGGCTCGCCGCCGGTAAGACGCACCTTTTCCGTGCCAAGACTGGCAAAAGCACGCGTAACGCGACGAATTTCATCGACGGTAAGGAAACCGTTGTTAGTGACGCCGCCAGGTTTGTAGCCATCCGGCAGACAGTAGGTGCAACGAAAGTTGCACACATCGGTAATCGACAAACGTAAGTAGTAAAACTTACGCGCGAAAGCATCGGTAAGTTGTGAAGCCATGTACACCTTTCCAAATACGGGAGGCGGAGTCATTTCTTCCTGCGCCCTGGTGGCAAACGTTAAACGTTGTCACGGCCAAAGCACCATATCAAAAATGACCCAGGTGCAGAGGCTAGAGTGTTTACTGTGGTTACGCCGATACTAGCGTGTAAATGACAATTTCGCCATCACGCTTTCGCTATATAAACATATACATAGCGATATGATCGTGCTATTTAGCGACAGAATACGTGAAAATCACACTTTTACATTGATATATATCATTTAGCCGTGGTAACGCCCTCGCTATAAAGGGGTAGTCGGGAATAATTAATTGTCTTTTAGCCGGTCGGCTAATTGCTGAAAACCCGCGACTTGCGCTACTGTAGCGCTGCTTATTTGACTTCAGGAATTTTTATGCGCAATCGTACGCTGGCTGACCTTGATCGTGTCGTTGCCCTCGGCGGAGGGCATGGATTAGGACGCGTCCTCTCCTCGCTTTCTTCTTTAGGTTCGCGCCTGACCGGCATTGTGACTACCACAGATAACGGAGGGTCAACTGGCCGTATTCGCCGTTCGGAAGGCGGGATCGCCTGGGGCGATATGCGCAACTGTCTGAATCAGTTAATTACCGAACCTAGCGTCGCGTCCGCTATGTTTGAGTATCGTTTTGGCGGTAATGGCGAACTTTCTGGTCATAACCTCGGAAATTTGATGTTAAAGGCGTTAGATCACCTGAGCGTGCGGCCTCTGGAAGCAATTAATTTAATTCGTAATCTGCTTAAAGTGGACGCGCAGCTGATCCCGATGTCGGAGCTACCAGTAGATCTGATGGCGATTGACGAACAGGGGCATGAGATTTACGGCGAGGTGAATATCGATCAGTTAGCGACGCCGCCTCAGGAGATCATGTTAACGCCAAACGTTCCGGCGACGCGGGAAGCGGTACAGGCCATTAATGACGCGGATCTGATTCTGATTGGCCCTGGCAGTTTTTATACCAGCCTGATGCCTTGCCTGCTGCTGGATGAACTGGCGCAGGCGCTGCGGCGCACCCCAGCGCCAATGGTGTATATCGGCAATCTGGGTCGCGAACTGAGTCTGCCCGCCGCCAGTTTAACGCTGGTCGATAAGCTGGCGATGATGGAGCAATATATTGGCAAAAAAGTCATTGACGCAGTAGTGGTTGGGCCGCAAGTTGACGTCAGTGCGGTGAACGATCGGCTGGTGATTCAGGAAGTGCTGGAGGCCAGCGATATCCCCTATCGCCACGATCGTCAGTTATTACACAATGCGCTGGAAAAAGCGCTACAGGCGTTGGGTTAAGCCCGTTTACCGACGACGCTGCGCTTATCAGAAGCCTGTTTACACCGAAGGGTAAACAGGCTCTCTCCCCCCTTCTGATAAACTGCGTTCAGCTATCGCCAGTAGGCGCTCATGAGCGAGCTCAACTCTTTTTTCAGCAATATATTCTCCATGATCTCAGTAAAGAGGGTCTGATTGATCTCTTCCATTATTTTTATCCCAATAGCACGCTCTGCATCCATCTGTACCTCAGTAGTACGCTCTGCGTCAGAGTCGTCTGCTATTCTTAAAGCTTCCAGTTCAGCATTGACCCGGCTCTGATACTCATCCGTTTCAATACACTCAGCCCTTTTAGCCATCCTTTCACGCCACTCTTCTGGCGCTATGCGCTCCAGCACTTTATGCCACGGCCCCCACAGCGCAAACCATTTGTGAAAATCCCTATTTTCAGCAATTTTTATCCTTATTTCCGCCTCGTCCAGGTCAGACTCAGTGATACCCGAAACGTTATAAAATCGCATATCCCGGGTCATTGTTGTCAGCGACAGCGACTCTCGTAACTGATTCTGAAACCCCAGAAATACTTCGACTTCGTCAATAAAAAACAGCCGTTTTACCTTTTCTCTGGCGAGCGATTCTATTTGCTCCAGCCGAAAAATTTCACGCCCCGCCATAATCAGTTCCGCTAAGTGGCTATCAAAGGCGCCTCTTTCAGCATCATGAACCAACGTCGCTTCCTGCATTTGGTGGTATGCCAGTGTGACCCGATCTTCACAGCTTATCGTTGCATCCATCGCTATAATAAATGCGGTTTCTCTTAGTGCGCTATCTTCAGCCAGGCGCATTAGCCAGGCGGAGACTTGTTCCTTAAAATCCGGGTGTCGGGTGTTCTGCGTATCGCTAAGACGATCCAGAAACATGCTGAAGGCTGCCGCGTTTACTTCCGTCTCAAACGCCCGCCATTGGTTGACGTCTTCCTCCTCGAGATTGGTTAGCCACCCCTGGACAGCTTGATGCAGTGGTCGAGTTACCCGAACAATTGAAAAGTCGCCCATGGCAAAAAATACCTGGGGTCCCTGATAACCCGCAGAGGACATTAGCCGCTGCATATTCTGTATTGTTCGTTCTGAAAAAGGATTATGTTCTACGATTATTCTTGTAGGTTGAGGTTCTTCACCACGAAAACGGGGTAACGACTCCGGGAGACGGACCAGGCGATTGCGAGAGGCCTGCATTATTTGTAATGCCGCCGGGAGGTTTTCCGGTAGATTACTCAATGCGTTACGGGAAACGTCCAGCGTTGTTATCGTGGGAGGTAGTGTTTCAGGCAGAACAGTAATCTGATTTTTACTTACATCCAGGAACTGTAATTCTGGTGGTAACGATGCGGGCAGACTGGTTAAGGCATTTTCGCCGGCCTCCAGATTCTTCAGGCCCGGTGGCAATGTTTCAGGCAGAGCGGTTAACGAATTACTCTGCACATTCAAATGGGTAATCCCTGACGGAAGATGTTCTGGCAGTGTCCTTATGCGGTTATCATAAACGCTCAGGTACCGAAGTTCCTCAGGTAGATTTTCAGGTAAGGAACTAATTTTATTATGAAAAAGATCCAGCGATTGAAGCGCTGAAGGCAAACGTTCCGGCAATTCAGTAATACGGTTAATGCTCAGCTCCATTTTCTGTATAGTATCCGGTAACGTGGCAGGGATACTGGTTAGCTGATTACTGCTGGCATACAGGGTCTTTATATTTCCCTGTAAATTTTCCGGCAAACTTTTCAGTTCATTGTTATCGAGTATCAGAGTAGTTATCTGCTCAGGAATACAGGCGGGTATAGTGGTAAGTCCTAATATTTTCAGACGGAGTTCCGTCTTATTATTTTTCAGGCAGTCACGCATCCGTTGTACGGCTTCTTCACGATTTGCTGCCTCTTCCGCTGGCGCCGCTTTTACCCACTCAGACCAGATTAACTCATAATTCACAGTATCTTTGGAGCCGGAAGCGCTACTCGCCTGCTCGCTTTCTGTCACACGGGTATAGGTGACTGACTTTCCCCCTCCCTCAACGGTATAGCCCTCTGTATTAAAAACTATAGACAGAATTTCCTGACTATTTTCATTCAAAATACAGTATTGGTCTGTCCCCCCTCTACTACACTGAATATTATCCGCATATGCCGGGAAAGCTAACATCCTTAAACATTCAAACTTGCTTTTGATCTCTTCTGGTGAGGCGGTTTCAGGTGGATGACAAAGATAAGCGATGCAGTTTTGTGCTTCAACCTGATGTTCTGAAGAGAAAAAGGCACTTATTTTATTCCATATCTCTTCTTTTAAAGGCACCTCTGTTGAGGCCTCATTGCTAATACTTTGATGCCTTGCCGTAGAGTGTATATTAGTAATATTAAACATATTTTCCCTACCTGATCTGAACGTAACCTAAAGTAACAGATAAGGATATTCTCAACTTTAAATAAGAGGTCACAGTCGTCATTATTTCGGACAAATCATTCAGTATTTGCAGCGCTTGACTTATAAATGCTCACGCTTCTATCACCTCTTTTTTTACGTAGGATGATGTTATCTGTTGCCATGACACGATTTCAACGAACTCACATAAGATTAAAATGACGATCATAAGGATAGCTATACCGATAATACGGGGCGTTTTTTTTCATAGCCGAGGAGAGAGGGAAAATTAGCGTTGGGTTCAGCCTCAACGCTAATTTTCTTCAGTTGTGATTAAACTAGCTACCCCATTGATGTTTTGACTTTTTCGACAATCTCGTTAGTCAAAGCCTGTCACTGTTTTTCATTCCTGACTGACTTAGCCCTTACTATTGAACTGAAATTCTCAAAAGCGAGCCATGGTAACGATGACTCGCTGGCGATCGACACATTGTCAGGACGCCGCGATAAACAACTCGCGTAACTGGTGCAACTGGTCGCGAATTTGCGCGGCTTCTTCAAACTCCAGATTTTGCGCGTGCTGCATCATTTGCCCTTCCAGTTCATGAATTTTCTGCTGCAACGCTTTCGGCGTCATATCCAGTTCGACAATTCCGGCTTTTGCCGTAGAACGGCCCTTGCCTTTCCCCTTCGCTTTGGTTTTCGCAATGTTCTGCCCCAGCGCCAAGATGTCGACCACTTTTTTGTTCAGCCCCTGCGGAGTGATACCGTGCTCTTCGTTGTACTTCTGCTGCTTCTCGCGACGTCGCTCGGTTTCGCCAATCGCCTTCGCCATCGACGGCGTGATTTTATCGCCATACAGAATCGCTTTACCGTTAACGTTACGCGCCGCGCGCCCTATGGTCTGAATCAGGGAGCGCTCGGAGCGCAGGAAGCCCTCTTTATCGGCGTCCAGAATCGCCACCAGCGAGACTTCCGGCATATCCAGCCCTTCGCGCAGCAGGTTAATCCCCACCAGAACGTCAAACTCGCCCAGACGCAAATCGCGGATGATTTCCATGCGCTCCACGGTATCAATATCTGAGTGCAGGTAACGCACGCGCTCGCCGTGCTCTTCCAGATATTCGGTCAAATCTTCCGCCATCCGTTTGGTGAGCGTAGTGACAAGGACACGCTCATTAATGGCCGCACGCTGACGAATTTCGGACAGCAGATCGTCCACCTGGGTCGCCACCGGACGCACTTCAATAATCGGGTCCAGCAGCCCGGTCGGTCGCACAACCTGATCCACCACCTCATCACCAGATTTTTCCAGCTCATAGTTGCCGGGCGTGGCGGAAACATAGATAGTTTGCGGCGCTAAGGCTTCAAACTCCTCAAACTTCAGCGGACGGTTATCCAGCGCCGAAGGCAGACGGAAGCCATACTCGACCAGCGTCTCTTTGCGCGCCCGGTCGCCGCGGTACATGCCGCCTATCTGCGGGATGGTGACATGAGACTCATCCACCACCAGCAGTCCGTCGGCGGGCAGATAATCGAACAAGGTTGGCGGCGGTTCGCCCGGCCCGCGGCCCGACAGAAAGCGGGAATAGTTTTCAATGCCTGAGCAGTAGCCCAGCTCGTTCATCATCTCTAAATCGAACTGCGTGCGCTGGCTTAATCGCTGCTCTTCAAGCAGCTTATTATTTGCCAGCAAGACCTTACGCCTGTCCGCCAGCTCATCTTTTATCTCTTCCATCGCCTGCAGAATACGCTCGCGCGGCGTCACGTAGTGCGTTTTGGGATAGATAGTATAACGTGGCACCGTTGACTCTACCTGCCCGGTTAACGGGTCGAACAGCGACAGGCGTTCCACTTCTTCATCAAACAGCTCAACGCGTAGCGCGATGTCGTCAGATTCAGCCGGGAAGATGTCGATCACTTCGCCGCGCACGCGAAAGGTACCACGCTGAAAAGCTTGATCGTTACGGGTGTATTGCAATTCCGCCAGCCGACGCAAAATCGCGCGCTGGTCAATCAGCATTCCCACCGTCAGATGCAGCATCATTTTCAGGTAGAGATCCGGATCGCCCAGACCGTAAATCGCGGACACGGAAGCCACCACCACGACATCGCGTCGCTCAAGCAACGCTTTCGTTGCCGACAACCGCATTTGCTCAATATGTTCGTTTACCGAAGCGTCTTTTTCGATAAACGTATCCGAACTTGGCACATACGCTTCCGGCTGATAGTAGTCATAGTAGGAGACGAAATACTCCACCGCGTTTTCCGGGAAAAACTCTTTCATTTCACCGTAGAGCTGCGCCGCCAGGGTTTTATTGGGCGCAAGCACCATCGTTGGCCGCTGCAAGTCCGCAATGACGTTGGCAATGGTGAATGTCTTCCCGGAGCCGGTCACGCCCAATAACGTCTGATGCGCCAGCCCGTCCTCCAGCCCCTCTTCCAGACGACGTATAGCGTCCGGCTGATCGCCAGAAGGTTTAAAAGCGGAATTCAGTTTGAACGGTTTACTCATGAGCGGCTACCTGAAGGAGTGAGCGGGCAGGGGTGTAATTTTACTCTCGACGGTGAATATTGCCAATAAAAAATACTGGATGAAAAAACAGTAACACTCCAGTGTATAATGGCTATCGGCAGATACCCCACGCTATTTAGAGGTAAAACATAGACAGTCGCGGGGTAAAATTCCAGCAGTGTGCTGGTTATCCCCAGACCAGAGTCTTTTTTAACATTTGTCAAGTCGGATGATGAAAGTTTTATGTCAACGTATCCCCCTTCCTTTACAACCATTGATTTTATATAACTTGCTGTCTGAAAAGGGATATTTTCTCAAGCCGTCTTTCGCGCCAATTTAGTCGCAGGCCGCGTCGCCTCTCGCTTACGTTGTGTTTTCTAACTCTAATACACAAGGTTATCCACAGGAATAGTGGATAACTGCTTCCAGCCCGTATCCCCTGCCGCCTGGCAAAATCAGCCCCTGACATTTTCGCCGGGCGATAAAAAAAAATTATCGCTATTTTTGGCAGATTATTGGCTAACGAGAAGGCAAAAATTGAGGCGTAGACGCTCACATTTTGCACATTTTTAGCATGGCGACGTCAGGAGGGTCTGGCGAAAGAACAGCAGGATCGTCTGATCCTGCAAGAAGGCGATTTTTAAGCGCGGTCAGGCGCGTTCCAGGGGGCTAAGGTCCAGATACTGTCCTGTCGCCGCCTGCGATGGAGAAACGCCCAGCCACGGGATTTCCCCTAACAGCGGGGCCGGTATGACGCGGCGAAGCGTCGCGAGATATTCACCATGACGCGCGCCTGGCGGCTGCATGTCGTTGGCTATCCATCCGACAAGCGGTAATCCGGCCTGTTCTACCGCCAGCGCCGTCAGCATGGCGTGATTAATACAGCCCAGCTTGACGCCAACAACCAGAATCACCGGCAGCTGCTCCGTCTGTACCCAGTCGGCAAACGTCAGCGTGGCAGAGAGCGGTGTAAACCAGCCGCCCGCCCCTTCTGTCAACACCCAGTCTGCCTGCGCCTCCAGCGTTCGTAATCCGCGTGATAACACCGCCGCGTCTATCGCCCGGCCTTCGTCGGCGCTAACGATGTGGGGAGAGGTAGGCTCGGCAAAAGTATAAGGATTGATAGCGGAATAAGGTTGCGGCAGGCTGCTGTTACGCTGCAAGGCCAGGGCATCGCTATTGCGTAGCCCGTCGGTTGTCATTTCGCTGCCGGAAGCGACGGGCTTATAGCCTACGGTTTGATAACCTAACTGCGTTGCGGCCTGCAATAAGGCGCAACTGGCAACCGTTTTACCGACTTCAGTATCAGTACCGGTCACAAAATAGCGTTTAGTCACGTTCAATCACTCCCATAAAAAGATGGTACGTCAGCGGATATTTCCCCTGCCGCTGCGGCCATGCCAACTGAATCTGTCTGAGCCGGGCGCGGGTTAATACATCCGACTCCCGCCCTTCATGAAGATGGGTGGCGCCAATGCCTTTAAGCGAGCGCATCGCGCTCAGGGCATCCTCAAACCACAATGTCATCGCCTGAGTATGACGAGACGCCCGCCAGCCGCGCAGCGCGTGGTCAATGGCCTCTTCCGGCAAAAAGCTATTCGCGTGAGCGCGATTATCGACGGCCTGCCATGCCTGACGCAGCTCCGGCAACGACCCCTGGCACAAGGTGGTAAACGCCACCACGCCGCCGGGCCGTACAACCCGATACAACTCGCTCAACGCATCACGTAAATCGCCGCACCACTGGACCGCCAGGTTGCTCCAGGCCAGGTCAAAAACTTCGGCGTCATGGGGAACCGCTTCGATATCCGCCAGCAAATAGTGATGCGCCGCCTGACGATCGCGCGCCTGTTGCAGCATCGGCAGCGAAAGATCCAGGGCGGTCACTTCGCTCCCCCGCTCTCGCCAGTAACGACTCATACGTCCGGGGCCGCAGCCTGCGTCCAACACACTGGCAAACTGGCGGCCTGTCAACAGTGTCAGCAGCGCATCCGCGCTGTGTTGCTGTAAAGAGGCGTGCTGTTCATATTGCGATGCGGCCCGGCCAAACGCCGCCGCAATAGCCTGCTTATTCACCTGCGCCATGCAGTACCTCCAGCAGACGGTCGATATCACACGCTTCATGCGCCTGCGTTAACGTTAAGCGCAGGCGCGCCGTGCCGACAGGCACCGTCGGCGGGCGAATCGCCGTCGCCCAGCATCCTTGTTGACGCAGCGCCTCCGCCAGGCGCAATGCACGGCTGTTATCGCCCACGATTAACGGCTGGATGGCGCTATGGGCATTCAGTAGCGTAAACCGGGACGCGTTAACGCCGGCCCGAAAGCGCTGAACCAGAGCGGCGAGTTTTTCGCGCCGTTCACTACCTTCATCGCTACGGATCACCGCCAGCGAGGCGCTTAACGCCTGCGCCTGGGCGGGCGGCATACTGGTGCTGTAAACCAGATGACGGGCGAATTGCAGCAGATAATCCGCGACGCTTTCCGAGCAGAGCACCGCTGCGCCGCTGACGCCAAACCCCTTACCGAAAGTCACCACCAGCAACTCAGGCTTCACCCCCCGCTGCCAGCAGGTGCCCCGCCCCTCATCGCCAGTCACGCCGATGCCGTGCGCATCATCAACCAACAGCCAGGCATGATGCCTGCGGGCAATGTGCTGGATTTCCGCCAGCGGCGCGCTGTCGCCGTCCATGCTGTATACACCTTCTGTCACCACCAGTTGCTGGCCCACGCAGGGCGATTGCAGTAAACGCGACAGATGCTGCGTATCGTTATGGATAAAGCGGCGAAGCTGCGCCGGACTCTGATTGGCGGCCTCCAGCAGGGAAGCATGACTCAACCTGTCGGCCACAATCCGGTCATTTTTTTTCATTAAGGCAGTAATGACCGCCTGATTCGCCGCAAAGCCAGAGATAAACAGCAGCGCGCGTGGATATCCTAACCATTGCGCCAGTTCCTCCTCTAACGCCTGGTGCGCCACGGAATAACCGCTGATATGACCCGACCCGCCGCTGCCGACGCCAAAACGCGTCGCTGCCTGTTGCCAGGCGCGAATAATCTGCGGATGTTGACTTAAGCCGAGGTAATCATTGCTGGAAAAGTTAAGATACTGTCGCCCGTTCGCTACCAGCCAGCGTCCGGCGCCCTGCGATACCACATAGCGGCGGCGCAACGTATCCGTCGCCCGACGCGCCGTCAGCGCATCGTCGACGCGTTGTTGCCAACTCATAAGGCTGCCGCGTTGTAATAATCATCGGTGTCAGGCGTCATCAGCGTCTGCTCCAGACGTTGCTGCTGCTCGTTATCGCCCGCCAGCACCCTGGTCTGCTGCGGATTCAGCCCCAGCTTACGGAATAACTGCAGATCCTTGTCCTCTGCCGGATTTGGCGTAGTTAACAATTTGCAGCCATAGAAAATCGAGTTCGCCCCGGCCATAAAGCACATCGCCTGGGTCTGCTCGTTCATCTGTTCACGCCCTGCGGAAAGACGCACGTATGAGGTCGGCATCATGATGCGCGCTACGGCGATAGTACGAATAAAATCAAACGCATCCACGTCATCGTTATCCGCAAGCGGTGTTCCTTTCACCTTCACCAGCATGTTGATTGGCACGCTTTCCGGCGGCGTCGGTAAGTTCGCTAACTGCAACAACAGTCCGGCGCGATCGGTAACCGTTTCGCCCAGACCCACAATGCCGCCGGAGCACACTTTAATCCCTGCTTCACGGACTTTTTCCAGCGTGTCGAGGCGCTCCTGATAGGTACGGGTAGTGATGATATTGCCGTAAAACTCCGGCGAGGTATCGAGGTTGTGGTTGTAGTAATCCAGCCCGGCGTTAGCCAGACGCTGCGCCTGGCTCTCGTTCAACATGCCGAGCGTCATACAGGTTTCCAGCCCCATCGCTTTGACGCCCTGTACGATCTTCTCCAGATAAGGCATATCGCGTTCATGCGGATTCTTCCAGGCCGCCCCCATACAGAAGCGGGTCGAACCGGCGTTTTTCGCTTTACGGGCGGAGTCCAGTACCTGCTCTACCTCCATTAAACGCTCGGCTTCCAGCCCGGTTTTATAGCGCGAGCTCTGCGGGCAGTATTTACAATCCTCCGGGCAGGCGCCGGTTTTGATCGACAGCAGCGTACTAACCTGTACCTGCTGCGGATCGAAATGCTGGCGATGAATTTGCTGCGCTTCAAACAGCAATTCCAGCAGTGGTTTTTCAAATAATTCGGTTACTTGCGACAGTGTCCAGCGTGGGTGGCGAGCCATCGGGCTTCTCCAAAATATGTTGTTTGTTTTTGATATGGTGTAGACTCGTAAACCTAAATCTTTTTAATTTGGTTTACAAGTCGATTATGACAACGGACGATCTGGCCTTCGATAAACGCCATATTTGGCATCCTTACACTTCCATGACCTCGCCGCTGCCGGTATATCCCGTTGAGCGGGCCGAAGGCTGCGAGCTGGTTCTCGCCTCGGGCGAACGCCTGATTGAGGGGATGTCCTCCTGGTGGGCGGCCATTCATGGTTATAACCACCCGCAATTGAATGCGGCGATGAAAGCGCAAATTGACGCCATGTCGCATGTCATGTTCGGCGGCATAACCCATACACCTGCGGTGAATCTGTGCCGTAAGCTGGTCGCGATAACGCCTGAGCCGCTGGAGTGTGTCTTTCTGGCCGACTCTGGTTCGGTGTCGGTAGAAGTGGCCATGAAGATGGCGCTGCAATACTGGCAGGCGCGGGGCGAATCGCGTCAGCGTTTTCTGACGTTTCGCCACGGTTATCATGGCGACACGTTCGGCGCGATGTCGGTGTGCGATCCGGATAACTCCATGCACAGCTTGTGGAAAGGTTATCTGCCGGAAAATCTGTTCGCGCCGGCGCCGCAAAGCCGGATGGATGGCGAATGGGATGAAAGCGACATCGCGCCATTTGCCCGCCTGATGGCCGCGCATCGCCATGAAATAGCCGCCGTGATTCTGGAACCTATCGTTCAGGGTGCGGGCGGGATGCGCATATATCATCCACAATGGCTCAGGCGTATTCGTAACATGTGCGATCGTGAAGGCATTCTGCTGATTGCCGATGAAATAGCCACCGGGTTTGGCCGTACCGGCAAACTGTTCGCCTGCGAGCACGCCGGGATCGCGCCGGATATTCTGTGTCTCGGCAAAGCCTTAACCGGCGGTACCATGACCCTCTCGGCAACGCTCACGACACGCCAGGTTGCAGAGACTATTAGCAACGGCGAGGCGGGGTGTTTTATGCATGGCCCGACGTTTATGGGGAATCCGCTGGCCTGCGCCGTCGCCTGCGCCAGCCTGACGCTGCTGGAAAGCGGCGAATGGCGTCAGCAGGTGGCGTCTATCGAGTCTCAGTTACGCGCTGAGTTAGCCCCCGCGCAAAGTTCGCCCTGGGTGGCGGATGTGCGGGTGTTGGGCGCGATTGGGGTGGTTGAAACCACGCACACGGTCAATATGGCGGCGCTTCAACGCTTCTTCGTCGGGCAAGGCGTCTGGATCAGGCCGTTCGGCAGGCTAATCTACCTGATGCCGCCCTACATTATTCGTCCGGATCAACTGCGCCGTTTGACCCAGGCGGTCAATGACGCGGTACACAATGAAACATTTTTTAGCCATTAATCAGCGGTAAGCGATGCTGCTTCTGGCTACACTTCTGGTGAGTCAAAAGGAGAGCGCATGAAACTTATCAGCAACGATTTGCGCGATGGAGATAAACTTCCTCATCGCCACGTTTTTAACGGTATGGGCTATGATGGCGATAATATTTCGCCGCATCTGGCCTGGGACGACGTGCCGATGGGCACCAAAAGTTTTGTCGTGACCTGTTACGATCCCGACGCGCCGACCGGCTCCGGCTGGTGGCATTGGGTGGTGGTGAACCTCCCGGCGGATACGCGCGTACTGACCCAGGGGTTCGGCTCAGGCCTGGTGGCCGTACCAGACGGCGTCATTCAGACGCGTACCGATTTCGGTAAAGCGGGCTACGGCGGCGCGGCGCCGCCTAAAGGGGAAACGCACCGCTATATCTTTACGGTTCACGCGCTGGACGTCGAGCGTCTTGACGTTGATGAAGACGCCAGCGGCGCGATGGTCGGCTTTAACGTGCATTTCCATTCGCTCGCCAGCGCCTCGATCACGGCGATGTTCAGTTAAACGCTGTGCCGGATGGCGGCGTAAACGTCTTACCCTGCCAACGGGTTGGGTAAGCCGAATACGCGCCGCGCCATCCGGCAGCATTCACATAAAGTCCGGCAGCAGACGCTGTAACGCGCCTTGCGCCAGCAGCGTCGTCGCACACTCAATATCGGGTGCGAAAAAACGATCCTGCGTATAGTGCGCCACCCGCTCGCGCAGTGTCTGCCGCGCCTGTTCCAGTAACGAGCTAGAGGTTAACCCTTCCCGTAAATCTATCCCCTGACAGGCCGCCAGCCACTCCACGGCAATGATGCCGCGGGTATTCGCCGCCATTTCCCAGAGTCGCCGTCCCGCCGCCGGGGCCATTGAGACATGATCTTCCTGATTCGCCGAGGTCGGCAGGCTATCCACGCTGTGCGGGTGCGCCAGCGCTTTATTCTCGCTGGCAAGCGCCGCGGCGGTGACCTGGGCAATCATAAAACCGGAATTAACGCCGCCATTTTTCACCAGGAACGGCGGTAACTGCGACATATGTTTATCCATCATCAGCGCGATGCGCCGCTCCGATAGCGCGCCGATTTCCGCTATCGCCAGCGCCAGATTATCCGCCGCCATGGCAACCGGTTCAGCATGGAAGTTACCGCCGGAGATCACCTCCCCCGCCTCGGCAAAGACCAGCGGATTATCGGATACCGCGTTGGCCTCAGCCAGCAGTACCTCTTTCGTCTGACGTAACTGGGTCAGACAAGCGCCCATTACCTGCGGCTGGCAGCGAAGGGAATACGGGTCCTGAACTTTATGACAGTGGTGATGTGATTCAGCAATGGCGCTGGTATCGGTCAGCAGATGCCGGAACAACCGCGCGACGTCAATTTGCCCCTGTTGTCCGCGCGCGGCATGAATACGCGCATCAAAAGGACGGCGCGATCCCAGTACGGCTTCGGTGGTCAGCGCGCCGCAGACGACGGCGGAGGCAAATAACTCCTGTGCCTCAAACAAACCGCGCAGCGCGAAGGCCGTCGACGCCTGGGTGCCGTTAAGCAGCGCCAGCCCCTCTTTGGCCGCCAGCGCGACAGGTTCCAGTCCGGCCTTTTTTAGCGCCGCCTGCGCCGGAAGCCATTCGCCCTGCCAGCGCGCTTTTCCTTCGCCAAGCAGCGTCAGCGACAGATGCGCCAGCGGCGCTAAGTCGCCCGACGCGCCAACCGAGCCTTTTGCCGGAATCAGCGGATACACGCCGGCATTTACCAGAGCGATGAGCGCTTCTATCACGCTCAACCGAATCCCGGAAAACCCGCGCGCCAGGCTATTGATTTTCAATACCATAATCAGACGCACCATCGCGTCATCCAGTGGGTCGCCTACACCCGCGGCGTGAGACAGCACCAACGATCGCTGTAGATTTTGCAAGTCATCATCAGCGATGCGTGTCTGCGCCAGCAGGCCGAAACCGGTGTTGATGCCGTAGGCGGTACGCCCTTCGGCAACGATATCATTGACGCACGCAACGCTGGCGTTAATGCCGTCAATGGCGCTGGCGTCCAGCCGAAGCTGTACCGGATGACGCCAGACATCGTACAGTTGAGAGAGACTTAACTGCCCCGGAGTGAGTGTCATGGTGTTCATATCAGCCTTTCCCCTGCGTCGCCGCAACCATCGGTAAATTCAGACCTTGCTCAACAGCGCATTCCACCGCGAGATCATATCCGGCATCGGCATGGCGCATGACGCCCGTCGCCGGATCGTTGTGTAACACGCGGCGAATACGCGCGGCGGCCTCGTCAGTGCCATCACAGACAATCACCATACCGGCGTGTTGCGAAAAACCCATCCCCACTCCGCCGCCATGATGGAGTGATACCCATGTCGCCCCGCTGGCGGTATTCAGCAACGCATTTAACAGCGGCCAGTCGGAAACCGCGTCGGAGCCGTCGCGCATCGCTTCGGTTTCACGGTTAGGGCTGGCGACAGAGCCGGAATCCAGGTGATCGCGGCCAATCACAATGGGCGCGGATACCTCGCCGCAACGCACCATTTCGTTGAACGCCAGCCCCAGTTTTTGCCGCCACTCCAGGCCTACCCAGCAGATACGCGCCGGTAACCCCTGAAAATGAATGCGCTCGCGCGCCATATCCAGCCAGTGATGCAGATGTTTATCCTCAGCCACTATCTCTTTGACTTTGGCATCGGTTTTATAGATATCCTGCGGATCGCCGGACAGCGCCACCCAGCGAAACGGCCCGATGCCACGACAGAACAGCGGACGAATATAGGCTGGCACAAATCCCGGAAAATCAAAGGCGTTTTCCACCCCCATCTCTTTCGCCATCTGGCGAATATTGTTGCCATAGTCAAAGGTCGGCACGCCCATTTTACTGAACGCCAGCATCGCCCGAACATGCGCCGCCATGGAACGTTTCGCTGCCTGCATCGTCCCGTGGGGATCGGATTGCGCGTTTTTCTGATACTCCTCCCAGCGCCAGCCGGAGGGCAAATAACCATGTAGCGGATCGTGGGCGCTGGTCTGATCGGTCACCAGGTCCGGGCGCACGCCGCGATTAACCAGTTCCGGCAGGATATCCGCCGCATTCGCGCACAGGGCGACGGACACGGCTTTCCCCTCGCGGGTGTAGCGAGTAATGCGGGCCAGCGCGTCATCCAGCGTGGCGGCCTGCTCATCCACGTAGCGAGTACGCAGACGAAAATCGATACGGCTTTGCTGGCATTCAATCGTCAGCGAACACGCTCCGGCCAGCGTCGCGGCTAGCGGTTGCGCGCCGCCCATGCCGCCCAGCCCGGCAGTCAGCACCCAGCGTCCCGCCAGCGTGCCGTTATAGTGCTGACGCCCCGCCTCGACAAAGGTTTCGTATGTTCCCTGCACGATTCCCTGGCTGCCGATATAGATCCAGCTTCCGGCCGTCATTTGACCGTACATCGCCAGCCCTTTCGCATCCAGTTCGTTAAAGTGTTCCCATGTCGCCCAGTGGGGAACCAGGTTGGAGTTGGCGATTAATACCCGCGGCGCGTTGTCGTGCGTTTTAAATACGCCGACCGGTTTGCCAGACTGAATAAGCAACGTTTCGTCCGCCTCCAGCCGGGTGAGCGCATCAACAATAGCGTCATAGCATTCCCAGTTGCGCGCGGCGCGACCAATCCCGCCGTAGACCACCAGCTCATGCGGATTTTCCGCCACGTCAGGATCGAGATTATTCATTAACATCCGCAGCGGGGCTTCTGTCAGCCAGCTTTTCGCCGTTAATACCGTGCCTCTGGGCGCGCGGATAGTCTGCTGACGATACTTGCTTTCAGGCATAGCAATGACTCCTCATTATTATCGGTCTGCCATCGCCAAATAACGCTAAAACGCCACTATCAGGCACCGCCGCAGACCCACAGATAAGAATCAGACATATACTTGTCTATACAAGTAAGCACAAGAATAGAATTAACAAAAATGATACAATTTTGTTATATTGTGTCAGCAATCACGTTTTCCGGCAGCAGCCGCTCAGGAGATAAATCGTCCCTGTAGCCGGTAGCGCGACCCGGGGAAAAGTAAGCGGGCGTGAGAAACAATCCGCGACGCGGACCAGGTTGTACGACGAATGAGCAGACAAGGCTCATGCTCTTTGATAGTTAACCACGCGCACTCTTGCGCCGTGGCGCGCACCGCCTCCACAATATGTTCCCCTTCCGTTAGCGGCGCGATCCGCGACAAATAAGCGTGCGGCGTGGTCTGACGGTAATCCTGCGTCAGGTAATCCACGGCAATATCCGCATTCACGCAGCGATCTTCAATTTGTACCGGCAGATCGTTTTCATAATGCACCATGATGGAATGGAAAATGACATCGCTCTCATTGACGTTGAGAGCGCTGGCCTGGATGGCGTTTGCCCGCACACGCTCCAGCGTGAGCACCTCACAACGATGCTGATGATGGCGGGCGGCAATCTCCTCGGCGATACTGCGGACTTCAAACAGCGCGGACTGGCCTTTCGGTTCGGCGACAAACGTCCCCACGCCCTGTAAACGCACCAGCCACCCTTCATCCGTCAGCTCACGCAGCGCCCGGTTGATTGTCATTCGGCTAAAGCCATACTGAGCGACCAGTTCAGCTTCCGACGGAATGCGATCGTGCGGCTGCCAGACGCCGCCGGCTATTTTTTTACAGATGTCCTGTTTCACCGTTTCGTAAAAAGGCGCAGGCACAGAACGGGAGCGGGATGAATACATGCGTGAAGCCTTCCTTATGCGGAGAGTGTTTTCCGGATGACAGATTAACGCCACCAGTGCGCGATTTGCCAGCCAAGCCGCGCCGCCACGCGCGCCGCTGCGCCATCTTCATCAAAGCGTGGATTAAATTCAACCAGATCCGCCGCCTGTAATTTTCCGCTGCGGCAAACCGGCTCAATTAAACGCAGAACCTGTATCAGCGGCACGCCCAGCGCTGCGGGAGCGGAGACGGCCGGCATTTCCCAGACAGGCAATACGTCGAGATCAATAGTCAGATAAATTTTATCCACCTTGTCGATAAACTGCGTCATCTGCGCCAGCGCGTCATGGCAGTCAAGATCCTCCACCACGGTAACATTCCGCCACTGCGCTTCCCGCCACAACGCCTGCGTATTCGCCGCACGGCTCACGCCGAAACAGGCATAATGAAACGCGCGGCTCTGCGCGTCGCATAGCTGCGCCAGTTGACGAAACGGCGTACCGGATGTTGCCCGGTCGGTCTGACGGAGATCCAGATGCGCATCAAGATTAATGATCCCTACGCTTTCCTGCGCAAACGCATCCAGCACCCCCGCGCCGTGTCCAAACGCGGTTTCATGCCCGCCGCCCAGTACCAGCGTGCGCATCCCGGCCCGCAGACAGCGGCTTACCGCATCGCGCAAGGCCTGCTGCGCGCCTTCCAGATCGGGCGTCGGCGCAACCCAATTGCCTAAATCCACCAGCCGTTCATGTCCCTGGTGGCTGGCCATATTCGCCAGCGCTTTACGCAACGCATCCGGGGCTCCTGCCGCGCCGGGACGGCCTGCATTGCGTTTTACCCCCTCGTCGCAGGCAAATCCCATTAACGCGATCTTTTGCTGCCAGTTTTCGGGGGAAAAGGTCTCGCTGCGCGTGACGGTCTGAAACAGACGCCGCGCATCCGGCGCTTCTATACTGTCATCGCGCCCCTGCCAGAGCGCCGGAGAAGCCGGATACCATTGCGTCATGAGATTTGTCCTCTGTATACCCGCTGATATAAAGGGTTACGCCCCGGCTCATACACAATCTCTACCGGCTGTTCAGCATCCCACACCACAAAATCCGCCCGGTAGCCGGCCCTGATCTGCCCATGCGTCGCCTGTCTTCCCAACGCGCGTGCGGCATGGCGCGTAACGCCCGCCCATGCCTCTTCCGGCGTCAGACCAAACTGTACGCAGGCCATATTCATCGCCAGATGCAAACTACAAAACGGGCTGGTGCCGGGATTGAAATCGCTGGCGACGGCGACAGGCACCTGATAGCGGCGCAGCAGTTCCACCGGCGGGCGCTGCGTCTCGCGCAGAAAATAAAACGCGCCGGGCAACAACACGCCGACAGTACCGCCGTCACGCATCGCCGCGACGCCCGCTTCATCAAGATATTCGATATGATCCGCCGATAAACCCTGATAACGGCTCAACAACTGCGCGCCGCCCAACAGCGAAAGCTGCTCAACATGGCCTTTAACGGGAATACCTAACGCCTTCGCCGTCTGCAACACGCGCTCACTCTGCGCCACATTAAAGCCGACGCTCTCGCAAAAGAGGTCTACCGCATCAAATAACCCTTTTTGCCAGAGCTGCGGAATCATCGTCTCGCAGACCAGAGTGATGTAGCCGTCCGGGTCGTCACGATACTCCGCTGGCGTAGCATGAGCGGCCAATAGCGTGGGGCTAATATCAATAGCGTTTTCGGCGGCAAGTTTTGCAGCGACGCGCAACAGCTTTTCTTCTGTCGCCAGCTCCAGACCATAGCCGGATTTAATCTCCAGCAGCGTAACGCCTTCGCTGGCAAGGCGCATCATGCGTTCGCGCGCCAACAGGTAGAGCGTCTCCTCCGCACAGGCGCGGGTTGCTGATACCGTCGCGTTAATGCCGCCGCCCTGAGCGCTAATATGCTGGTATGACGCGCCGTTAAGCCGCTGCTCCCACTCTGCGGCGCGGTTACCGGCAAACACCAGATGCGTGTGGCAATCGATAAGTCCCGGGGTTACCAGTCGTCCCTGCATATCATGGATATTGCCCCCGCTGACAGGAAGCTGCGTCTCTGGCACGATATCGCAAATATGCCCTTCGCGTACAATCAGCGCCTGGTTATCTACCAGCCCGTACGGGGCTTGCCGCTGCGGGTCCATTGTCGCCAGCCTGATGTTTCGCCAGACAGTATCGCCCGGTAAAAGTTGCCGCATTCCTGTCGCTCTCTTGCCTGTCATGAGTTGTATAGACATTTATTTTCTTTCTGCTCCGGATTGTCAACTCAAAGCGCGAAAGTTGTTGCTTAATTGTGATAAAACTATCTGATGCTACAGGTGTTTCCAGCCTGAAAAGGAACTTTTTACCTTTTCGCCTTCCCGTTTCGTTCAACTTAGTATAAAAAAGCAGGCTTCAATGGATGTCATTTAACTTTTTCAAGCCCGGAGCAACCTGTGAATACATTATCGGTTTCCCGTCTGGCGCTGGCACTGGCTTTTGGCGTGACGCTGAGCGCCTGTAGCTCTACGCCACCCGATCAGATCCCTTCCGATCAAACCGCGCCTGGCATCGCCTCGCGCCCAATTCTGTCGGCAAATGAAGCGAAAAACTTCGTTGCGGCGCGCTATTTTGCCTCCCTGACGCCGAATACCGCCCCGTGGTCGCCGTCGCCGATTACCCTGCCCGCACAGCCTGACTTTGTGGTGGGGCCGGCGGGTACGCCAGGCGTTACGCACACCTCAATTCAGGCCGCGGTCGATGCGGCAATGGTTAAACGCACGAACAAACGCCAGTACATTGCTATTATGCCGGGCGACTATCAGGGGACCGTGTATGTTCCCGCCGCGCCGGGAAGTCTGACCCTGTACGGGACCGGTGAAAAACCGATCGATGTGAAAATTGGGATGGCGATTGATGGTGAAATGAGTGTCGCTGACTGGCGCCGCGCGGTGAATCCCGGCGGGAAATATATGCCTGGTAAACCCGCCTGGTATATGTTCGATAACTGCCAAAGCAAACACGCCGCGACGATCGGTGTGATGTGTTCTGCCGCGTTCTGGTCGCAGAATAACGGTCTGCAGCTACAAAATCTGACCATCGAGAACACGCTGGGCGACAGCGTCGATGCCGGAAACCATCCGGCGATAGCGCTGCGTACCGATGGCGACAAAGTCCAGATTAACAAGGTCAATATCCTTGGCCGCCAGAACACCTTCTTTGTGACCAACAGCGGCGTGCAGAACCGTCTGCAAACCGATCGCCAGCCGCGTACGCTGGTGACGAACAGCTATATTGAAGGCGATGTGGATATGGTGTCCGGACGCGGTGCCGTGGTGTTCGATAACACCAACTTCCAGGTCGTCAACTCCCGCACACAGCAGGAAGCCTACGTCTTCGCCCCGGCGACGCTGTCCAATATTTACTATGGCTTTTTGGCGATCAACAGCCGCTTTAACGCCTCCGGCGATGGCGTTGCGCAGCTTGGCCGCTCGCTGGATGTCGACGCCAACACCAACGGTCAGGTCGTGATCCGCGACAGCGTGATTAACGAGGGCTTCAACGTTGCCAAACCGTGGGCCGACGCGGTCATCTCGAAACGTCCGTTTGCTGGAAATACGGGAACCGTGGATGACAAAGACGAGGTGCAGCGTAATCTGAACGACACTAACTACAACCGCATGTGGGAATACAACAACCGCGGTGTAGGCAGTAAAGTGGTAGCGGAACCTAAGCAGTAATCGCCGTTCCGGTTCAGGCTTATAAACGGGCCGCCGCAGCAGATGTGGCGGCCCGTGGTTTTACTGCAAGCGATGTTTATTGAAATTAATCAGGCATCCCGCCTTAATGAGCTCCAGCCCGCCGCCCTCCGGCACACGGCGTCTTTAGTACGCGTTCACCACAACCCACATTGGCCCCTGGCCGACGGCATAACGGCCTTTTTCCGTCAGCAACCCCTGAGTGCCCGTAATTTCATAGACCGCGATATGATGTGATTTTTGACCCGCAGCAATCAGGTATTTTCCGCTATTGTCGATATTAAAGCCGCGCGGTTGGGCTTCCGTCGGCTGGAAGCCTTCAACGCTCAGTACGCTGCCATCTTCGGAGACACTAAAGACGGTAATCAGACTGGCGGTGCGGTCACAGGCATACAGATACCGTCCATCCGGCGTAATATGAATATCCGCCGCCCAACGGGTATCGGAAAAATCGGCGGGCATCATATCCAGGGTTTGTACGCACTCTATCTCGCCATGCGGATTTTTAAGCTGCCAGACATCCACCGAACTGTTCAGTTCATTGACGCAATACGCATATTGTCGATTCGGGTGGAAGACCATATGACGCGGGCCTGCCCCTTCAACTGTATTTACTTCCGCCGGCTCCTGGGCCACCAGATGGCCGTCATCGCTTAGCGTAAACAGACAAATGCGATCCTGTTTTAGCGCAGGCACCCACAGGGTACGGTTATCCGGCGTAATATTTGCCGAGTGGCAGCCGTCCAGCCCCTCCACCACATCCACCAGCTCAACCGGCAGGCCATCCTGTAAGCGCGTCACGCTGACATTACCGGCGTTATACGATCCGACAAAGACAAAACGACCATGATGATCGGTAGAAATATGGGTCGGGCTACCCGGCAGGGCGGATTCGGCGGCAAACGTCAGCGCGCCATCATCCGGCGCAATACGATACGCCAGGACACGAAACTCCGGGCGCACGCCGACATAGAGGTAGCGTTTATCCGGACTGACCACCATCGGCTGAACCTGACCGGGCACATCCACGACCTGCACCAGCGTCAGCGTCCCTTCGTGGTTCAGGCTCCAGACGTGAATTTGCTGACTCTCAGGGCTGGCGGTATAGACTGTTTGTTTCATGAATACTCCTTTGCATATGGCATGTAGCTGCAATAACAGGACACAGCTTAACGTAGTCGCTTTTGACGGCGAATGCTGAATTCAGACGCAGAATTTTGTCTGCTTACCGTCCCGGTGTACCATGCCGACAGACGGAATTATTACTCTTAATCTGGAAAAAATTATGACTGCACGCGTGATTGCCCTCGATTTAGACGGAACGTTATTAACCCCGCATAAAACCTTACTCCCCTCCTCGCTTGACGCGCTATCACGCGCCAAAGAGGCGGGCTTTCAACTTATCATTGTCACTGGTCGCCATCACGTTGCTATTCATCCTTTTTATCAGGCGCTGGCGCTGGAAACACCTGCTATTTGCTGCAACGGCACCTATTTGTATGATTATCAAGCTAAAACTGTCCTGGATGCCGATCCTATGCCCGTGGATAAAGCGTTGCAGTTGATTGATTTACTGGATGAGCATCAGATTCACGGCCTGATGTATGTTGATGACGCTATGCTTTACGAACACCCAACCGGTCACGTCGTGCGTACCTCCCGGTGGGCGCAGACCTTGCCACCGGAGCAACGTCCGACCTTTACACAGGTCTCTTCGTTGGCGCAGGCGGCGCGCGACGTGAATGCCGTGTGGAAGTTTGCGCTTACCGATGAAGATATTCCCAGACTACAGCGGTTCGGTCAGCATGTTGAACAGGCGCTTGGCCTGGAGTGCGAATGGTCATGGCACGATCAGGTGGATATCGCGCGCAAAGGCAACAGTAAAGGCAAGCGCCTTACCCAGTGGATAGAAGCGCAGGGAGGGTCAATGAAAAATGTGATCGCTTTCGGCGATAACTACAACGACATCAGTATGCTGGAGGCGGCAGGCACCGGCGTTGCGATGGGCAACGCCGATGATGCGGTGAAAGCGCGCGCTGACGTTGTGATCGGCGATAACACTACCGATAGCATCGCCAAATTTATTTACACCCACCTGCTATAGTCAGGCGGTGATAGAAACGCTTTTCACCTGCGCGTAAAGCCACAGGCCAGGCTTGATATTCAGCTCATCCCTGGCCCACGGGCTTATTCGCGCCCACAGCGTTCTGCCGCCTATCTCAAGCTGGACTTCCACCTGTCCGTTATCGTCATAACAACTCGCCACTTTTGCCCGCAATACGTTGCGGATACTGGTCTGCTGCGGCGGCTGTAGTACCAGCGAGACATCCGACGCCTGTATGCGAATACGCAGTGTGGATTGCAGCGGCTGATTGAGTTTATTTACCCACAGGTGCTGGTCGCCAAGCGCCAGAGCGGTCATGGCATAATGCGGGTGATGCTCCAGCACGCTGACTTTCAGAATACTGCTCTGTTGCTCTTTCGGCAGCCACGGGTGCATAACGCTGCTTCCCCAGACCTCCTCCAGCGGGCCAAACGCTTTAACCTGTCCATCCTCCAGCACCATGACTTTATCCGCCAGGTGGAGAATTTCATCGAGAGAATGGCTGACATACAGCATGGGAATATTGATTTCTCGCGCCAGCCGTTGCAGGTACGGCAGTAATTCGCGTTTTCGCGGGATATCCAGCGAGGCCAACGGTTCGTCCAACAGCAGCAACTCCGGGGCGGTGAGCAATGCCCGGCCTATCGCTACGCGCTGTTTTTCTCCGCCAGACAAGCTCCCCGGCAGGCGATCAAGCAACGCTTCAATTCCCAGCAGCGACACCAGCTTATCAAACTGGCCGGTCATGCTTTTCGCCATGCCGTAGCGCAAATTGCCGCGTACTTTGTAATGGGGGAACAGGCGCGCATCCTGGAAAACATAACCGATGCGGCGCTTTTCCGGCGTTAAACAGATACCGTTTTCCGCGTCATGCAACACCCGGCCATTCAGCGCGATGCGTCCTTTTTGCGGGCGAGTCAAACCGCTGATGGCATTAATCAGCGAGGTTTTTCCCGCGCCGGAGACGCCAAAGATAGCCGTGATCCCACTGGCTGGCAGCGTTTCGTTGAGGGTTAAACAGTGCGTTCCCAGCGTCTGGGAAAAATTAAGCTCCAGCATGGTTAGCGCCCCGTCCGTTCACGGCTAATCCGCGCCAGCCATTCAGAAATCAACAGCGAAATCAGCGCTAATACAATCGAAATCACGCACAGCCTCGCCGCCGCGCTCTCCCCGCCAGGCGTCTGAATCAAGGTATACATGGCGGAAGGTATGGTGCGGGTTTCGCCCGGAATATTAGAAACAAAGGTAATGGTCGCGCCAAATTCGCCAAGCGAACGGGCAAACGCCAGCACCGTACCGACAATAATGCCCGGCAGGGTAAGCGGTAAGGTGATAGTCAGAAAAACGCGCCAGCGCCCGGCGCCCAGCGTTCTGGCGGCCTGTTCAAGCTTGATATCCACCCCCTCCAGCGCCAGCCGAATGGCCCGCACCATCAGCGGGAAGGACATCACCGCCGCCGCCAGCACGGCGCCGCGCCAGCTAAAGGCAAACGTGAGACCGAACCAGTCATACAGCCACTGGCCAATAAACCCGCGTCGCCCCATCGACACCAGCAGCAGATAGCCGACCACCACCGGCGGCAGCACCAGCGGCAGATGCAGGACGCTATCAAGTAAGGCTTTGCCCGGAAACCGGCATCGTACCAGTAACCAGGCAAAAAAGATCCCAAACGGCAGGCTAAACAGCACGGCCAGGGAAGACACTTTCAGGCTAAGAAGGACAGCCTGCCATTCTGGATCGGTCAGTATCATTACTTCGTCGTAAATCCATAACGTTTAAAGATTGCCGAGGCCTGCGGTCCTTTCAGGTAATCATAGAACGCGCTGACGGTCGCATTTTTATGCCCCTCCACGATAGCGATGGGGTATTCCACTTTTTTATGTGAATCTTCCGGGAACGTCGCCACCACGTTGACCCCCTTGCTGGCGACCGCATCAGAACCGTATACAATGCCCAAAGGCGCTTCGTTACGTTCGACCAGCGCCAACGCGCCGCGCACATCCTCGCCCGGCGCCAGTTTCGGTTCAAGCGTTTGCCATGCGCCCAACTTTTGCAGCGCTTCTTTGGCATAAATTCCCGCCGGTACGTGTTGCGGATCGCCCACTGCCAGACGTCCGCCGTTCAGCAGACGAATCCAGTCCGTTTTGTTGTCGATGGTAAACGGTTTCTGCTCGCTGGCTTTCGGCGCCACCACCACCAGGCTATTGCCAAGCAATGTTTCGCGCGTCGTGGTATCCACCGCTTTTTTATCGGCTGCGTAATCCATCCATTTCTGGTCAGCAGAGATGAACAGATCCGCCGGCGCGCCCGCTTCTATCTGCCGCGCCAGCGTTGAAGAGGAGGCGAATGAGGAGACCACATCCACATTTTTCTCTTTTTTATATTCTGCCGCAATGTCTTGCATCGCGTTCGTTAGCGACGCGGCGGCAAATACGGTGATCTTGCCTTCATCCGCCAGCGCATGACCGGCGATGACGAAAGATAATGTTGCCCCTGCGACCAGGCGTAACCAGGAATGCGCCATCTGTAACTCCTTGTGCGTTTCGTTATGTAAACAACAATATAACGATAATCTCAGGGGTTTCCCAGCGGTTATTCATACTCATTAACGATTAAACACAGAAAATATCGGCAGGAAAAGCAGGATCTTGAGTAACAAAAACGCCCGACTGAGCGGGCGTTTGGGGAAATCAGCGGTTCTGTCTGGACTGGTCTTTCTGACCGATACCGGAAAAAATGTTGAACACCTCACCCAGACCGTAAATCAGACCGAGGATGATGGCCATCACTACCGGTACCATGATGACGGCGAATACCAGACTTTTTAATAACTCTAACATGGGCAACTCCAGATATAGTCCTTTTTGTATTTTAACCGCATCACACAGAAAAGCACTCCCCTTTTGTGCGGTCGGCTTTGCGCTGACGCGCTTTTCAGTCACAATAGTCTTTTTACCAGGAGCTGGTTATGCAGGCCGAAATCCTTCTTACCCTGAAACTTCAGCAAAAGCTTTTTGCCGATCCCCGACGTATCTCTCTGCTGAAACACATTGCGCTTTCCGGCTCTATTAGTCAGGGCGCGAAAGACGCGGGAATCAGCTATAAGAGCGCCTGGGATGCGATAAACGACATGAACCAGCTTAGCGAACATATGCTGGTTGAGCGCGCAACGGGCGGCAAAGGCGGCGGCGGCGCGGTATTAACCCGCTATGGTCAGCGTCTGATCCAGCTTTACGATTTGCTGGGCCAAATTCAGCAAAAAGCGTTCGATGTGTTAAGCGACGATGACGCCCTGCCGCTTGACAGTCTGCTGGCCGCTATTTCCCGCTTTTCACTGCAAACCAGCGCCCGAAATCAGTGGTTCGGCACCATTACCGCCCGCGATCGCGATCAGGTGCAACAGCATGTCGATGTGCTGCTGGCCGACGGCAAAACGCGGCTTAAAGTCGCGCTGACGGCGCAAAGCGGCGAGCGTCTCGGCCTGGAGGAAGGTAAAGAAGTGCTGATCCTGCTAAAAGCGCCGTGGGTTGGCATTACCCGGGATGCAGCCGTTGCGCGCGCCGCTGACAATCAGTTGTCGGGAACGATCAGCCATATCGAGCGCGGCGCGGAACAGTGTGAAGTGTTGATGGCGCTGCCGGACGGCCAGACGCTGTGCGCCACGATACCGACTGCGGATGCCGCCACGTTAAAGGAAGGCGATGACGTGATTGCCTGGTTTAATGCGGACAGAGTGATTATTGCAACGTTGTGCTAAGCACATTGACATCCGTTGCCGAAAGACGTATCCCTGTCATTCATCGCTGCAAAAAATGGGATGCAAAATGTCATCGTTGCAAATTTCGCAAGGCACGTTTCGTCTGAGCGATACAAAAACACTTCATCTGGATTCGCTGACGCTCAATGCGGGCGATAGCTGGGCATTCGTTGGGGCTAACGGGAGCGGGAAGTCGGCGCTCGCCCGCGCGCTGGCGGGTGAACTGCCGTTATTAACAGGCGAGCGCCAGTGTCGGTTTACCCGCATTACTCGTCTGTCCTTTGAACAATTGCAAAAGCTGGTCAGCGATGAGTGGCAACGTAATAACACCGATATGCTCAGTCCTGGCGAAGACGATACCGGGCGCACTACCGCGGAAATTATTCAGGATGAAGTTCACCATCCTGCCCGCTGTGCGATGCTGGCGCAGCAGTTCGGCATTTCCGCTTTACTCAACAGGCGTTTTAAATACCTTTCTACCGGCGAGACGCGAAAAGCGCTGCTGTGTCAGGCGCTGATGTCTGAGCCGGAGTTATTGATCCTTGATGAACCGTTCGACGGGCTTGACGTGGCCGCCCGTCACCAACTGGCGCAACGCCTGACGGCGTTGAACCAGGCGGGTATGACCCTGGCGCTGGTACTCAACCGTTTTGATGAAATCCCGGACTTCGTGCAGTTTGCCGGCGTGCTTGCCGACTGTACGCTGGCGGAGACCGGAACGACGACAGAGTTGCTGCAACGGGCGTTGGTCGCTCAACTCGCGCACAGCGAGCGTCTGACCGACGTACAATTACCCGAACCGGACGAACCTTCCGCCCGCCATGCGTTACCCGATGGCGAACCACGGATCGTACTTAACGATGGCGTAGTCTCGTATAACGATCGCCCTATCCTCCACCACCTAAGCTGGCGAGTAAATCCAGGCGAACACTGGCAGATCGTCGGTCCTAACGGAGCGGGTAAGTCTACGTTGCTTAGCCTTATTACTGGCGATCATCCGCAAGGCTACAGCAACGATCTTACGCTGTTCGGGCGGCGGCGAGGAAGCGGCGAAACAATCTGGGATATCAAAAAACATATCGGCTACGTCAGCAGCAGTTTACATCTGGATTACCGCGTCAGTACCACGGTACGCAATGTCATTCTCTCCGGCTATTTCGATTCTATCGGCATTTACCAGGCCGTTTCAGACAGGCAACGAAAACTGGCGCAACAGTGGCTGGATATTCTGGGAATCGATAAGCGTACGGCGGATGCCCCCTTCCACAGTCTCTCCTGGGGACAGCAGCGGCTGGCGCTGATCGTGCGCGCGCTGGTTAAGCATCCGACAGTGTTGATTCTGGATGAGCCGCTGCAAGGGTTGGACCCGCTGAACCGCCAACTGGTACGCCGTTTTGTAGATGTATTAATTCGCCAGGGAGAGACCCAACTGCTGTTCGTTTCCCATCATGCAGAGGATGCGCCTGCCTGTATTACCCACCGGCTGGAATTTGTACCAGAGGGCGAATGTTATAAGTACGTTTCCGGACGATGCAATAATTAAATGTATTATCAGAATGGCGCCGCGCGCCATTCTGGAACCACTCTCCTTTTATTAAGAATAATAATAACTGTCGATAAGCTTACTATCTCTTGAATCGCTGACCGCCTCATTGTCATAATAATCCTGAAATTTTCGACAATGATGTCGTATGTGAATATAAGGGATTCATTATGGCTTTTCGTTTTCCACAAATAATACTATTTTTACTGGCAGCCATGTTATTTTGCCCCGGCAGTTATGCTGAGCAAAAGCCGACCGCTGCGCAGGAAGCGCGTAAAACCGCCGTTGAGGTCGCTGTTGAAGGCATGAGTCGCGCCGCCGTTGCGGGTCCGACAAAAATTAGTTTAGGTGATAAAGCCACGCTTAATCTGCCGGAAGGATTTACCTGGATACCCGCAAAAGAAGCGGCGGTATTTATGCGTGAAATTGGTAACTATGTTGACGATGAATATTTTTACGGTCTCGTATTTAAAAAGGAAATGAATGGATTTATTTCTATCGAATATGATGATTCTGGTTATGTAAAAGATGACGATGCAAAAAACTGGGATGCCGATGAATTAATGGATAACCTGCGCAAAGGCACAAAAGAAGCGAATAAAGATCGTATTGCAAAAGGCATTGAGCCGATAGAAATTATTGGCTGGATCGAGAAGCCTACCTACGATGCAACCAATCATCGTCTGATCTGGTCCGCCGCCATCCATGATATCGGCACCAACGAACCACTGAATGAACAAGGCGTGAACTACAACACCTATCTGCTGGGACGTGAAGGTTATTTTTCTTTAAATCTGGTGACCGACAGAGGTTCTGTTGACCACGAAATCCCTCTGGCGAAAAGAATTCTCAGTTCCGTCAAGTTCAACTCTGGACAACGCTACGCTGACTTCAACGAATCAACGGACAAAATAGCGGAGTATGGGCTCGCCGCGCTGATTGGCGGTATCGCGGCCAAGAAAGTAGGGCTGCTTGCTATGCTCGGTATCGCGTTACTTAAATTCTGGAAAGTGACCGCCATCGGCGTCGTCGCTGTCGGGGCGCTCGCCAGGAAGTTACTCTCGCGTAAAAAAGACTGACAGCTCCTGCCCCGTCCGTTTCATTCCCAGGCGCGTAACGCGCCTTTTTTTCGGATAAAAAGCAGAAGCATTCTCAAGCCAGATGATTTGTAATCATTTAATTGATATAAATGCGTAAAATCACCAGCGTGTAAACGATTCCACTAATTTATTACATGTCACACTTTTCGCATCTTTGTTATGCTATGGTTATTCCATACCATAGGCTTAACGGAGCGAATTATGAGAGTATTGGTTACAGGTGGTAGCGGTTACATTGGAAGTCATACCTGCGTACAGTTGCTGCAAAATGGTCATGACGTCGTCATCCTCGATAACCTCTGCAACAGCAAGCGCAGCGTGCTGCCCGTGATTGAACGTCTGGGCGGTAAGCACCCGACCTTTGTCGAAGGCGATATTCGCAACGAAGCGCTTATAACCGAAATTCTGCACGATCACGCGATTGATACCGTGATTCACTTTGCCGGCCTGAAAGCCGTCGGCGAATCGGTCGCCAGGCCGCTGGAGTACTATGACAACAACGTCAACGGTACGCTGCGGTTGGTCAGCGCCATGCGTGCGGCCAACGTTAAAAACCTTATTTTTAGCTCCTCTGCCACCGTTTATGGCGATCAGCCCAAAATTCCTTACGTCGAAAGTTTTCCTACCGGCACGCCGCAAAGCCCCTACGGCAAAAGTAAATTGATGGTAGAACAGATCCTCACCGATCTGCAAAAAGCCCAGCCGGAGTGGAGTATTGCGCTGCTGCGTTATTTCAACCCGGTCGGCGCGCACCCGTCGGGCGACATGGGAGAAGATCCGCAAGGTATTCCGAATAACCTGATGCCCTATATCGCCCAGGTCGCCGTGGGTCGTCGCGAATCGCTCGCCGTTTTCGGCAACGATTACCCGACCGAGGATGGCACCGGCGTACGCGATTACATTCACGTTATGGACTTAGCCGACGGGCACGTCGTGGCGATGGAAAAACTGGCGGACAAATCCGGCGTACATATTTATAACCTCGGCGCGGGTGTCGGCAGTAGCGTCCTGGATGTGGTCAACGCCTTTAGTAAAGCCTGCGGTAAACCCATTAATTACCACTTCGCGCCGCGTCGCGACGGCGATCTCCCGGCGTATTGGGCGGATGCCAGCAAAGCCGATCGCGAGCTGAACTGGCGCGTCACCCGCACGCTTGACGAAATGGCGCAGGACACCTGGCACTGGCAGTCACGCCATCCGCAGGGATACCCAGATTAAGGACGTTGTTATGACCCCATTTAATCCCATCGATCATCCGCATCGCCGTTATAACCCGCTTACCGGCCAGTGGGTTCTGGTTTCACCGCATCGCGCAAAACGCCCCTGGCAGGGGGCGCAGGAAACGCCGTCTCAGCAAATGCTGCCGGCCCACGATCCGGACTGCTTCCTGTGTGCGGGCAATACGCGTGTCACCGGCGATAAAAATCCCGATTACAAAGGGACTTACGTCTTTACTAACGATTTCGCGGCGCTGATGGCCGATACGCCGGATGCGCCGGACAGCCACGATCCGCTGATGCGCTGTCAGAGCGCGCGCGGCACCAGCCGCGTGATCTGCTTTTCTCCCGATCACAGTAAAACGCTGCCGGAGTTGAGCCTGCCCGCGCTGACGGAAATCGTCAGAACCTGGCAGACGCAGACCGCCGAGTTAGGCAAAACCTATCCGTGGGTGCAGGTCTTTGAAAATAAAGGCGCGGCGATGGGCTGTTCGAACCCGCATCCGCATGGACAGGTCTGGGCCAACAGCTTCCTGCCGAATGAGGCCGAACGCGAAGATCGTTTACAAAAAGCCTACTTCGCCGAGCAGCGCTCGCCAATGCTGGTGGATTATGTCCAGCGAGAACTGGCGGACGGCAGCCGCACCGTGGTCGAAACCGAACACTGGCTGGCGGTGGTGCCTTACTGGGCGGCGTGGCCGTTCGAAACGCTACTGTTACCCAAAACGCATGTCCTGCGCATTACCGATTTAAGCGACGAGCAGCGCGACTCTCTGGCGCTGGCGTTGAAAAAGCTGACCAGTCGTTATGACAACCTGTTTCAGTGTTCCTTCCCCTACTCAATGGGCTGGCACGGCGCGCCGTTTAACGGTGAAGAAAACGCACACTGGCAGTTGCACGCACACTTTTATCCGCCGCTGCTGCGCTCTGCGACCGTCCGTAAATTTATGGTCGGCTATGAAATGCTGGCGGAAACCCAGCGTGATTTAACCGCAGAACAAGCGGCTGAACGCCTGCGCGCGGTCAGCGACATCCATTTTCGCGAATCCGGAGTATAAAAATGAATCTGAAAGAGAAAACGCGCGCGCTGTTTGCTGAAATTTTCGGCTACCCTGCCACCCACACGATTCAGGCGCCAGGCCGCGTCAATCTGATCGGCGAGCACACTGATTACAATGATGGTTTTGTTCTGCCCTGCGCTATCGATTACCAGACCGTAATTAGCTGTGCGCCGCGCGACGATCGTACCGTACGGGTGATTGCCGCCGATTACGACAATCAGGTGGACGAATTTTCACTGGATGCGCCGATCGTGACCCACGATAGCCAGCAGTGGTCTAACTATGTGCGCGGCGTAGTGAAACACCTGCAACAGCGTAATAACGCGTTTGGCGGCGTGGATATGGTCATCAGCGGCAATGTGCCGCAGGGCGCCGGGTTAAGCTCCTCCGCCTCGCTGGAAGTGGCGGTGGGCACCGTCTTCCAGCAGCTTTATCACCTGCCGCTGGACGGCGCGCAAATTGCGCTCAACGGACAAGAGGCCGAGAACCAGTTTGTTGGCTGTAACTGCGGCATTATGGATCAGCTCATCTCTGCGCTCGGCAAAAAAGATCATGCGTTGCTGATTGATTGCCGTACGCTCGGCGCCAAAGCGGTTTCCATGCCGAAAGGCGTCGCCGTGGTGATCATCAACAGTAACTTTAAGCGCACGCTGGTGGGCAGCGAGTATAATACCCGCCGTGAACAGTGCGAAACCGGCGCCCGTTTCTTCCAGCAGCCGGCCCTGCGCGATGTCAGCCTTGAGGCGTTCAATGCCGTTGCCAGCGAACTGGACCCGGTAGTCGCAAAACGCGTTCGCCATGTATTGAGCGAAAATGCGCGCACCGTTGAAGCGGCAAGCGCGCTGGAGAAAGGTGATTTGCAACGTATGGGCCAACTGATGGCGGAGTCCCATGCCTCAATGCGCGATGATTTCGAAATTACCGTCCCGCAGATAGACACGCTGGTAGACATCGTCAAAGCGACCATCGGCGATCAAGGCGGCGTGCGCATGACCGGCGGCGGCTTCGGCGGCTGTGTTGTCGCGCTGATCCCGGAAGATCTGGTTCCCGCTGTGCAGCAGGCCGTTGCGCAACAGTACGAAGCGAAAACCGGAATCAAAGAAACCTTTTATGTATGCAAACCGTCACAAGGAGCAGGACAGTGCTAAATGAAACGCCCGCACTGGCCCCCGATGGTCAACCGTACCGCCTGCTAACCCTGCGCAACAGCGCAGGGATGGTGGTAACGCTGATGGACTGGGGAGCCACTCTTCTTTCCGCCCGTATTCCGCTGTCTGACGGCAGCGTTCGGGAAGCATTGCTGGGCTGCGCCAGCCCGGAACACTACCCTGAACAGACGTCATTCCTCGGCGCCTCTATTGGCCGTTACGCGAACCGTATCGCCAATAGCCGCTATACGTTTGCCGGCGAAACCGTACAGTTAAGCCCAAGCCAGGGCGAGAACCAGCTACACGGCGGACCGGAAGGCTTTGACAAGCGCCGCTGGCAAATTGTGAACCAAAACGATCGCCAGGTATTATTCGCGCTTACCTCTGATGACGGCGACCAGGGCTTTCCCGGCCATCTTTGCGCCACGGCGCAATATCGTCTGACCGATGACAATAGAATCTCCATCACCTACCGGGCAACGGTCGATAAACCCTGTCCGGTGAATTTGACCAACCACGTCTATTTTAATCTGGACGGCGATCGGACCGACGTGCGCCAACATAAGCTGCAAATTCTGGCGGATGAGTATCTGCCGGTAGATGAATCCGGTATTCCACGCCAGGGGCTAAAATCGGTGGCCAATACCTCGTTTGACTTCCGGATGCCAAAAGTCATTGCCAGCGAGTTTCTCGCCGATGACGATCAGCGCAAGGTTAAAGGCTACGATCATGCTTTCCTGCTACAGACGCAGGGTGATGGCAAAAAGCCGGCGGCCCGTCTGTGGTCACAGGATGGAAAGCTACAAATGATGGTTTACACCACCGCCCCGGCGCTACAGTTTTATTCCGGCAATTATCTGGCGGGTACGCCTTCCCGCGGGCCGGAACCTTATGCCGACTGGCAAGGGCTGGCGCTGGAAAGCGAACTGCTGCCGGACAGCCCGAATCATCCTGAATGGCCGCAGCCTGACTGTATACTTCGCCCTGGCGAGGAGTACGCCAGCCTGACCGAGTATCAGTTTATTCCGTTCTAACGATATGCCGCTACATGCCCGATGACGCAAGCTTATCGGGCCTACGCGCCATTGCCCTGCTCAAACCTCCACCACTTAAAGACAAAATCGCAACTCTGAGTTCACAAGAACCTTACACTGCGCCACTATTTTCGCTATGGTTATGCGTAAGCATTGCCGCCAACACCTCGCGGCAATATAATGAGAATTATTATCATTACATATGATTTATAGGAGTGAGAGTATGGCTGTAACTAAGCTGGTTCTGGTACGTCACGGTGAAAGTCAATGGAACAAAGAGAATCGTTTCACCGGCTGGTATGATGTTGACCTGTCTGAAAAAGGCGTAAGCGAAGCAAAAGCAGCGGGTAAACTGCTAAAAGAAGAAGGTTTCAGCTTTGATTTTGCCTACACTTCCGTACTGAAACGCGCTATCCATACGCTGTGGAACGTACTGGATGAACTGGATCAGGCGTGGCTGCCGGTGGAAAAATCCTGGAAACTCAATGAACGTCACTATGGCGCGTTGCAGGGGCTGAATAAAGCGGAAACGGCCGAAAAATATGGTGACGAGCAGGTTAAGCAGTGGCGCCGCGGTTTTGCCGTGACGCCGCCGGAACTGACCAAAGATGATGAGCGTTATCCGGGTCACGATCCACGTTATGCCAAACTGAGCGAGAAAGAGCTGCCGTTGACCGAAAGTCTGGCGCTGACCATCGACCGCGTTATTCCTTACTGGAACGACACCATCCTGCCGCGTATGAAGAGCGGTGAGCGCGTGATCATCGCCGCTCACGGTAACTCATTGCGTGCGCTGGTGAAATACCTGGATAACATGAGTGAAGATGAGATCCTTGAGTTAAACATCCCGACCGGCGTGCCGCTGGTGTATGAGTTCGACGAAAACTTCAAGCCGATCAAACATTACTATCTGGGCAACGCTGACGAGATCGCTGCGAAAGCGGCTGCCGTGGCGAATCAGGGTAAAGCGAAGTAATCACCTTTGCCGGATGGCGGTATAACTGCCGTATCCGGCCTACGAGCAATGGGTAGGCCGGATAAGCGCAGCGCCATCAGGCAATATGTCTTAAACAGCGATCACGCCGTCCAGCACCACCTGCAATTTCCCCTGCGAACAGCGCTCCACGCGTCCTCGTACCCGGTACACTTCAGCCAGACGCTCCGCAGTAATCACCGTCTCCGGCGCGCCGCTGGCGACCAGCCTGCCGTCTTTTAGCATCAGGACATGGTCACCATGACGCAGTGCAATATTAATGTCATGCGCCACGACTATCGTCACCCTATTTTGCGCCTGGGTATCCCGACGCACGAGATCCATTACGTGAAACTGATAGTTTAAATCCAGCGCGCTGAGCGGCTCATCCAGCAACAGAAGTTCAGGGCGACGAATCAGCGATTGCGCCAGACCCACTAACTGCCGCTGACCGCCGGAAAGCTGGTCGAGATACTGCAACGCCAGATGCGTTATGCCCAATTGCTCAAGGATAGCCAGTATCTGCGCTCTGCCCTGCGCATTGTCTCTGCCGCCTGATGCCCGCAGTACCACGATAATCGACTCCAGTACATGCAGATGTACGCCCTGCGGTAATGACTGCGGCAAAAATACAACTTTCTGCGCCCGCTCGGCAAACGATAACGACATGAGATCTTCGCCATCAAGCAGCGCCTCGCCGTCGGCGTTATTCAGCCCGGCCAGCGAACGTAGTAACGTCGATTTACCACAGCCGTTCGGCCCCAGCAAAATGGTAATTTTCCCGCGCGGCAGTAAGGGAACGTTGAGATCTGCAATAACCGGCTGAGTGGAATAGCCGGCGCTAAATGAGCGGAGCATTAACCCGCGCATCAGAGACTCCCCCGATGTCGCAATACAATGCTTAAAAAGAACGGAACCCCGACCAGCGAGGTGACAATCCCCACCGGCACCATGACGCCCGGAATACTATTTTTCGCCGCAATAGAGGCCAGCGATAACACCAGCCCGCCTATCAGCACGCTGCCCGGAAGGTAGAAACGGTGATCTTCCCCCAAAAGTATTCGCGCAATGTGCGGTGCAACGAGACCAATAAAACCAATCGGCCCGACGAAAGCTACCGCCAGCGCTGATAACAAGCTGATACGCAACAATGACAGCAGGCGTAAACGGCGGACATGAACCCCAAAGCTCATCGCCCTCTCTTCGCCCAGACGTAATGCCGTGAGTTGCCAGGCGCTTCGTAACGCGCAAAAAAGCACAGCAATAAACACCACGGCCAGTACGCCCAATTTTTCCCACGACGCGCGGACCAGGCTCCCCATCGTCCAGAATACCAGCCCCTGCAGCGTATCTTCATCAGCCACAAACTGCATAATGGCGACCAACGCGTTAAAGGTGAATACCAGCGCAATACCGAACAATACCACTCCGGATGCGGCGACGCCTGTCCAACGGGTAATACCGTCCAGGAGTAACGCGGATAAAAGCGCAAAGATGAACGCATTGGCCGGGATAAACCAGGCAGCAGGAATACCGGGAATACCGATCCCCAACACAATCGCCAGCGCAGCGCCAAAAGCCGCCGCGGACGATACGCCGAGGGTAAACGGCGTCGCCAGCGGATTATTTAAAATGGTTTGCATTTCGGCGCCCGCTAACCCTAACGCCATGCCTACCAGCAGCGCCATCAGGGCATAGGGTAAACGAATATCCCAGACAATAACGTGTATGCCCGCATTCACCTTTTCCGGCTGGAAAAGCGCCTGCCACAGCGCACTGAGCGGTAAACCAGAAGACCCACAGGTTACATCCACCATCAGTGAAGCCATCATCGCCAGCGCAATAGCTAACATGAGCACAGCCCGTTTGCGTATGATCTGGCGATAGCGCGGAATGACGGGCGTGGAAGCGAGACCGGGGGCTAAAAGTGATTTGTCCTGACAGGTCATGGTTCGGGCTACGTTATTAATCAGAGGAGAATTATAGCGCCGAATTATTTCGTTATATATTTATTTATATTTCGATTGGTGACACGGTGGGCTATCTCATCGGTTTCCAATAAATATCCTCCGGCATAGCCCTGTCTCTTGATCAGACCTCCTGATCAAGAGACAGGGCCTGGCTGGGGGTTTTCCATAGACAAAAAAAGCGTGGAACCATCCACGCTTGAGGCTGCTGACAACGTGTAACCAGGTGGCAATGTTCCAACTACGGACCTACAAAAAGTACGTAATCTGTTGATATTCTCATTTCGTAAATCAGTCAAAGCGCTAGCTGCCTCTCGCAGAAATGCCAACACAACAGATAATTGTCAGCAGTCCTCATTTTTCAGTCAGCAAATATCGGCCCGGCAGGGAATTTCGCCAGAAACCCGGTGACGGCCAGCAGCGACCACAGCCCGGGCCACTCAATCTGGCGCTCCCGCAGTTCATCATCCAGCGTCATAAGCGCAAACTCACCTTTATCGCCCAGCACGCCGCCCTGCCAGAGCAGCCGCTGCGCCTGCTGCCGCGCCCAGGGAGAATCGCTCTTCCAGGCCAGCAGGTGCAGCAGAGCCTGCTGCAGGCAGACACCGTGAGAATGTTGATCCCGCAACAGCCGCCGGTAAACCGGCAGCGATATGCTGCGCACGGTATAAAAACCGCTGCGGGTTTCGCTGTCAACATCTGCCATGCCAGCACAGAACTGACTGGCCAGGTCACATAAACGATTGTGCGTCAGCGGCTGGCGCAGGGCATCCAGACGACCTGCTGCGGCACACAGCAACCCGCTCCTTTGACGTTCTTGTGGCAGCGAATCAGGCAAAACCGCTACCGTTTCAGCCGCCCCGGCCTGCGCATGCTGTATGCCCGCGTCATAACAACGGACAAAGAAATCATGGCTGCCACGGACGATTGACGGGTGCGCCAGCAGATTCAGCGCCGGGTGCAGTTGTTCAAGCTCGTCCAGTGACGCCAGCGTGTAATTGACAACCACATCTTTTGTCGATGCCCGGCCTTCCGGACGAAATGCTATGGTTTCATTCATCAAAGTCTCCTTATGGGACATTCCCGGAGGCGATGCTGCGCATCTGTCCGGGCTACAGATCCATGCAATCCGGTAGCCCGGACAGGCGCAACGCGCCGCCTCCGGGAAAGGAACAGATTTACATTGCCAGCACGTATTTCAGCATCACGCCCGCGGCAATGGCCGAGCCAATTACCCCCGCCACGTTCGGGCCCATCGCGTGCATCAGCAGGAAGTTCTGCGGGTCTGATTCCAGCCCCACTTTGTTCGATACGCGGGCCGCCATCGGCACCGCCGAGACCCCCGCCGAACCGATAAGCGGGTTGATTTTGTTCTTACTGCACAGGTTCATCAGCTTCGCCATCAGCACCCCGGCGGCAGTCCCGATACCAAAGGCAATCACCCCCAGCAGCAGAATGCCCAGCGTCTGCGGTTGCAGGAACTTGTCCGCCACCAGCTTCGCGCCAACGGAAAGCCCGAGGAAGATGGTCACGATATTAATCAGCCCGTTCTGCACCGTGTCGCTCAGGCGCTCCACCACCCCGCTTTCGCGCATCAGATTGCCAAAGCAGAACATCCCCAGCAGCGGCGCGGCGTCCGGCAGCAGCAGCGCCACCAG
>NZ_JAMMDE010000007.1:0-266864 GCF_051700745.1 Salmonella sp. NW884 | reverse complement strand
GCTCACACAGGCAGGACCACAATCTGATACCGCGATAGCTTTTGCTGATCGCGCCGGAGCGGTAACCGGCAACAATTCAAGCCTCGCCATCGTGCGGGGCTTTTCTGTTTGTGCCGTCCGGAATAATCCCTCTGAGTTTTGTCGTTAATCCACCGGGCGGCATTCCTACTTCACACTGCGCCATCCGAGCCATCGGGGGTGAGGCTTATGAAAATGCACAACGATCCCCAATCCTGGCAGGGCTGGCTGGAGCTATTCCAGAGCTGGTGGCGAGGAGATACGCCGCTGGGCGCTGTTCTGATGTCGTTATTTATGGCCGGTCTGCGTATTGCCTATTTTGGCGGTAACGGTGGCTGGAAGAAAAAGACACTCGAAATCCTGCTTTGCGGCGCCCTGACGTTGACCTTCTCATCTGCGCTGGAATATTTCGGCTGGCCCAAGTCCCTGTCTGTTGCAATTGGTGGCGGTGTTGGTCTTATCGGCGTGGATGCTATCCGCGGCTTCGCAATGAAGTTTATCAGTGGTCGTATCGGTGGGGATAATAACAAGGTTTAATCATGAACGAGTCTCAATTTCAGCAGGCGGCTGGTATCAGCGCCGAACTGGCTGCGCGCTGGTATCCACATATTACGGCGGCAATGAGCGAATTCGGTATTACTGCTCCACTGGATCAGGCCATGTTCATTGCTCAGGCGGGACATGAAAGCGCTGGTTTTACAAGGCTGGTGGAGAGCTTCAACTACAGTATCGCCGGGCTGACCGGATTCATCCGCGCCGGGAGAATCACTCCAGATCAGGCCAGTACTCTTGGGCGAAAAGCCTGTGAGAAGGCGCTTCCGCTCGAGCGACAGCGTGCAATAGCTAATCTGGTATACAGCAAGCGAATGGGTAACAATGGGCCTGGCGACGGCTGGAACTACCGCGGGCGTGGACTTATCCAGATCACAGGTCTGAACAACTACCGTGATTGCGGTAACGGGATCAAAACTGAGCTCGTTGCCCATCCGGATCTACTGGCACAGGATACGTATGCTGCCCGTAGTGCAGCGTGGTTCTTCGCGACTAAAGGGTGTCTGAAATATTCCGGCGACATGGTACGCGTTACACAGATAATCAACGGAGGGCAGAACGGCATCGGTGACAGGCGAGAGCGCTTTGAAAAAGCAAAATCGGTGCTGGTATGAATCTGTTACCTGTATTGCTTAAAAAATTCTGGAAGCCATTAGCAGAAATACTGCTGGTGGCTTTTTTGTTATGTGCGGCAGCGTACTGGTGTTATTCACGAGGTTATCAGAAAGCGGATACATCCTGGAAATACCAGTGGGCGCAACGAGACCTTACCGATGCGACCGCTGCATTGCAGCGTGAAGTAACCGAACGAGCGAAAGAACAGCGTCGCCAGCACGCCGCAGATGAAGAACGGAAAAGAGCAGATGAAGAACTGGCAAAAATACAGGCCGATGCTGATGCTGCTGAGCTTGCTCGCAGTGGGTTGCAACAGCAGCTCGCAGCAGTACAACGGCAGCTCGCAGGAAGTGAAACCGGCAGGCTTTCCGCTCTTGCCGCAGCAGGCCAGGCACAAGCCGAGACCGGAATACTGCTCGCCAAGTTGCTTGGCGAAGCTGACGATCTGGCGGGAAAGTTCGCAAAAGAGGCTGATGAGCGTTATGTCGCCGGAAGCACATGCGAACGTACCTGGGACAAAGTGACCGGACAGAACTGAAATCGGATAACAAGGAAAATTAATGAAGGCAAAATTATTCGTACTGGCCCTGGTATGTGTGTCCCTCGCCGGGTGTACAACGCTTTATTATCGGTAATGACTATGCGCCGTATATTAGCCACCGCTGCCGCACTTTGTCTTGGCGGCTGCATTACTGTGTATGGTCCGGTTAAAACAGGAGGGCAGCAACAGCAGGACAGCCAGGCCGGGCAGCAGCCAGGGATGAGCGAACAGATATCAACCTCATTCATCGGTAACCGTAAACCGGATGAGTTGCTGAATGCCGTGGCGCTGTATTTCAGGGAGAAGGCCATCACAGCCAGTGTTAACGACCAGACCACAGGGATTATCGCCGGTACCGGGGATGATCCGGAACTGAGTTCGTTGTATCTGGACTGTTCACTGTTACCGCAGACACAAAATATCCAGGAGCATTACCGTATCGTCGCGCAGGTCTGGAGTGCCGGTGAAGGCAGTAATGTTTCGGTAATGGTGACAGGCACTGCCGGACTGGATACTGCCGATGGTAACGATAAGGTGAAGCCGGTGGAGTGTAAAAGTACCGGGATATTTGAGAAAGATTTGCTGGAACGGCTACGTAAGTAAGCATTACAGCAGGCATTCCCTGAGTGTCTGCGATAATGACAAACAGGCAGGTGAACAGATATGGCAAAACCGGACTGGGGAGCACTGCAACACCAGTTCCTCGCCGAGCATGCTAAATCCGGTATTTCCCCCAAAGACTGGTGTGAAGCGCAGGGACTGAATTACGCTACCGCCCGTCGATATATCAAAAAACCTACTGCGCAAACTGCGCAAAAACCTGCGCAGAAAAAAATGCGCACTGCGCAGAAAGATAAAAGCGCAAATGAGCTGGTGGATGATGATGGACTTACCGCTCAGCAGCGCTTATTTGTCGCGGAATACCTGAAGGACAACAACGCCACCGCTGCCGCTGCACGTGCTGGTTATAGTGACCCAAACTACGGTCGCCAACTCATAACGAATCCTAACGTTGCCCAGGCCATTGCGCGGCAGCAGAAAGCCTCCATTGCGCGCACGCTTGGCAGTGCCGATGAGGTCCTCGCGCAGATGTGGCAGCTCGCTACGTTCGACGCTAACGAAATCTCACAATATCGCCGTGGATGTTGTCGTTACTGCTGGGGCTTTGGTCATAACTACCAATGGCGTGATGTTATCGAGTTCGAAGAGAGGGAAGCGGAGGCAAAAGCCAAAAAAGGGAAAGAGCCGGACGATGCTGGCGGATATGGCTACAACCACAACCGCGAGCCTAACCCTGATTGTCCCCGATGTAATGGTGATGGTGTAGGACGACCTCATTTCGCTGATACCACCAAACTGTCCCCGATAGCCCGCCTTGCTTATTCCGGTACGAAACTGGTGAAGGGCGGTATCGAGATATCGACCATCAGTCGCGAAAAAATGTTTGAAGCGATTATGCGGCGCCTGGGGCTGGCTGAATCCGAACTGGCGCAACGGTTGTTGGATCTGGAAATCCGAAAACGCACCGCCGAGGCTGAACGTCTGGAACAGGAAGTTGAACTTAAGCGTAAAGGCAAGGGCAAAGGCAAAGACGACGAGCCGACAGTGGTCATTAAACTGGTGAATTCCCCTGATGGCGACTGAACATGTTATAGAGTTCCTGCCGTTCCATGCAGGGCAAAAGAAAATTTATCGTTCTCCGGCTAAGCGAAAAGTTATCCGCGCCGGTCGCCGCTTCGGGAAAACCACCATGCTTGAACAGGCGGGCGGTAACTGGGCGGCGCGGCAGATGCGCGTAGGCTGGTTTGCGCCATCCTATAAAATCCTGCTGCCGTCGTTTAAGACCATCCGTGACCTGTTAAAGCCGATCACGATTAGTTCCAGTAAGACCGATTCGATTATTGAACTGATTGGCGGCGGTCTGGTTGAGTTCTGGACGCTGGATAATCCCGATGCCGGGCGCTCCCGAAAGTATCACAAAGTCATTATTGATGAGGGCAGTCTCGTCAAAAAGGGCATGAGGGATATCTGGGAACAGGCCATTGAGCCGACGCTGCTCGACTTTGACGGCGATGCGGTGATGGCCGGTACGCCGAAAGGCGTTGATGACGAAAATTTTTTCTATCAGGCCTGTAATGATAAATCGATGGGCTGGGAGGAACATCATGCGCCGACTGCGGCTAACCCGACAATTAATCCGGCGGCGCTGGCCCGAATTATCGACGGTCGCCCTCCGCTGGTGGTTCAGCAGGAATACAACGCTGAATTCGTGGACTGGCGCGGGCAGAACTTTTTCAAGCTTGACTGGTTGCTGGAGAACGGCGCGCCTGTTGATTATCCGTTTTCCTGCGATACGGTTTATGGTGTTGTTGACTGTGCGCAAAAGGGAAAACTCCAGAACGACGGATCCGCGTGTATCTGGTTTGCGCTGGATAACCTGCCGTCGCCACACCTTATCATTCTGGACTGGGACATTATCCAGATTGACGGGTATTTCCTGAAAACGGTCGTACCGCAGTGGGAAGGTAAAGCTAAACACCTTAGCGAAATCTGCCGCGCCCGTATGGGGACCACAGGCCTGTTTATTGAGGATAAGGCAACCGGCATCACCCTGTTACAGCAGGGCGCTAACGAGGGCTGGAACGTCCACCCTGTCGACAGTGAGTTAACGTCACTTCCCAAAGAATCCCGCGCCATCAACATTTCTGGTTATGTGGCGTCCGGGAAGGTACGCATTTCTAAATACGCCTTTGACAAAATCGTTGAGTACAAGCAGTCGAAGAAAAACCATCTTCTGACGCAGGTACTCCAGTTCATCATCGGTGAAGAAAACCAGGACGACGATCTGTTTGACTGCTTTAACTACGGCGTCGCGCTTGGTCTTGGTAACGGAGAGGGGTTCTGATGCAGGACGACGATGATATTTGCATGGGCAGCAATGCTGGCGTCCTCAGCAAGATTCTGGAGGGCGGGAGCATTGAACCCGGCGCGCAGGCGGGTTATGAGCTCTGCAAGCTGATTTATTTGTTTCATCCGCTGGGCGGAAAAATGGTCGACCGCCCGATAAAACTGGCGATGTCAGAACCGCGAACCGTGCATGTGACGCGCGGGCCTGAAAAGCGGTTGAGGGAGGCTTTTGAGCGTGAGTGGAAAGCCATAAAAGCCGATCGCATTATTGCCAACACGGCGCGCCAGTCCCGTATTTATGGCGTTGGCGCAGTGGTGATGCTGATTGAAGGCGAGCCCACGAACGATGCGGTAGGGTTTGATACGCTGTATAAAAAATCCATCACCTTTAACGTGTTGGATCCGATGAATACAGCCGGTTCTGTGGTACTCAATCAGGATCCTAATTCTGCTGATTTTCAGAAGGTGGGAAGCGTAACTGCTGCGGGGCAACCATACCACCATAGCCGGTGCTGTGTGATGATGAACGAGGATCCAATTTATCTGGCCTACACGCCATCATCCTTCGGCTTTGCCGGGCGCAGCGTTTATCAGCGCGCGCTGTATCCGCTGAAATCATTTATTCAGTCCATGCGCGCTGACGACATGGTGACGATTAAAGCCGGACTGCTGGTGGCATTCATCAAACAGGCCAGTTCTATCGTCAATAACATGATGCAGAAAATGTCCGGCATTAAACGCTGGATGCTGAAACGTGGTGGTAACGGCGATGTGTTGCAGGTGGGAGAGAATGACAAGATTGAATCTCTTGACATGCAGAACCTGGAGAAACCGCTTGATACGGCCCGTAATCACATTCTGGCGAATATCGCGACGGCGGCAGACATGCCCGCGATTCTGCTCAACAGTGAGACGTTTACGCGCGGATTTGGCGAAGGTACAGAGGATGCAAAAGCAGTCGCCCAGTATATCGACGATGTGCGCAAGGATTTACAGCCGCTTTATGATTTTTTCGTTCGCATCGTTCAGTACCGGGCGTGGTCGCCTGAGTTTTTCGAGGCGCTGAAAAACGATTTGCCGGAATACAAAAGCATCAGTTGGGAGGCGGCTTTCAGTTCCTGGGTGAACAACTTTGATTACGTCTGGCCGTCATCGCTGAAAGAGCCTGAAAGCGAAAAAGTTAAAGTCGATGAAACACGCTTTAAGGCGATTACTGAGATGTTGACTGTGCTGTTGCCACAACTCACCAAAGACCCGCAAAACAGGGCGACACTCATTAAATGGGCCTGTGAGAACGCCAATATGAACGAAAACCTGTTTGCGGATCGTCTGGAACTGGATTACGAGCAGCTTGAACAAAATCCGCCGGATGCAACACCGCCTGGTGAGGGGAATTTTGATGAACTCCTTTCTGAAAGAGCTGCGTGACGCGATTAAATTCTTTCTGGAACATGGTTACAGCAGTGAAGAAAGTCTGATTATGTGGACTGAGCGCCTGCGTAATGCCACTGAGGATAAAATCGGCGGCGATGATTTTTACAGATATGTGTCCCGGCGTCTGACTGCTGCTTACGATCTGGAGGTTGGCCGGGAGAGGGCGCTTAAGCGTCATCCTGGCGTCAGCCGTTTCACACTGAATTATCTTGAACCAAAACTGCGGGCAGAGCTGGACAGGCGGATTATGGCTTCTGCCGACCTGATAAAGCTGAACCGTACACAGGCTGTTGACCGGACAATTCAGCGTTTCAGTGGCTGGGCAACCAGCATTCCTCCCATTACATCGATAAGTCCCGGTTTATCCGCTTCATCGCGTTCTGGCGTTGTTGCCACAAGCCAGCATATCGCCAAATCAGCGCGGCAGATTGATTTTGAACGGCGCCGCGTGATGGTGGACCAGACACATAAGCTGATTGCCAATATCGATAACATCATTGCGACCGATGGCGGGGCGATTGCGGCGGTATGGCACAGCCACTGGCGCCAGCCCAATTATGACTATCGGGAACCACACAAGGACCGCGACCTGAAAACCTATGCGATACGCGGTAACTGGGCGTTGAAGAAGGGTTTTATGAAGGTGGGGCCGGCTGGCTATCTCGATGAAATCACTCAACCGGGCGAAGAGGTATTTTGTCGTTGCTACCTGACATACATCTACAACGTGCGCAGTCTGCCGGATGAAATGAAAACCGAGAAATGGCGAAAATTTACTGAGGGGAATATGTCAGTCGGTCGCCGAACAGCAAATTTTGAAGGCATCAGAAACGGAGGATAAGTGAACACCTACGCTGCCGGGATCCTGTTTAAGTCTGGCGGGAAAATATTTCTGGTTAAGCGTGGGGATGATGGTTCGTGGGCGGTACCGGGCGGAAAACTCGAAGAGGGGGAGACGCCTGAAGCCGCGGCAAAGCGTGAAGTGCTGGAAGAATGCGGGTTTGATTATTCCGCACCGCTGACGCCTCATACCCTGATTGATGGCTATGTTACCTACCTCGCAGATGATGCTGAGCAATTCGACGCGGTACTGAACGATGAAAATCAGGCCTGTGGATGGTTTTCTCCGGATGAACTGCCGGAGCCATTGCATCCCGGCATGGTGGCAATGCTTGATGCCGAACCACTCAATGAAAAGGACGTTGCCGGGCTTATTGCCGACGGGCAACTCACATCCCCGCAGTTTTTCAGAAATATGTACCTGTGGGCGCTGCGTATCACCGGAACGGGTGTTACCTGGCGTTCTAAGTTCAGGCAATACGCTTACCGTTCTCCCGAGAATTACCTCACTGATGATTTCCTCGCCCGGTGCTCTGGCTTGCCGGTGATCTGGCTGCACCCGGAGAAAAACACGCTGAACAGCGAGGAGTACGCCGCGAGGACTATCGGTGCGATTGCATTTGCCTGGATCCAGGGTGATGAGGTGTGGGGAATGGCCCGCATCTACGACACTGACGCCGCCACGATTCTTTCAACGCGGCAACTGAGTACATCCCCCACGGTGACGGGCGGCGATGACGTTCTGATCAACGTCGACGGCGAGCCGCTGCTGCTGGAGGGGAACCCTGTTTTACTGGACCACCTGGCTATTTGTGAGCAGGGCGTCTGGGACAAGCTGGGGGAACCGACGGGAGTTAAATCCGACACACTTTTGAACGAGGTCCAGAAAATGGATGAAGAAAAAGTATTAGCACTCATTAACCAGGCGCTGGACGCTCGCGAAGCCCGCGCAAAGGCCGACGCCGAGGAAAAAGCAAAAGCAGATGCTGAAGCAGCAGAAAAGGCGAAAGCTGATGAAGATGCCGCCCGTCTCAAGGAAGAGGAAGAAAAGGCGAAGGCTGACGCCGAAGCAAAGGCCAAAGCGGACGCGGAGGCAGAAGAAAAAGCCAAAGCGGATGCCGAACTGGAAAAAATCCGCGCAGACATGGAAGAAATGAAAAGTCGTGTACCGCAGGAACTCAGCGATGAAGAGCGTAATGAAATTGCTGATACCCAGTGTAAGGCCGACAGCGTGTTTGCTTCATTTGGTGAGCGTGCGCCGCAGCCGATGGCGGGGGAGCGCGCTATTCCATACCGCCGCCGCATCATGACCCGCCTGCAAAAATACTCATCTGATTATAAAGAAGTGGATCTGCATTCCATCGCAGACAGCCAGCTCCTGAGTATTGCGGAGAAAAAAATCTATGCCGATGCGCAGGCATCAGCGGCATCCAGTCTGGAGCCCGGCGCCGGGTTACGTGAAGTCATCCGCACCGACGCCACCGGACGCCGTATCAGTACCTTTATCGGCGATCCGTCCGCAACATGGGCACCGTTCCAGGCCGTCAGCCGCAAAGTCGCTGGCATCAAACAGTAATCAACCGGAGAACAATAAACATGGCGAGTGCATTGTCAGTTAATCCAATGCAGACCACTAACGCGCGCGGCACGTTCTACGCGAAATCTGATGGTCTTATCCAGGGCGTGGCGCTGGACGATCCGGCGGCACGTTATGCGCTGGCTTCTGGTACCCTTGGCAGTGATGAAATAAAACCTTTGTGGGGCGGACTGCCGGTTAACGAACTGGTACCGGGCGCCTCTTCTGCACCACGTGGCAGCATTATCAAACGTGCAGCCAGCCTTTCACAACTGGTGGGCTTTTCCGTGTTCAACCAGGCACACAACGGCCTGACCACGCCGCAATCCCCGGTACCGCTTCTCCTCAGCAATATGAGCGTGTCGTTTTATCGCCTGGGCTCAGGAATGCGTGTTCCGGTCAAAGCCTCTGATGCCGTGATCTCTCTGGCCAGCGCGGGGATTTCTGTTAATCAGCCGCTGGTGTGGAATTTTGCGGAGGATTGTCTGGATGTGTTCAGCACTGCGGCGGCTGATGTGGCTACAACCGCTATTACCTGGACTGCGCCTACCGCGAGTCTGGCGGGATTTGCGACCGCGACGACTGCCAGCGCGCACGGCCTGAAAGTTGGGGCTTATGTCGCGATTTCTGGCGCAGTTCCGGCGGCGTACAACGGTACTGTCCAGGTGCTCAGCGTACCGTCGGCGACAACATTCACTTTTACTCCGGTTTCAGTGCCTTCAGGCAATGCGACCACGCAGGGAACCACAGGCGCGGCAAAAGAGCAGGATGTCGCCCTTCCGGTAAAAATCATCGAAATGCAGATGGGTAACAGCAAAACCGTTTCTTACGATTCGGCGACGGGCTTTGCTACCTGGAACGACAGCGGGAACGCTGCGGTAATTCTGCTGTAATCAGGAGAGGCTAAGAGATGCCAGCTATTACACCCGCTTATCAAATTGTAAATCCGTCGTACATCATGCCGGAAATGATCCTGTCATATCAGCAGGCATCCGGTGCGTTTTCTGTCATGGCAAGCGGTAACCCGCTGGTTCGCCTGGCAGACGGCGACCAGTACGTTTATATGAAACGCCTGGATATTCGCACTCAGGTCACCTCAAGCCAGTCAGGTAACGCCAACCAGTTACCCTCTGTGGCACTGGAGGCGCGAATGGTCAGCACGCCGACATATATGTTCCGTGCCCGCGCCATTTACGATCATCACGATATGGCCGCAGCGGGGAACTGGGGGATTGCGCTTCCGGAAGCCCAGCGACTCGGTACCCGGCAGGCAATTTTTCAGCAAATGCGTAACGCGCTGCTCTATGGAATGAACCCGGCGGGCGGTGAGGGGGTACTGAACACCAACGGTGCGACCACTATCAGCCTGCCGGCAGACAGCGGCGGGAACACTACCGTACTTACTTACGATCATGGCGAAATGGCGGTATTCCTGCTGGCGCAGATTCAGGCGATCCGCACCCGAACTATGCAAATGGGCCGGGCGTCACGCATGGTTATCCTCGGACCTCAGCGCACGCTGGGTACCATGGAAATGCAGCAGATCGTTCAGTTGACCAGTTACCAGCGTCCGGGCGGTGGTACTTCCACGGTGAAAGGCACCGTTAATGGTGTGGGGGATGATGCTGATTGTGAAATTGAATGGGGTTATGACGATACGCTGATTGGTGCCGGGGCAAACGGAACGGATGCGATCGTCATCGCCATGCCGGAGGTCGAGCGCCCTGAGGTTAACGCGAAAATCAACACCAACGAATTCGCCAGACTGAGTCCGTCACTGGAAGCCACATCACTGATGCTGTGCGACATGGCGGCACCGCGTGAAATTCCCACCCCGATTGCGGGCGGGGCGATCGATGTGCTTTCCGAACTGCGTTCCACCTCTGGCTGGGTACTTCGCCCTGAAGCGCTGACTATCATTTCGATGAAGTACAGCGATTAATTTTCCCTCGCTGATTTCCCTGCGTGCCGGAGGGTGCGCGGGGATTTTTTACCCAGGAGTAAACATGAAACTGTACATCGCCAACACCACCAAACAGCGCCACGATTTCGCCTGGCGCAAGCCGGAGACGGGACGTCTTGTTTATCACCCGATTAATGCAGGCTCTCAGGCCGTTGTCATTGATGGTACCCGCGCCGAAATCGACCTTATTATTCAGCAGCACGCCGATTATGGTCTGATTGATGCGACAAAAATCGACCAGAACCGTATTTATATCGGGTTGTGTTACAGCATTGATAAGCCGGTGTCGTCGAAGGTTATCGAAAAGGCCATGCGGGATAACGATGGTCACCTGAACCGTGCAGCGCACGATCGCCGTCAGGCTTCCGTACTGGCAACAAATAACGCACTCACTGAGCAGGAAAACGGCTATCTCGGTGAGCTGGAAGTCAGTGCAGAGCAGCGACTGAGCGCCACCGATGACCGTGACGAAACAGCGTTTGTTGATGAAACACTGGCGGTTAACACGGGAACTAAAAAGAAAAAATAAGCGGGGTGTGTCATGCCTGAACTGGCCGGATTTATCCTGTTTATCCGTAATACGATGGGAGTTAATGCCGACGCGTTAGCCGATGACGATCCGGCCGTTAGTCTCTCCTGGTCAATGTCCCTGGACTGGGTGAACCGGCAGATCGCCTGTATCAGCCCGGTTCTGTATTCGCAGGCTGTTTATAACCTCGCGGCCTCCTTTCTGCTTAACTTCGGTCCTGAAGTCGCTTTCGGTCCGGTACGCGAAAAACTGGGTATCAACAATTTTACTGCTGGCGTTATCAGCGCCTCTTCCGACGAATCAACCAGTCAGACGCGGGTTGTCAGTGATGCACTGAAAAACCTCTCTCTTGCAGATCTGCAACAACTCAAAGACCCGTATGGTCGGTGGTATCTGGCAATTGCGCAGCAGTACGGCGATTTGTGGGGGCTGACGTGAAACTTCACCTGGGCGTGATGGATATTCCCTATGAAAACGAGAATACGACCACCGGCGATGTGGCCGAAATTCTTGAAGGGAAATACCGGATCATGCAGACGTTCTTTGACCGCCACGGCGAGGAAATTGCACAGATGATGAGTAATGACCTTGCCGCCGGTCTCGAAAATATGCTGGCAGGCGCACCGCTTCCTGCGGATCCCTTCGCGGAATCCATGTCACAGGTACATCATCTCTTTGTCGCTTTCCTTGATAACGAAGAGATGAATGGCACAGAAGGTGTGCCTACTGCCCGTGCACTGGAGGGGATTAGCAAGCGTTTTAAAAACAGGAAAGGGGAACCGCGGCCCTCTTTTATCGATACCGGTATGTTTCAGGCGTCAATGCGCGCCTGGGTAAGCGGGGTGCTGAATGCCTTCCCTCAGTGAACTGTCACAGGCAAAGACAGAACTCAATGCGTCGCTGGTGCAGGGGCTGGATGATATCAGCCGTTCGGCATCCGTTACGTTTACTAAATATGTCCGGAAAGTGCTTCCCCTTGATGGTTTTGTTTTCTGGGTGAAGGCGTCAGTTCTTGCGGATGATCCTGATACTGAACCGGATACAAAGGTGGTAAAAGGCTACCTGCACCTGACCACCGAATCTATCCAGGATGAAGAACAGCTCTACGATAAAAACGTGGTGACCTTCACCGCGCAGGCCGATATTGACCCGTTTAATGATATTGGTTCTGATGTGCTTTATATCGGTCAGTTTTACGGTATTCAGTTTGCTTTCTCGCGCCGTTCCGGGCTGAACGAACCAGCGAACATTTACCATTACACCGGACATGCCATTTATCCGCATATGATGTCGCAGATTATTAATTCTGCCGACGATATCGACCTTGCGGATGTGGTGGTTTCCAACTCATTACCGATCTGGCTCTCGCTGAGTCAGTTCATGCCGATGTACCCGGCAATGCTTTCCGTACAAAACCTCGTACCGCCCTACGCCACAGTGAAATGCGGAGAACCGAGCCCGGTGGCCGGAGCCTTCTGTCTCGACGAGAAGCAGAACCAGTATCAACTGGTTTCTGAAGACGTGACGATCACCGTGACGGGCCTGCGTAATGCTGCCGTTGAGGATTTCCTGCGCTATGTGCAGGACTACACGCTCAGCGATAAAGCCGAAATGGGCGTAATGAATATTCCGGTGATACAGGATGAGCGCATCACGCAGAATGAGCTCAACATTATCGCCATGCGGAAAAAGGTCAAATTCAAAGTTAACTACTACCAGCAGCGGATGAGGAACGTCGCCCGCAGGCTGATCACGTCTGCAATTCCGTCCATTTATGTGGAGAAATAACCCAAATGGCAATAGTAAATATCAATGTGTCGGTGACCAGTCCGCCGAAACCCTCCCAGTTGTTAAAGTCAGGTGCTCTGGTATCAACCGGGGGCACCACGCTGGCGGCGGGGAGTTATCAGTTGCTGACGTCCAAAGACGATCTAAAAAATATCGCTGCGCCAGCAAAAGCTATTTCTTCGCTTACGTGGGCCGGGAATACCGTCACGGTGACTCTTTCAGAAAATCATGGCTGGTCCATTGATGAAACGATCCCTGTTGTGATTTCTGGTGCTGCGCCTGCCGCCTATAACGGGGCATATACAGCGTCTGTGACAGGTGAAAAAACGTTTACCTACCCCCTGAACAGTGACCCCGGTACAGCAACGGCTACAGGAACCGTAACGTCTGTTGCCGCCGGAGAACTCCAGCAGATGAACACCACGTACTGGGCGCAGGGGACCAGCCGGGCTGTTTATGTCCTTGAGCTGGGTGAGATGAGTGTAAAATCTGCGGTTGCAGCCCTCAGTACGTTCATTGATGAAGATACTTCTCTGGGAAACACATACCAGAAGTTTTTCTCTTACCTTGTGCCGAGGGAATGGGACGCCGAACCGACGTTTAAAACGCTGGCGAACAATTACACTTCGCCCGGCGCGCTGGTGAAATTTTTCGTCACAACCACGATTGCGACGTACCAGGAATGGGTATCCGGCAAATATCCGAATGTTTTTGCCGGGGTTGAGGCACCGTCAATTGGCGCAACTGAGTTCTCGATGGCGGCGCCGTTCCAGTCATCACTGGCAAACGATCCGGGTTCCTCCAATATGGTTCCGCCGATGGCGTACCGCTTTATGTATGGCGTAACGGAGTATCCGCCGGCAGGTAACGGCACCCTGCTGAAAACCCTGCAGGATAACCATATCAACTATATCGGCACGGCGGCAGAAGGCGGACTGAGCAATAAAATGCTGGTGGCGGGCCACATGCTCGATGGTATGCCGTTTAACTACTGGTACTCCGTCGCCTGGTGCGCTATTAACCTTGAGCTGGATCTGGCTAATGAAGTGATTAACGGTTCTAACACTACCGTTAACCCGCTTTATTACGATCAGCAGGGAATTGGTCGCCTGCAACGACGCGCTTTGAAAACCCTGCGTTCCGGTATCAGTTACGGGCTGATTCTCGGTCAGGTTATTGATACACAGCTCACGCAGGAATCGTTCAACGCGGAATATGAAAAAGGCTCCTATGCCGGGAACGCGGTCATCAACGCAGTACCGTTCGCTGACTATACCAGCCTGAATCAGTCCGATTACGCCGATGGGAAATATAACGGCCTGAGCGCGGTTGTCACTCCGCGTCGTGGTTTTGAGTCCATCACTTTTAATCTCAACGTGACCAATTTTGTGGGGGCGTAATAAATGCCAAATCCATTAGTACCGCAGGGCTTTCTTAACCGTGTCAGGGGGGCGGTAACTGTCACGGATATTCCGGCGCTGAATGTCACCGCGTCATTTCTGGGTAAGGATGCTATCAGTATGCGGCCGGATTCGGCTGCAACGGACATTATCCCCACGCTGACCGGAACCGTGGGGAGCCAGGTACCTTATCAGCAGGTCACAATCACGATGCATTTACTGCGAACGCAGGGGCTGGCGGCGAGCTATCAGAACCGTTTCGCTTCTGATACGTCGCTGGGAGAGGTCGTTATCACGCCGGATGCCAGCACCTTCGGAAACTACACGGTCCTGAATGCATATCTGGTGAATTTTAATGAACTGACCATCAACGGTATGGATGCCGGATATGTCGTGACGATTTCCGGTTATCTGATCACCAACGATAAAATGTGGGGCTAATGGCCGTGAAAATTGACCGAAAACTGAATTTTGTCAGCACCATCACCCGCGATGACGGCTCACTGGTGTATCTGCACGTTGTGCCGTTTCCGTATGAAGTCGTTGAGGAAAATTGCGTACTGCTGGGGAATCTGTTCAATAATTTTTTCTCCCTGGTGGGTTCGGTAGGTGCGCCCCGCGTGGCAGCGATGATGCTGCGAAAAATCATCAAAGCGCGGCAGGAGGCAGGAGATCTTCAGCCAGGAACTCCAAATATTGTCGATGAGATACAGCGTCTGACAACGGTCATCTGGAACGATAACGGAACCTGGAAAACGTCTTCGCTGGAGGCTGCATTCAGGCAGGAAATTATCACCGATGATGAGTACCGGGAAGTCGAGGGCGAGGTCGTTTTTTTTATGGTGAGCTCTGCCATTCAGAAAGCGAACCTGATCGCACCGACGGTGGGGAAAGCGCTCGATATGTACAGTGGGCAACTCGTCTCATTGAGCGCTATGGCGTATCGCGATTCTTTACCGACGTCGAAAACGGTTACCGATACCCCGACCCCGGAAGCCCTGCCGGAACCCTCACATATACCCTCCTGACATGGGCCTCATGCGAAGGCTTCAGTCACCTCTGCCGTGAACTGGGCTGCGGCGAATATAAAAGCCCGCTCCATTTCCGGCAGCGGTTCATTCTGGAGGAAATAAGACGCAAGGGGTATTTCAATGGCGGCTAAATCCATTGTCGAAATTGATGTTCAGGACGAGAAATTTCAGTCGTTCCTGGAAAAATTCAATGAATACCAGAAAGCACTCAGCGAATTACCTGAACAATGGCGGGGGGCGGTTCACGGGCTCGGCGAGGCCGCAAAGGAGACCGAACGTGTCCGGGATGGTACGGAGGGGATTACAAAAGCGTTCGCTGATGGCGTTGCGGCGTTATCATCTGTTAATGACGGTCTCGATCGACTCAATGGTAATCTGGAGAAGGCCACAAAAACCCAGGCGGAGTTTAACAAGAAGTCCGGCGGTGCGCGCAATTTCCTGAATAAAGCCAGCAAGGATGCGAAATCGCTGGCAGGTCATATTAAAGATGCCACAACCAGCCTGCTTTCATGGGGAACCGTTCTGGGGCTTTTTTCCGGGCTGGCTGGTGCGGGCGGTCTGTGGGGGCTTAACCACCTGGCCGGCAATGCCTCCGCACAACGGTTTACTGCGATGGGGCTGGGGACGACGGCAGGTGGACTTAATTCGACTGCTGTCAATTTTCAGAAAGCGCTGGGTAATCCTGTCGGAACCCTGGGCGCCATACGTGATGCGCAGCTTGATTTGAGTAAACGCTGGCAGTTCCGGGCAATGGGCGTCGATAACCCGGACAGGGATCCTGCTGAGCTTTTACCTGAAATGATAAAAGCGGCGCGTGATATTTTTGTGCGTAACGGCAGTACGCAGCAGGGGGCGGAAGCCTACGGGCTGACGAACTATTTCACCCTTGACGATCTGAACCGCTTCAAAAAAATGAGCGATGAAGAAATCGATGCGATGGCGAAACAGGCACAGCAGGACACCCGCCGCCTTCAGTTGACGGACCAGCAGCTTCGCCAGTGGCAGGATTTCAACATTCAGCTCGACCGCAGTAAGGTCAGTATCGGGAATACGTTTATCCGGGGACTGGCACCGCTGGCGCCGGAGCTGGGAAAACTTTCGGATGCCTTTTCCGGCGCGATTGAAACGGTCCTTAAATCGCCGGAACTGGGAAAATGGATTGATGGCCTTTCAGATGGTATACGTCGGTTTGGTAACTATCTGGCTTCTCCCGAATTTCAGAAAGATGTTGAAGCTTTCATATCCGGTGTGGAGCGGTTGGGCCGGGTTATCGGCAAGGTCATTGACTGGATAAGTGGTAAATCCGGCATCACAGCGGATGATATTAAATCCCGGTCATCGATACTCAGCGACGAGAAGCACACCGATCCCGTTACCAGTGAGACTTACACCCCGGGTGGGGATGATGATCCGCGTGTGTGGTCGTGGCTGAAAGGGGTAAAAAAATTCTTTTCATCAGGAGATGTTAAGCCGGTCGACGGGAAACAGGCTGATGTTCATGCTAAGGGGCGAACCATTGCTGACAGGTTCAATAACCCTGTGAATTTACGTTATGCCGCAGGTTATGAAACCGCCAGTACCAGAAACGGGAAATTTGCTGTGTTCCCCAGCCTGGATGAGGGCGTTCTCGCTGCTGCAAAACAACTGCAAATATACGGCACAAAGGGCATCAACAATATTCACGATATTATCAGTAAATGGGCTCCATCTAACGAGAACAATACGAAAGTATACATCGGGCATGTTGTGAATGCGACTGGCCGCAGTGAATTCGAAAAGCTGAATTTAAATGATACCCGGACTCTCGCGAAATTAATTACTGCCATGTCAGTAAAAGAAGGTGCCGGCTCCCGGTTAAGTGAAGAGAAGGTTATACAGATTATCAATAATGCCGGAGGTTATTTTCAGGGATCGCAGAAAAAATCTTTGCAGGATATAAATCCATCTGACAGCGTGCGGGAACAATATCTTGCCCAGTATGGTTCTGAATTGCCCGGTACCAGCACAAGTAACCCTGTCGTACAGCCAGTACAACAGGGTTCGGGGAAAACTGACCAGATACTGCAACAAATTCTGGATAACCAGAAACGTGGTCATGCTCAGGGGCTTGTTGTTTATAACAATACCGGCGGTAATGCGATTGTATCCAGTACGCAACTTGGAGGGTTCGGTTAATGTCATTTACCCGCGAGCTCTACAAGCTCGGTTTTGAAATCTCCCCGGTTATTCTCTGCGATGGTGTGGCGCAGAGTATTCCCGGCGGCATGTTGCCGATAGTCGCCCTGACCCAGAGCGCCAGCTACGTTTCGGGCCTGATGGGGGGCGCTATTGAATTGACGGATCTGGATAAGTATTTCTGCCACTGGCGAGCGGCACCCGGTGGGACAATGGTTGATTACGATATTGGTCGTTATCCGTTTGCAAACCAGGCAGTGGCAGCCAACGCGCTTCTCTCGCAGCCGCTGCGCATTCCAATGCTGATGGATGCGCCGGTAAATGAAAACACCGGTGCTATGACAAAGCTGGTCACGCTGAGTTCGTTGCAGGCCGTATTGCAGGCGCACGCCAGTCTTGGCGGAACGTTTATTGTGGCAACGCCGGGAATTATTTACAGCAACTGCATACTGAGGACAGTGCGTGATGTTACCGGGTCGAATGATGCTTTACCGCAGCGGCAATGGTTATGGGATTTTGAGCAACCACTGCTTTCTGAAACCGGGGCTGAGCAGGCGATAAACAGTTATCTGAATAAGATTGATAACGGGGACAAGGCAACAGAAAGCGCCTGGACCAGTACCATCTCGGCGATTGGTAATACCTCACTCGGCAGTAGTGTATCGGGTGCAGTTATTGGCTTAATCGGAAAACTGAGCGGGGCATTTAATTTATGAGCGTGTCTTTTTATCCCTTCTCCGGTAACGAACAGAAAAGCATGGTCTTTACTCCCGTTCTCGATGGCGAGGTTTATAACTGCCAGACGAAATGGAATATTGCCTCCCAGCGCTGGTACCTCAATATCACGGATAACTCAGGCCGTCGGCAACTGACAATTCCGGTTATTGGTTCCCCAAAGGATTACGACATTAATTTACTGGTGGGGGCATTCAGCAAAACCAGAATGGTATGGCGTGTTTCTGACGGTCAGATCGAGGTAATTAACTGATGCGTTTCTACGACATTCAGATTTTTAATGCTCCGGATGCTAAGGGCAACCCCGGTACGCTGTACAGACAGTATAGTAGCATGAAAAACGGGGTATTTAACCCGGGGTGCCTGATGGTTGAATTCGACCTTCTCCGTTTTGGTGAATCCACTCCCAAAGGGCAGAGCTGCATCACTGTCTGGGGCATCAGTCCGCAGGAAATGCAACAGGCCAGACAGGATATGTTTGGCATGACCATAAAAATGTGGGTGGGAATGTCAAAAGGGTTGCCGCTGGCGAAACCGGAACAGCGTGGACTTGTGCTGGAAGGGACAATCTGGCAGGTGCTGGGGAACTGGCAGGGCACCGAGTTACGGTTGGATCTCATTGTGACCGCCGGTCCTGTGTCTGACGTTAACCCGTTACCGCTGGCACCCGTAAATTTAACGGTGCCGTGGAATAAGGGGGTTAAACTTTCTGTCGCGCTGACGCAATGCTTTCAGACGCTGGGAGGTGACTACCGGTTCTCAGTCAGTATCAGCGATCGTCTGGTGAATAATTATGACAGTAATATGTTTTGCGGCAGTCTCCAGGAACTTGCAACCAGACTTAAGTCGCTGAGTAAAAGCATCATTAAGGACAGTAATTATTCCGGTGTTGAAATAGCGATGGTGAACGGCAGGGAGATCCGGGTATTCGATAACGATTTTGCTAACCACCAGGATAAAGACTCCAGAAAAAGCGCCTCTTACAGAAGTCAAAATCCCGTGCAAATTGAATTTACCGATCTTGTTGGTCAGCCGACCTGGATCCAGTTTGGTACGGTGAGTATTCCCTGCGTCATGCGCAGCGATATTCAGGTGGGCGATTATATCCGGATGCCGAAGAAATTAAGACCAATGATCCAGGCATCGTCATACTCACAGTTTCGTGATGACTCGGCTTTTACGGGGGATTTTCTGGTGTCTTCGGTCCGTCTGGTGGGTAACAGCAGACAACCGGACGCAAACAGTTGGGTAACTGTTATCGAGGCGCATCCAACAGGGGGGATTGCTGCAACATGAGTATAAATAAAAAGCTCAATTTTGGCGGCAATATGAATAATTTCGCCGACCAGAAAATAGCCGCCGCTATGCAGATGGCCGGAAAGATTTTACCCGCAGAGGTCGTCAGTCAGTCCGGGAAAATGGTCACTGTTACCTTTTTGCTGCGGGACATTCCCTACACGTTACCTCAGTTGACCATTCCGCTATTCGGTCCTCAGTACATCAGATACCCGATGCAAAAAGGAGATAAGGGGATAGTCATCCCGGCAGATACCTACCTGGGCGGCGCCAGCGGTCTCGGAGGGGGAACGGCTGATCTGACGCCCCCTGCAAATCTCAGTGCGCTGGTGTTTTTACCCATCAGTAACACGGAGTGGGAGAACGTCGATGGTCAGGTACTGACGCTGTACGGACCGGAGGGGGTAACCATTCGTGATGCGAAAAGCAACACCACGTTTCTGCTCACACCGGAAAGTATCACTATCGCCACACCTGAAAAATTCGAAGTGACGGTGGGCAGTACCGTTCTGACGCTCACCGCTGGTGCCTGGTCGCTGACAGGGCAGAGTGGAACTCTGACTGACAGTGCGGCCAGCACCAGTCCGAAAATCATGCTGGAGGGCTGGGAAAAACTGGTTCAGTGGGTTAACAGCCACAGGCACAGCAATGGTAATGACGGACAGGATACCGGAGGGCCAACGTCACAATTCAACGGGAGTATTACCGAATGAGGACATACGGACGAGATAAAGACGGGAAGTGGGTAACGGTCACGACTGACGAAAACGGGTTTAACGATTCTGTGTATCTCACAACGCTGGTGCAGAATCTGAAGCTGTCCCCGCAGGAGTCCCCGTTTTTTGCTAATCACGGTATACCGGCTAACGGCTCAGTTATTCAGCAGATACTGCCGACTTTCTACGTAAACCGGCTCCAGCAGCAGTTCAGCAAATACTTTTCCTCCCTGCAGATTGCGCTGGCGGATGTTGACCCCCCTGTTTACAACATTTCGGCGATTACCAACTCAGGCTCTAAAATAGTGGCTCAGGTGTATGTATGAGTGATTTACCCATTAGTTATGATATTGCCGGCCCGGTTCCTAAAACGACGGATGAACTCCGGCAACTGGTTATTGATACTGCAACAGCGCTGTCCCCGGGGATAACCACAAATTTACCCGGATCGCTGATTGAGGATATGGTCAGTACGAGTGTCGGCGCGCTTGTGGTATGTGATCAGGCGCGGGTTGACCTGATTAACTCATGCAGCCCGTATGCGGCAAATGTACACCTGCTTGCACAACTGGGTGATATGTACGGCGTCCAGAAAGGGCAGGGAACCAATACATCAGTTTATGTGGTGTTCAGTGGCCCGCCCGGGTTTGCCATACCGAAAGGTTTTATGGTCGGGGATGGAACCTACACCTATACCGTTCAGCGTGACACGATGATCCCGGAAAGTGGACAAACGGAGCCTGTCTATTGCCTGGCAACAACCGGGGGCTCCTGGGCAGTACCCGCGGGTACTGTGAATCAGATAAAAACCTCAGTACCGAATACGTACAATCTGACCTGCACCAATCTGACCGCGGGATTACCCGGTGCGCAGGAACAGACTTTTTCTTCATACCGTGCCCAGGTATTCCAGGCAGGTATGTACGGTGTACAGGGAACACCTGACTGTTACCGGATTGAACTGAAAAATGTTTATGGCGTACAGGAGAATCTAATCTCGTACCGACAGGCATCGCTCGGGGCATGGGTTGCGATTGCAGGCGGCGGCGATCCTTATGAGGTGGCTTATGCAATTTATAAAGCCGTGCCAGATATCTCCGTACTGACGAATGATGTAGTGAATCCATCAGGCGCTGCGGTGGATAAAAAAACGATACCGATTATTGTGTATCCGGATACGTATCACGTGCCGTTTGTGGTGCCATCATCACAAAACGTTACGCTTTTAATCACCTGGAATACGGCTTCAACCCGCTATATCGATCCAACCGGGATTGAAAAAGCAGTGCAGCAAAGCATTGCTGATTACATTAACGGAATTGCAACGGGGGAACCAATAAACATTTTCCTGATACGGGATATTTTTCTTAATCAGGTTAAGGGGCTTGTATCTTCAAACCTCGTATCAATGATTGACATTCAGGTTGGTATAAACGGGAAAATTGTCCCACCTGCAACCGACTCCAGTCTGGTTTATGGTGATACTTACGCCTATTTTTCCACTTCATCTTCACAAATTCAGGTTAAGCAATATGGCAGCTCTTCTTGACAGCATTATTCCGGCTTACCCCTATACGCAATATAATGACGATCCGGACATAGTTGCCTTTTTTGATGCTTATAACAAACTGGCACAGGGTTATCTTGATTACTTTAACAACCTGAATTTACCTTGCTGGACCTCCCCGGCGATTACCGGTGAGTTGCTGGACTGGATTGCGGCGGGTATTTATGGGGAATTTCGACCCTTGCTTCAGATTTCCGAGGATGCCATTGCGCGCGGAGCGTATAACACTATTGAGTACAATAATGTTGCGTATGCAAAACTGAGAAATTATGTTCCCGGCTCAGCGTCATATGTACCGGACGACTATTTTAAACGGATACTGACATGGAATTTTTATAAAGGCGATGGTTCTCACTTCTGTATCAACTGGTTCAAACGACGGCTTGCACGCTTTATACACGGGGCCAACGGAATAGACCCGCCAGTTCAGTCCACTTTTGATATTAGCGTGATGCCCGATAAGGGCATTTTTTTTGTCTCCATTCCTGACTATGGCGATGGTGTCGGGCACTTTCTTAAAGATGCCATTGACCAGTCGCTGGTGAAACTCCCATTTATTTATACCTATTCGGTAACGGTGGTCGAGCAATGATTATTGGATTCGGAAATAATGTCGTTTCCTCGCTGGCGGCTGATATTACCGCCAGCCAGACGACCATTCAGGTGATGCCTGGTGCGGGAGCGATGTTCGCTAATTTGCTGACCAGCGATTATGCGAACAGCTCAAACCCTCTCAAAACATACGCCAAAATTACGCTGACAGACGCAAAAGAAACAGTTTTTGAGGTATGCCATCTGACAGCAGTTAATAATGACATGCTGACGGTTATTCGCGGTCAGGAAGGTACAACAGCGAAGGGATGGTCACTGAATGACGTTATAGCGAATTTTGCGACGCGAGGATCTGAAAATCAGTTTGTACAAATTGAAGAGCTCCAGAGTGGGCATTATGTCGCTGGTGTGGCCGGAGGTACAGAAAATAATCTGACGCTGGAGTTACCAGCAACTTATTTCGTCAATGGTGGAGTTGACTGGACATTGCGCACTCCACTTGTGGTTATTCCGGCGCTAAACAATACCGGAGCCAGCACTCTGCAACTGACGATGGGAGGACGTGTGCTTGGCATATTCCCACTATACAAGGGGAATAAAGCAGAGTTATCGGCCAATGATATTATTAAAGATATTCCTATCTTATGCGTTCTGGATAATACAAAAACCTATTTTTCTGTGCTTAATCCCCTGGAGATTTATTTGGGATCACGGTATTTGCAGAAGGACCAGAACCTGTCCGACGTACCGGATAAGGCCAAAGGTCGGTCCAGTCTTGAGGTCTACAGCAAAACCGAAAGTGATAAAAACTACATGGCTAAAAGCCAGTGTGGTGCTGATATCCCGGACAAACCGCTGTTTGTACAAAATATCGGAGCGCTTCCTGCATCAGGTACGGCTGTCGCAGCGAACAGACTGGTATCACGTGGTGCGCTTCCGGCACTGACTGGCACGACAAGAGGCGGCGATAACGGCCTCATCATGGGCGAGGTCTACAACAACGGCTATCCAACGGAATACGGGAATATTTTACGTCTGACCGGAACCGGTGACGGGGAAATCCTCATTGGCTGGAGCGGGGTTAACGGTGCGCCAGCGCCTGCATATATTCGCAGTCATCGGGATACCGCCGATGCTGAGTGGTCCGAGTGGGCAATGTTCTATACCTCACTCAATCCGCCTCCAGTACCCCCAGATTTGAATCCTGTCGGCGCGGCTATTGCGTGGCCGTCTGATAATATCCCTGCTGGTTACGCCCTGATGCAGGGGCAATCGTTTGATAAATCTGCTTACCCGTTACTGGCAATAGCATATCCATCCGGCATTATCCCTGACATGCGAGGCTGGACAATCAAGGGGAAACCCGCAAGTGGTCGCGCAGTGTTGTCACAGGAGATGGACGGCAACAAATCGCACAGCCACGGCGCACGGGCGTTGGATACCGACTTAGGGACAAAAACTACCTCATCCTTTGATTACGGCACGAAATCGACCAATACAACGGGCGGTCATACACATGAGTTTGGCGGTTATATCAACTCATATTGGGGAGATTCAAATCACACCTCATTTCAGCCTGGAGGCGGTGCGTGGACACAGGCTGCTGGCGACCATGCGCATACAGTTTATATCGGAGGACACGAGCACAGCATATATATCGGTCCACACGGACACGCCGTTATTGTGGACGCCGACGGTAATGCGGAAACCACGGTGAAGAATATTGCATTTAACTACATAGTGAGGCTGGCATGACTGAAAACACAAAGACATATTTTTCATCACAGACTGACTGTCCGTATTCCAGAACGGAATATATCGGTTGCGGGGAGTACAGGACATATTGCGTAAAATCAGCTAATGCAGACAGCAGTAACAAGTATTGGGATGGCTCACACACTAATACACTGCATGTCGGTTCGCATGATCATACTGTATACCTGAATACAGAATATTTATCCGGAGTAAAAAATGACGTTTAAAATGAGCGATACCCCGCAGACAATTAAAATTTTTAATCTGCGTTCAGATACAAACGAATTTATTGGTGCAGGTGATGCATATATCCCGCCACACACAGGACTGCCGGCAAACTGTACTGATATCGCCCCTCCTGATATTCCGGCAAGTCATATTGCGATATTTGACGCTGAAACCGAAACGTGGAGGCTGCATGAGGACCACCGTGGCGAGACGGTTTACGACACAACAACCGGCAATCAGGTTTATATCTCCTCTCCCGGCCCGCTACCTGAAAACGTCACATCAGTTTCACCTGATGGTGAATATCAGAAATGGAATGGTAAGGCGTGGGTGAAGGATGAAGCGGCTGAAAAAGCAGCGCAGCTTCGTCAGGCGGAAGAAACCAAAAGCAGGCTCCTGCAAATGGCATCTGAAAAAATCGCGCCGCTTCAGGATGCGGTTGATCTTGGACTCGCAACAGATGATGAGAAAGCGCAGCTCGACGAATGGAAAAAATACAGAGTGCTGGTAAACCGGGTGGATACATCGACCGCGCCAAAAATCGACTGGCCTAAGAAACCTGAACAACCGCGCACCTTATAGGTTGATTTGAGGCGCAGTGGTGATGGTGTACACTGCGCTTATCTTTTAACGAGCTTAGGGATGAAAAATGAAAAAAATAATTACCGTATTGGCGCTTGCATCTATAGGAGTTGCGTCTCTTGCTCATAGCGCCTCTTTTGATTGCAGCAAGGCTAGGAGCTTTGCAGAAAAGACTATTTGCTCTAGCCCAAAGTTATCAAAGGATGATGATGATTTAAAGTATTTATATGGATATGCGAAAGCATCAGTAAAAGATAGAAAAGCATTTTCAGAAATAACAAAAGCACTTTGGAATTCAAGGGAGAGATGTCGTGATTATGCTTGTGTTGATGAGTGGTATGACAGCGCTTTTGCTATTTATGGGGCAATTAAAGCAAAAGGTATTCCAGCAACCAATGGTGTCACCGATTTTGCAAAAGAGCCAGAAATTTCTCCTGATGAGAAAAGAAACGAAAGCCAAAGCAATAATGCCAAAAAAGATTTTTCCCTCTATGACTCGAAAGAGAGGGCAGCTCCAGTAGAACATGATGCTGTTCTTTACAAAGACACTCCAGAAGCTTTTGAATTTATAGATACTCTGGTGGGATTTGTCAGAAAAAGTTCTTTTACTTGCGATACTGTAAGCTCATTTTCACCAATGGTGATGTCCAATGGATTTACATTATCATGTAATGGATTTAGCTATAAATATGACATAAAAAACAACGGCGGGAACGTTGCAGTTACAGTTGACAATTAATGTTAACAGCCCACTCAGGTGGGCTTTTTGTTACATCTCATCAGCTTCACGAGAAATGTCGAACAGAACATTGATTGCTAGCAGGTAGGCATTATCAACTACGCCGTAGGTGTCTCTTGTAATAACGTTCGAGTAACGGCTAAGGGCATTTTCCAAGTATGCAATTAGTTCTTTATTACAGTGCTCACTTCGGTGATCTAGCAGGTGGAGGCCAAGGATAAAATGTCCATATTTTTCAAACATAGTGTTGATAAATTTCTCGTCCTCGGAGAGGTCAAAGAATTCATCAATCGAAAGAGGTCGGTTAAGTTGTTCGAGTCGAGTCAGTTCTCTTGATAGCCACTGGCATCCATCGCGTAATTGCTCTGCGGTCAATTTCATAGAAAGCCCTTATTAGTTAGTCAATAGTCCTTCAGTACATCGTCAATTGCTTTATCTATAGCGTATCTTAACTTGTCTCCTAGGGGATCGTCTGGCGAATGCTTCCCATATAGAGCATCTTCAAGGATTTGGACTATTTCCGAGTTCATTGATCGACCATTACGTTTAGCACGTTCGGCTATGGCGTCGCGCATTCCGTCAGGGAATCGGAGGTTGAACTTATCCTGCATTTGGCTTGGGTACTTGCTCATAACATCACCTGGAAAACATTTAAAAATTATTATGGGGCCAACTTGACATGTGTCGCAATGGTGTTAACTTAATATCAGGTGTTAACTTGACCCCAAAAAAGGATGAGGATATGCAAAAATCACTTTATACAGAGCGCAAGAACATCAAGCTAAACCTCCGCATTCCGGCTCGATTAGATCAGGAGATTCGCCGCCTGGCGGAAATGGACTGTATTTCTCTCAATTCGGCGATTGTTCGTTTACTGGCTAAAGGGGTGAGGGAAGAGGTGGCAAATGGTCGTTAAAAAGGTTGAAGCCCCAACTGCGGTAACAGTCAGGGCTTCAGTGTCAAATGATTCCAGGCTAGGAAATATCGACATGAGTAATTTAGCAATAAACCCAACAGTTTGCACTATCAACGTACCTTTTCACGGTGCTGAGCTGTATGTCGTCAACCACAATGGTGAGCCGTACACCCCGATGAAGCCGATCGTTGAGGGTATGGGGATGGACTGGAAAAGTCAGTTTATTAAGATAAAACAACGATTTTCGAAAGGTATGGTGGAAATCACCATGCCCACCGCTGGTGGGATACAAAAGATGATCTGCCTCGCCTTGCGCAAGCTGGCCGCCTGGCTGAACACCATCAGCCCAAACAAAGTTCGCCCGGAGATTCGCGAGCGCGTTATCCGTTACCAGGAAGAGTGCGACGATGTTCTGTACGAATACTGGACGAAGGGGCAGGTGACGAATCCGCGTAGCATGGAACCAGCAATCGACATGATGAATATTGATCTCCATCTCCGTATTCGCGATGGACAGGTTGAGAGCATCGAGCGCATCGGTCCCGACATGTTTGTTGGTAAAGTAGAGCAGATACTGAGTGGATTACGCAATAGCGGCTGGATCGTTATCAAGCGCGAGTTACTGGCAGAAAAACTAGCGACATGGTGATATAGATCGCTCAGCAGTAACAGATAACCAAACCAGCTTCGGCTGGTTTTTTATAGGTCGTACAGACCTCTATTGTGATGTAACATCGTATGTTGATCAGCAGATCGTATGCTGACGATTTCAAAGCTACAGTGTAATATGCACGCCAGTCGTTGATGGGGTAGTTATTGTGGAATGTCCACCGCTGTGTCCATCAAGAAAAATTTATCAGCATAGCGAGTTAAAAAATTCATATTTATGAAGAATATAAGAAATTTCTCCATCATTGCTCACATTGACCACGGTAAATCGACGCTGTCTGACCGTATTATCCAAATCTGCGGTGGCCTGTCTGACCGTGAAATGGAAGCTCAGGTACTTGATTCGATGGATCTTGAGCGTGAGCGCGGTATTACTATTAAAGCCCAGAGTGTGACGCTGGATTTTAAAGCGTCTGATGGTGAAACTTATCAACTGAACTTTATCGACACGCCGGGACACGTTGACTTTTCCTATGAAGTTTCCCGTTCGTTAGCCGCCTGCGAGGGCGCGCTGCTGGTGGTGGATGCCGGCCAGGGCGTAGAAGCGCAAACGTTGGCGAACTGCTACACCGCGATGGAAATGGATCTTGAAGTGGTGCCGGTGCTTAACAAGATTGACCTGCCGGCCGCCGATCCGGAGCGTGTGGCGGAAGAAATCGAAGACATTGTCGGTATCGATGCGACGGACGCGGTACGCTGCTCCGCCAAAACGGGTGTCGGCGTGACGGATGTTCTGGAACGCCTGGTGCGCGATATCCCGCCGCCGCAAGGCGATCCGGACGGCCCGCTGCAGGCGCTGATTATTGACTCCTGGTTCGATAACTACCTGGGCGTGGTATCGCTGGTGCGTATTAAAAACGGCACCATGCGTAAAGGCGACAAAATTAAAGTGATGAGCACCGGGCAGACCTACAACGCTGACCGCCTGGGGATCTTCACGCCGAAACAGGTTGATCGTACCGAGCTGAAGTGCGGCGAAGTAGGCTGGCTGGTCTGCGCCATTAAAGATATCCTCGGCGCGCCGGTTGGCGATACCTTAACCTCAGCGCGTAACCCAGCGGAAAAAGCGTTGCCGGGCTTTAAGAAGGTGAAACCGCAGGTCTATGCAGGTCTGTTCCCGGTCAGCTCCGACGATTATGAAAGTTTCCGCGACGCGCTCGGCAAGCTAAGCCTGAACGACGCCTCACTGTTTTATGAACCGGAAAGCTCCTCGGCGCTGGGTTTTGGTTTCCGCTGCGGCTTCCTCGGCCTGTTGCACATGGAGATCATTCAGGAGCGTCTGGAACGCGAATACGATCTGGATCTGATCACCACTGCGCCGACCGTGGTTTATGAAGTAGAAACAACGGCGAAAGAGACTATCTATGTTGATAGCCCCTCCAAGCTGCCGCCGTTGAATAACATTTATGAACTGCGCGAGCCTATCGCCGAATGTCATATGCTGTTACCACAAGCCTATTTAGGTAACGTTATTACGCTGTGTATTGAGAAACGCGGCGTACAAACTAACATGGTGTATCACGGTAACCAGGTCGCGTTGACCTATGAAATCCCGATGGCGGAAGTGGTGCTCGACTTCTTTGACCGTCTGAAATCGACGTCGCGCGGCTATGCGTCTCTGGATTATAACTTCAAGCGCTTCCAGGCTTCCGATATGGTGCGTGTTGATGTGTTAATCAACAACGAGCGTGTCGATGCGCTGGCGCTGATCACGCACCGCGATAACTCGCAAAGCCGTGGTCGCGAGCTGGTGGAGAAGATGAAAGATTTGATCCCACGCCAGCAGTTTGATATCGCGATTCAGGCGGCGATTGGTACGCATATTATTGCCCGTTCGACGGTAAAACAGTTACGTAAAAACGTGCTGGCGAAGTGCTACGGCGGTGATATCAGTCGTAAGAAAAAACTGCTGCAGAAACAGAAAGAAGGTAAGAAACGCATGAAGCAGATCGGTAACGTCGAGCTGCCTCAGGAGGCGTTCCTCGCCATTCTGCATGTCGGTAAAGACAATAAATAATCCCTAAGGAGTTGGCATGGCGAACATGTTTGCCCTGATTCTGGTGATAGCCACACTGGTGACGGGCATTTTATGGTGCGTTGATAAGTTTGTTTTCGCGCCAAAACGTCGGGCGCGCCAGGCTGCCGCGCAAACGGCGTCGGGAGATGCGCTGGATAACGCTACGCTCAATAAAGTGGCGCCTAAGCCGGGCTGGCTGGAGACCGGGGCGTCGGTTTTCCCGGTTCTGGCGATCGTTCTGATCGTTCGTTCATTTCTTTATGAACCCTTTCAGATCCCGTCAGGCTCAATGATGCCGACACTGCTTATCGGCGATTTTATTCTGGTGGAAAAATTTGCCTACGGCATTAAAGATCCGATCTACCAGAAAACCCTGATTGAAACCGGTCATCCAAAGCGCGGGGATATTGTGGTATTTAAATATCCGGAAGATCCTAAGTTAGATTACATCAAACGCGCCGTCGGTTTGCCGGGCGATAAAATCACTTATGATCCGGTTGCAAAAGAGGTGACGATTCAGCCTGGCTGTAGCTCCGGTCAGGCGTGCGAAAATGCGCTGCCGGTTACCTACTCTAACGTTGAGCCGAGCGATTTTGTACAGACCTTTGCCCGCCGTAACGGTGGAGAAGCGACCAGCGGTTTCTTTGAGGTTCCGCTAAACGAGACAAAAGAAAACGGCATTCGCCTGACCGAACGTAAAGAGACGTTAGGCGATGTAACTCATCGCATCCTGATGGTGCCGATAGCCCAGGATCAGTTGGGCATGTATTACCAACAGCCAGGACAACCGCTGGCGACCTGGGTTGTACCACCGGGACAATATTTCATGATGGGCGACAACCGCGATAACAGCGCGGATAGCCGTTACTGGGGATTTGTTCCGGAAGCGAATCTGGTCGGTAAAGCGGTCGCTATCTGGATGAGCTTTGACAAGCAGGAAGGGGAGTGGCCGACAGGCGTACGCCTGAGTCGTATCGGCGGTATTCACTAACTGTGACGAAATGATCGTTCACGCTGCCGTCTTTTTAGCGGCAGCGTGAATTATTTCCTGGATAAATTCCCTCAGACTAACGACATCCCCTGTCGTTGTGTATAGAATATTCCCCCGAAGTTTTAGGTTGGCGTCGTTTGGTCGCCACGGCACACGAAACAGCGTTGGTTATAGACAACCTTCTTTCCGCTGCAGCGATGCGGCAGGACAGATGACGTGTATCAGGTCTGTTTCGTGTGCTGGATTGTTGACGCATTCATTTATTGGTATCGCATGAACCCCATCGTAATTAATCGGCTTCAACGGAAGCTGGGCTACACTTTTAATCATCAGGAGCTGTTGCAGCAGGCATTAACTCACCGCAGCGCCAGCAGTAAACATAACGAACGCCTGGAGTTTTTAGGCGATTCAATCCTGAGCTTCGTTATCGCTAACGCGCTTTATCATCGTTTCCCACGGGTGGATGAGGGAGATATGAGCCGTATGCGCGCCACGTTGGTACGTGGTAATACGCTGGCGGAATTAGCCCGTGAATTTGATTTAGGCGAGTGCCTGCGTTTAGGGCCGGGCGAATTAAAAAGCGGCGGATTCCGTCGGGAGTCCATTCTGGCGGACACCGTGGAAGCGTTAATCGGCGGAGTATTTCTCGATAGCAATATCCAGACCGTCGAGCAGTTAATCCTTAACTGGTATAAAACCCGTCTGGATGAGATAAGTCCGGGCGATAAACAAAAAGATCCTAAAACGCGCTTGCAGGAGTATTTGCAGGGCCGCCATCTGCCGCTGCCATCTTACCTGGTTGTGCAGGTACGCGGCGAGGCGCACGATCAGGAATTTACTATCCACTGCCAGGTCAGCGGCCTGAGCGAACCGGTGGTTGGCACGGGTTCCAGCCGTCGTAAGGCGGAGCAGGCTGCCGCCGAACAGGCGCTGAAAAAACTGGAGTTGGAATGAGCACTGACAAAACTTACTGCGGATTTATTGCCATCGTCGGGCGTCCGAACGTTGGCAAATCCACCTTGCTGAACAAACTGCTTGGGCAGAAGATTTCGATCACTTCCCGTAAAGCGCAGACCACGCGCCACCGCATTGTCGGTATTCATACCGAAGGCCCGTATCAGGCAATCTATGTCGATACCCCGGGACTGCATATGGAAGAAAAGCGCGCCATTAACCGTTTGATGAATAAGGCGGCGAGCAGTTCGATTGGCGACGTTGAGCTGGTGATTTTCGTTGTGGAAGGCACCCGTTGGACGCCGGACGACGAAATGGTCCTGAACAAACTGCGCGATGGCAAAGCGCCGGTTATTCTCGCCGTTAACAAGGTGGATAACGTGCAGGAAAAAGCCGATTTGCTGCCGCACCTCCAGTTCCTGGCAAGCCAGATGAACTTTCTTGATATCGTACCGATCTCTGCTGAAACGGGTATGAACGTCGATACCATTGCCGGTATCGTGCGTAAACATTTACCGGAAGCTATTCACCACTTCCCGGAAGATTACATCACCGATCGCTCTCAGCGCTTTATGGCGTCTGAAATCATCCGTGAAAAGCTGATGCGTTTTCTCGGCGCCGAGCTGCCGTATTCCGTTACCGTTGAGATTGAACGTTTTGTTACCAACGAACGCGGCGGCTATGATATCAACGGGCTGATCCTCGTCGAGCGCGAAGGGCAGAAGAAGATGGTGATTGGCAACAAAGGCGCCAAAATCAAAACCATTGGTATTGAAGCGCGTAAAGACATGCAGGAGATGTTCGAAGCGCCGGTACACCTGGAACTGTGGGTGAAAGTGAAATCCGGCTGGGCCGATGACGAACGCGCTCTGCGCAGTCTCGGTTACGTAGACGATCTGTGAGTTAACACAGCGTGGAAGGGTGGCAGCGCGCATTTGTCCTGCACAGTCGCCCCTGGAGCGAAACCAGCCTGATGCTGGACGTCTTCACGGAAGAATCGGGGCGCGTGCGCCTTGTCGCCAAAGGCGCGCGATCTAAACGTTCCAATCTGAAAGGCGCGTTACAGCCTTTTACGCCGTTATTGCTACGCTACAGCGGACGCGGCGAGGTGAAAACCCTGCGCAGCGCCGAGGCAGTTTCTCTGGCGCTGCCGTTAAGCGGTATTACGCTCTATAGCGGCCTGTATATCAACGAACTCCTCTCTCGCGTACTGGAATATGAAACGCGCTTCTCCGAACTCTTTTTTGATTATCTGAACTGTATTCAGGCGCTGGCGGGAACCACCGGCTCGCCTGAACCGGCGTTGCGACGTTTCGAACTGGCGTTGCTGGGTCATCTGGGGTATGGCGTCAATTTCACCCACTGTGCAGGCAGCGGCGAACGGGTGGATGACACCATGACCTACCGTTACCGCGAAGAAAAAGGCTTTTTCGCCAGCGTCGTCATCGATAACAACACCTTTACCGGACGGCACCTGAAAGCGCTGGAGGCGCGGGAATTTCCGGATGTAGATACCCTGCGTGCCGCTAAACGCTTTACCCGTATGGCATTAAAGCCGTATCTTGGGGGAAAACCGTTAAAAAGCCGGGAGCTGTTCCGGCAATTTATGCCCAAACGCACAGTAAAAACGAAGAAAGATTAACGAGGATTGTCATGGCTGAATTACTGTTAGGCGTCAATATTGACCACATTGCCACGTTACGTAATGCGCGCGGCACCGACTATCCGGATCCGGTACAGGCGGCGTTTATTGCTGAACAGGCAGGCGCGGACGGCATTACCGTACACCTGCGCGAAGATCGTCGCCACATTACCGATCGCGATGTGCGCATTCTGCGTCAGACGCTGCATACGCGTATGAATCTGGAGATGGCGGTGACCGAAGAGATGCTGGCGATCGCCGTAGAAACCAGGCCGCATTTCTGTTGTCTGGTGCCGGAAAAACGCCAGGAAGTCACCACCGAAGGCGGCCTGGATGTGGCCGGACAGCGCGATAAAATGCGTGATGCCTGTGCGCGCCTGGCGGCGGCTGGCATCCAGGTTTCGCTCTTTATCGATGCCGATGAAACGCAAATCAACGCGGCGGCGGAAGTCGGCGCGCCGTTTATCGAAATCCATACCGGCTGCTACGCCAACGCAGAAACCGATGCGGAACAGGCAAAAGAGCTGGCGCGTATTGCCAGCGCCGCGACCCTGGCGGCTCGCCTGGGGCTAAAAGTAAATGCGGGTCATGGCCTGACCTACCATAACGTCAAAGCTATTGCCGCGCTTCCGGAAATGCACGAACTTAATATCGGTCATGCCATTATTGGTCGGGCGGTGATGACGGGCCTGAAAGAGGCGGTGGCTGAAATGAAACGTTTGATGCTGGAAGCGCGCGGCTAATGGCGATTCTCGGCCTGGGAACGGATATTGTAGAGATTGCCCGCATTGAGGCAGTGATCTCCCGTTCCGGCGAACGTCTGGCAAGGCGTGTGCTCAGTGACAACGAGTGGGCTATCTGGGAGACGCATCAGCAGCCGGTGCGTTTTCTCGCCAAGCGTTTTGCGGTCAAAGAGGCGGCAGCGAAAGCTTTTGGTACCGGCATCCGCAACGGTCTGGCGTTTAATCAGTTCGAAGTGTTTAACGATGAGCTGGGAAAACCACGTTTGCGGCTGTGGGGCGAGGCGTTAACGCTGGCGGAAAAACTCGGTGTGGCGCACATGCATGTCACGTTGGCCGATGAGCGCCATTACGCCTGCGCTACGGTCATTCTGGAAAGTTAGATTTGCCGGATGACGGTGTAAACACGTTATCTGACCTACAGGCCGACATGTTGTCGGCCTGATAAGCATAGCGCCATCAGGTATTGTTGCGTTGGAAATACGTTAACCCGCTTACAGTTTATCTGCGTGATGCATCAGAACAAACTTATCCCACAACTGTTCTTCGCTTTCGACATAGGCGGGATCCTGCAAAATCGTATTGGGGATTGGGCAGACTTTCTGACAGGTCGGCGTTTCGTAATGGCCTACACACTCGGTGCATTTGTCGCTGTTAATCTCATAAATGCTGTCGCCCATTGAAATCGCCTCATTCGGGCACTCCGGCTCGCACATATCGCAGTTGATACATTTTTTGGTGATTAACAGCGCCATCAGGAAATTCTCAGAAACAACACAAATCGGGCGGGCATTATACGCCTATTTTCTGCTCGGGCCAGCTCTTTTCTGGCGCTGATTTGTTATCTACAGTGTAAAAATTTTTGATCTGCTTGAGCAGGCAGATGGTTGCGTTATCCAGTGAAAGGTCATTACTGTGCACCAGCATGACAGGAATAAAGAATGCGGGGATGCCCAGTGAAACCAGGCGAACATTTTTGGGTGTCGATAAATGGGTTAGCGAGCGGGTAATAAATGCGATGCCAATCTGCGCTTCGGCATACTCAAGGCATGAGTAGTGGTTATCCAGTTCGCAGATGACGTTAGGAACGACTTTGCGGTTATTAAATTCAGTGGTGATGATTCCTCTTAATAGCAGAGAGTCATTAAGCACGATAATGGGTTGGTCGTTTAAATCTTTTAAATGCAGACGTTCGCGTGTCGCCAGAGGATGAGAAAGTGGGATTGCAGCGATAATTTCATCTTCAAACAGCATGGTCGAGCTTAGCTGGGCAGGGAGCGCTATTCGATAAACAATGCCAATATCAACGGCGCTATCCGTCAGCTTTTTAATGGTTTGCTCAGTTGAGAACTCTTTAACATTTAAAGATATTTCCGGATGGTGCGCCATAAAGTTGCGAAAAGCGGGCAGGACCAGGTAGCTGCCTGACACCCCGATTGAAATAGTATCGCGCTGTTGATCTTGATAGGGAAGAAGTTCATTTTCTGCATTTTTTAAATCCAGCATTATTTTGTTAGCGTGTCGTTGCAAAATAATGCCTGCTTTTGTTAATTTAATTCCTCTACCTTTTCGCTTAAATAATATTGTTTTAAGTGATGACTCAAGTTGTTTGATTTGCTGACTTAATGATGGCTGAGTGATAAACAGGCGACTGGCTGCCCGACCATAATGTAATTCATCACACAATATCAGGAAGGAATGTAGTTGTTTGATATTCATTAAAATTTAATGCCAATCGATTGGGTTTTGTTATAACGATTATAAAAAATACCAAATTGTTTGCCTATTTTGCTTTTTTTAAACTGTGATCAGTGCATTTTAAAAAGGGAAAATTATGTCGGCATCAATCAACCGCTGGGGAATGCTTGCCGCTCACGTGTGCATCAATTTTGTGCTCGGGGGCGTCTACGCATTTAGCTATTTCAAAACACCACTCATGGCGCAATATCACTGGGATCCGGCTACGCTGGCGTTAGCATTCTCTATCAATATGGGGATCATTCCTTTACCGATGATTTGGGGCGGGAGAATGATCGACAACGGTAAAGGAAAGCAGGCGATAGTTATCGGCGGTATCCTGTTTTCTTTAGGTTTTATCTTGTCCGGGTTTGTGGATAATTTGCCCATGCTATTTTTAACCTACGGCGTCATTGCCGGGTTGGGATCGGGCCTGGCTTTTACGGGTAATCTTAATAATATTCTGAAGTTTTTCCCTGACCGTCGCGGTCTGGCCAGCGGTATCGTGCTGGCGGGTGTTGGCGTCGGGACGCTACTTTGCACCCGCCTGGCCGAATATTTTATGGCGCAAACTCACGATGTTAGTCGGGCGTTGTTATATCTGGGTATTGTTTATCTGGTGGTTATTTTTATCGTCCAGTTCTTTATTCGTAGCGCGCCAGCAAAAGATAGCGGAGGAATTAAAGCATCGCCAATGGATAAAAACTATCGGCACATGCTGAAAGATCTGCGCTTCTGGCTGCTGTTTATGATTCTGGCGCTGGGCGTGTTCTCTGGGATGGTAATTAGCTCAAGCTCTGCGCAAATTGGTATGACGCAGTACGGTTTACTGTCCGGTGCATTAGTCGTTAGCCTGGTATCGATATTTAACTCAATTGGTCGCCTGTTCTGGGGAGGGTTAACCGATAAATTAGGCGGCTACAATACTCTGGTTATCGTTTATCTTTTTACCTGCATCTGTATGCTGCTGCTGTTGTTCTTCAACGGTAATACTTCGGTATTCTATTTCAGCGCTCTGGGCGTGGGCTTTGCTTATGCCGGTATATTAGTGATCTTCCCTGGCTTGACCAGCCAGAATTTTGGTATGCGTAACCAGGGACTAAACTACGGCTTTATGTATTTTGGTTTTGCCGTCGGTGCGGTTATTGCTCCTTACGTCACGTCCGCTATTGCAAAATATACCGGAAGCTACAATACGGTATTTATTTTGACAACGGTGCTATTGCTTATTGGAGTCGTGTTGACCCTGATAACGAAGAAATATGTCGCAACGGTTTTAGCCAAAATTCATTAATCAGATAATAAGGAAATAAAAATGAAAATTGCAATCGCAGGTGCAGGCGCTATGGGATGTCGTTTTGGCTATATGCTGCTGGAGGCCGGGCACGACGTGACGCTTATCGATAGCTGGCAGGAGCATGTTGACGCTATTCGTAGCAAGGGGTTGTTTGTCGAAACGGAAACGACTCAGAAGTATTACCCCATCCCTGCTATGTTGGCTGATGAATCCCAGGGGGAGTTTGAGCTGGTTATTCTGTTTACCAAAGCCATGCAGCTGGATAGCATGTTACAGCGTATTAAGCCATTACTGCCAGCCGCGAAAGTAGTGATGATTTTATCTAACGGCCTGGGAAATATCGAAACGCTGGAGAAATATGTCGATCGGCAGAAAATCTATGCGGGTGTGACGTTATGGTCCAGCGAACTGGAGGGGGCTGGGCATATTATGGCCACCGGTACCGGAACGATTGAACTGCAGCCGATTGCCAGCCATGATTCGGCTCAAGAGGCTAAGGTCATTGCCACCCTTAATAGCGCTGGATTGAATGCTGAAATAAGCCCTGACGTATTATTATCGATCTGGAAGAAAGCAGCCTTTAATAGCGTAATGAACACCTATTGCGCGCTACTGGATTGTAATGTCGGCGGATTTGGTCAGCGGCCTGGTGCTTTAGATTTAGCGCAAGCGGTAGTTGATGAGTTTGTATTGGTTGCTGCCAGCCAGAATATTCCGTTGACTGAGCAAATGGTGATGAATACGGTGAAGAAAGTGTTCGATCCGCGTGAGAGCGGCCACCACTATCCTTCTATGCATCAGGATTTACATAAAGGCCGACTGACTGAAATCGACTATTTAAATGGTGCGATTGCGCGAATCGGCGCTCAGAACAATATTGCCGTACCGGTTAACACACTCCTGACGCAATTGATTCACGCGAAAGAAGCGCAATAAACTTGATAGCCCTTCTGCATGAGGCGGAAGAGCCATTTTCAAACCAGTTTTTTTACCAGCGCCTCGCTATGGCGAATACGCTCCGGCGCCCGCTCTAAATCCTGTTGTACCAGCGCCATAAACAGTAAGTCGGTCAACATCATTTGCGCATGTGTCGAGGAGATAGCGGCGCTGCGCGTCGCCTGCTCTTCAGCAATCGTATACAGACAGCGGGTGGCGCGCTGCTGCAAGGCGTTGGGAGAAAAACCGGTAATGGCCAGGATCTTCGCGCCTGCGCGTAATGTTTCGTCCGCCGCCAGGTTCAGCTCGCGCCGTTCCCCGGAATAAGAGATCGCCAGCAGCAGATCCTCCGGCGCCAGCGCCTGCACCGTCGCCAGCAGGGCGTGCATATCGCGCTCAACCACCGCGTTAATACCAATCTTCAGTAGCTTCCAGGCAAAATTTTGCGCCACCAGCCCAGAGGCGCCAATCCCGGTGGTCACAATACGGCGGGCGTGGCGCAGCATCGTGACGCTTTCTAACAGCTTTTCTTCACTGTTAACGTCCAGCGTGGCGTGCATCGCCGCCACATTCTCTTTAATTAATTTTTCCCCGACCAGGCGCATCGGATCGTCGCCGCGAATCTGGTTATGAACGGGAACGGAATGCGGATTAGGATTACTGGCCAACGCTTCGCTGATAGCCAGTTTCAACGCCGGAAACCCTTTAAACCCCAGTTTTTGCGCGAACTTGACTACGCTGGATTGGCTGACGCCCGCTTCGGCCGCCAGTTGCTGCGAGCTCAGATGCCGCGCCGTATCCGGTTGCGCGAGCAGATAATCCGCCAGTTTCCTGTCGCTTTGCGCGAGATCCGGATAACGCTGGCGAATACGAATCAAACAGTTCATGGGCAGCTCCTGCGAAACGTGATGGCGACGACAAAACGAAATTTCACTCGCCTGGGGGAATATTCTATTCCATCATGGACGCTTATTATGAATTAAAAATTCCAGAGGGACAAAAATGAATCTTGGTACCTTAGTGTCTGAAACCCGTAACCCGCAAACGATGGATCTGGATGCGTTGCCTACTCCTGAATTAGTTAAGCGTTTTAATGAACAGGATACGCTGGTAGCGGAAGCTGTAAAAGCCACTCTGCCTGACGTTGCGCGTGCGGTGGATGCCGCTGCGGCGGCGCTGAAGTCTGGCGGACGTATCATCTATATGGGCGCGGGCACCAGTGGTCGGCTTGGCGTACTGGATGCCTCAGAATGCCCCCCGACGTTTGGCGTTCCGCACGGTCTGGTCGTCGGACTGATTGCCGGCGGGCCGGGCGCGTTGTTGAAAGCGGTCGAAGGCGCGGAAGACAGCCAACAGGCAGGCGAAGACGATCTTGTCGCACTAAATCTGCAAGAACAGGATCTGGTCGTGGGGCTCGCGGCGTCGGGTCGTACACCCTATGTGATTGGCGGCCTGCGCTATGCGCGACAGTCCGGTTGTACCACTGTTGCCGTCTCCTGTAATCCAGATTCGCCTATTGCGCGGGAGGCTAATATCGCTATTTCGCCCGTTGTCGGGCCGGAAGCGCTTACTGGCTCCACGCGGCTGAAATCCGGCACCGCACAGAAAATGGTGCTCAATATGATTTCTACCGGCGCGATGGTGAAGTTCGGCAAGGTCTATCAAAACCTGATGGTGGATATGAAAGCCACCAACGTCAAACTGGTCGATCGTGCGTGTCGGATGGTCGTTGAAGCGACCGGGATAGGTCGTGAAGAGGCGGAAACGTTGCTGAAACAGACCGATTTTGAGGTTAAGCCCGCCATTTTGATGGCGCTTACGGGGCTGGATGCTGCAGCCGCCAGGGAAAAACTCGCCGCTCATCAGGGCTTTTTAAGGGCGGCGTTAGAACACTAAAGAGGTGTGTATGGATAAGACGGCAGCGCTCGCCAGCGACATTTTACGTGGTATCGGCGGAGAGCAAAATATTCTGCGCCTGGAAAACTGTATGACGCGAGTCAGGGTGGAGGTACAGGACGACAGCCAACTGGATATTCCGCGCTTAAAAGCGTTGCCTGGCGTCAGTGGATACGTAAAGCAAGGGGAGCAACATCAGCTGATCGTTGGGCCGGGGAAGGCTGCGCAGGTGGTTGATGCGATGCGCGTGCAGATTGCCGCAGGTGGTGTAAAGCCGGACGACGCTATGGCGCGTACCAAATCCGAGGTGAAAGCGAAGTATAAAGCGCCGATGAGCGATGCGTTGCGTAAGCTGGCGAATGTTTTTATTCCGCTTATCCCCGCCTTTATCGCATCCGGCTTGATTACCGGCATTATCAACATTCTTAAACGTCCGGATATCGTCGGCGACGTTGCCGTCCACTATCCTAACCTGCTGGGCCTGATGGGGATATTTGGCAGCGCGGTATTCGCTATCATGAACATTCTGGTTGGCGTCAATACCGCGAAAGTCTTTGGCGGATCGCAGGCGTTAGGCGGCGTGATGGCGGGGATCCTTTCCAGCCCGCAACTGGCGCAGATTACGCTCTTTGGCGAGGCGCTTCAGCCGGGACGGGGCGGCGTCATCGCCGTCCTGCTGGTGGTGGCGTTAATGTGCTGGATTGAGCGCCAGTTCCGTAAGCTGCTGCCGGGGTCGCTGGAGTTAATTCTTAACCCTTTATTGACGACTGTTATCACCGGCGCGGTAGCGATTGTCGCTCTGCAACCGCTTGGCGGCTGGATTTCAGACGCTATCGCTCACGGCGCGTCCTGGGCTATCGATCGCGGCGGTTTTCTGGTGGGCGCGGTGTTAGCCGGAACCTTCCTGCCGTTGGTACTGACCGGGCTACATCAGGGACTGGTGCCTATTCATGTGGAGCTGGTACAAGCGCACGGCTATAACGCGTTGTTTCCCATCCTGGCGATGGCGGGCGTTGGTCAGATAGGCGCGGCCATTGCCGTACTGATGAAAACCCGCAATGCGCGACTCAAAAAGGTGATTAAAGGCGCGCTTCCGGTCGGACTGCTGGGAATTGGCGAGCCGCTGATTTTTGGCGTCACGCTGCCATTGGGTAAGCCATTTATTGGCGCTTGTCTTGGCGGCGCGGTAGGCGGGGCGTTGATCAGCTACTGGAAAGTGGCGACGGTAATTACCTTTGGTATTTCCGGTTTGCCGCTGGCATTAACAATTGTTGCCGGAAAAGTCCTGTTCTATCTGTTAGGCTATTTAATAGCGGTAATTGCCGGGTTTATTTTTACCTGGCTGCTGGGGTTCAATGATCCAGAGGAGTAAGGTTTGGTCAGCCACGAGCGTCGTGTCGTCTTTTTTGATTTGGATGGAACGTTACATCAACAGGATATGTTCGGCAGTTTTCTGCGTTATTTGCTGCGCCGTCAGCCGCTAAATGCGCTGCTCGTACTGCCGTTGTTACCCATTATCGGTATCGGCTTACTGGTAAAAGGGCGTGCGGCCCGCTGGCCGATGAGTCTGTTGTTGTGGGGCTGTACTTTTGGCCATAGCGAAACGCGTTTGCAGGCGCATCAGGCGGATTTTGTCCGTTGGTTTCGCGCTAACGTCACGGCGTTTCCGGTTGTACAGGAGCGTCTGACCACCTATCTATTGAGCTCTGACGCGGATATCTGGCTTATTACCGGTTCTCCGCAATCATTGGTAGAGCAAGTCTATTTTGATACGCCGTGGTTGCCGCGCGTTAACCTCATCGCCAGCCAGATGGCGCGACGGTATGGCGGCTGGGTATTAACCGTGCGCTGTCTGGGCCATGAAAAAGTCGCGCAACTGGAACGTAAAATCGGTACGCCGCTGCGTCTTTATAGCGGCTACAGCGACAGCAAACAGGATAACCCGCTGCTTTATTTTTGTCAGCATCGCTGGCGGGTGACGCCGCACGGCGAGCTGCAGCAGCTCGAATAGTGAAACGCATAGCGTCTGTGTATAATGCCGCCCGCTTTCATTACCGGAGTTATCTCTTTGTCTGATGTCGAATTAGATCACGAATACTGGATGCGCCACGCGCTGACGCTGGCGAAACGCGCCTGGGACGAACGCGAGGTTCCGGTTGGCGCGGTATTGGTGCATGACCATCGTGTCATTGGCGAAGGCTGGAACCGACCCATTGGCCGCCACGATCCTACTGCGCATGCTGAAATAATGGCGCTGCGTCAGGGAGGTCTGGTATTGCAGAATTACCGGTTACTGGATACCACGCTGTATGTCACGCTGGAACCCTGTGTGATGTGCGCAGGCGCTATGGTGCATAGCCGCATTGGACGCGTTGTCTTTGGCGCGCGCGATGCAAAAACCGGCGCGGCCGGATCGCTAATTGATGTGCTGCACCATCCGGGAATGAATCACCGGGTCGACATTATTGAAGGGGTGCTGCGCGATGAATGTGCGACGCTGCTCAGTGATTTTTTCCGTATGCGTCGTCAGGAAATTAAAGCCCTGAAGAAAGCCGACCGTGCGGAAGGCGCGGGGCCGACAGTATAGCGCAATGCCGGATAAGAGGTTACGCGTCGCCATCCGATAAGACCATCACGCTATTTTTCTTCTTTCTTCTGCGGCGTAAACAGTAAAGACGGCGAATGCGTCAGGTAGCCTGATGACTGCGATAAAAACGACAGGAGGGGGAAGGGCGCTTTATTCAGCTCCTCCGGCGACACCGCCGGGTAATCCTGCGCCAGTTTCATGGCTTCCGCTTCCTGCTTTTCTTTTTCCTGCAAATACCCCACTAAACTTATCTGGTATTTACGGATATTTTCCACATAAGCATAAGCCTCATGTCCACGCGCGTAACCGTAGGTTAGCTTACTGTAATACGGTTTTTGGCTTAACAGCGGCAAACGCTGCTTCACATCGGTCCAGCTATCCGGATTGCCTTTGGTTTTTACCGTCAGCGATCTGGCGTCGAGCATGTGCGCATAACCCATATTGTAGGCGGCTAAAGCAAACCAGATACGCTCGTCTTCCGGAACGGTTTCGGGAACTTTAGCCATCATATCTTCAAGATAGCGAGCGCCGCCGCTGATGCTTTGCTCCGCATCGGTACGGTCGGTCAGCCCCAGACTTTGGGCGGTATTTTTAGTCAGCATCATCAGGCCGCGCACGCCGGTTGGCGAGGTCGCCAGCGGGTCCCAGTGTGATTCCTGATAAGAAATCGCCGCCAGCAGGCGCCAGTCTATCTCTTTGGCATATTTTTTAAATAACGGTTCCAGCTCCGGCAGGACGTTATCCACCGCTCGCAGAAAAGAGCGGGTATCAACGTAGTCGAAATCATCGCCATGCCCCAGATATTTCTCTTCGATCCGCGCCAGAGAACCGTCTTCATTGATCGAATTGAAAAAATCGAGCAGCGCGGCGGAGAGCGTATTATCGTCGTCCAGTCGGCTAAACCAGGTCACGGGCTGTTCATCCGTGACATCCAGCGCCACGGCCAGTTCGGGATGGACGCGCTGAAACAGACTGATCGCCACTGAATCGGCAATGGTGTAATCCAGCTTGCCGCTGATGACCTCTTCCAGCAGCGTCGTCGAGCCTTTTTTATCATCCACTTTCCAGCTCAGGTCGGGAAACTTTGTCTCTTTTAAACGCTGTAAATCATTGACCACGACGTGCCCTGGCGCAATGGTAAGCTGATTCTCGTTAACGGTCGCCAGCGAGCGTGGGCGATATTGTCCGACCCGGTAGACGAGCTGTTGCGAAACCGAGTAATACATGGGGCCGGGCTGATAGTTTTTAACGCGCGCGCTGTCGTAGACCAGCCCAGCCGCGAGCAGGTCGGCATTGTCGTTATCCAGATCGTCAAACAACTGGCTGATATTCTGGCGCACCGTCACTTTCAGCTTCACGCCGAGATAGTTGGCGAACTGCTGCGCCAGTTCATAGTCCAGACCATATTTTTTACCGTTGATAACGGAATAGGTTAATGGCGAGTCGATCGTACTGACGCGCAGTACCCCCCGGGCTTGAATCGCGGCGATATGGTTTTCGGTTTTACCGAACCAGGGGATTGAGGGCCAAAGGGCTGCTGCCAGCAGCAGCGTCAATATGCCGATGAACAGATAATTAATCTTTAATTTTTTCAATTAGTTAATTCTCTGGATCGTGCGTTGCCTCGGGCTGAAAAAGATGTTTTGCTGCAATAGATAAGTCATTAATGAGCGGCATTTTGCGTAACAATGCGCCAGTTGGCAACTTATTCGCAACGATAGCCGCACCGTATGACAAGAAAAAGCGGTGATTTTATTTATACGCAAACGGTTTCGTCAGCGCGTCAGATTCTTTATAATGACGGCCGTTTCCCCCCTTGCGCACACCGAAGCTTAGAAGACGAGAGACTTATGATGGAAATTCTGCGTGGTTCGCCTGCACTGTCTGCATTCCGTATCAATAAACTGCTGGCGCGCTTTCAGGCTGCCAACCTCCAGGTCCACAATATATACGCTGAGTATGTCCATTTTGCTGACCTGAACGCCCCGTTAAATGATAGCGAGCAGGCGCAGCTTACCCGTCTGTTGCAATACGGCCCGGCGCTTAGCAGCCATACGCCGGCGGGTAAACTCCTGTTGGTCACACCGCGTCCTGGTACCATCTCCCCCTGGTCTTCAAAAGCAACGGATATCGCCCACAACTGCGGCCTGCAACAGGTTGATCGGCTGGAGCGCGGCGTAGCGTACTATATCGAGGCTTTGACGTTGACGGCGGAACAGTGGCGACAAGTGGCCGCAGAGCTGCACGACCGTATGATGGAGACGGTGTTCTCTTCTTTAACCGATGCGGAAAAATTGTTTATCCACCATCAGCCTGCGCCGGTTTCCAGTGTCGATCTGCTGGGAGAAGGCCGTCAGGCGTTAATTGACGCCAACCTGCGTCTCGGTCTGGCGCTGGCGGAAGATGAAATCGACTATTTGCAGGAGGCGTTTACCAAACTGGGGCGCAACCCGAACGATATCGAACTGTACATGTTCGCCCAGGCGAACTCCGAGCACTGCCGCCACAAGATTTTTAACGCCGACTGGATTATCGACGGTAAACCGCAGCCGAAATCGCTGTTTAAAATGATTAAAAACACCTTCGAAACCACGCCGGACTATGTGCTCTCTGCCTATAAAGACAATGCCGCGGTGATGGAAGGATCTGCGGTGGGGCGCTACTTCGCCGACCACAATACCGGCCGTTACGATTTTCATCAGGAGCCCGCGCACATTCTGATGAAGGTCGAAACGCATAACCACCCAACCGCCATCTCTCCGTGGCCGGGGGCGGCGACCGGTTCCGGCGGCGAAATTCGTGATGAAGGCGCCACCGGGCGTGGCGCGAAACCAAAAGCCGGGCTGGTGGGCTTCTCCGTTTCCAACCTGCGTATTCCGGGCTTTGAACAGCCGTGGGAAGAGGATTTTGGCAAGCCGGAACGTATTGTCACCGCGCTGGATATCATGACCGAAGGTCCGCTGGGCGGCGCGGCGTTTAACAACGAATTTGGTCGCCCGGCGCTGACCGGTTACTTCCGTACCTACGAAGAGAAAGTGAGCAGCCATAACGGCGAGGAGCTGCGCGGCTACCATAAGCCGATCATGCTGGCGGGTGGGATCGGTAATATCCGCGCCGATCACGTGCAGAAAGGCGAGATCGTCGTGGGCGCGAAGCTGATTGTCCTCGGCGGCCCGGCGATGAATATCGGCCTCGGCGGCGGCGCGGCTTCTTCAATGGCCTCCGGCCAATCTGACGCGGACCTCGACTTTGCTTCCGTACAGCGCGACAACCCGGAAATGGAACGCCGCTGCCAGGAGGTGATCGACCGCTGCTGGCAGTTGGGCGACGCCAACCCAATCCTGTTTATCCATGATGTGGGCGCGGGCGGTCTCTCCAATGCGATGCCGGAGCTGGTGAGCGACGGCGGGCGCGGCGGGAAATTCGAACTGCGCGACATTCTTAGCGACGAGCCGGGCATGAGCCCGCTGGAAATCTGGTGTAACGAATCCCAGGAGCGCTATGTGCTGGCGGTCGCGGCTGACCAGTTGCCGCTGTTCGACGAACTGTGCAAGCGCGAGCGCGCGCCGTATGCGGTCATTGGCGATGCTACCGAAGAACAGCATCTCTCGTTGCATGATAACCATTTCGACAATCAGCCGATCGACCTACCGCTGGATGTCCTGCTGGGCAAAACGCCGAAAATGACCCGCGATGTGCAAACATTGAAGGCGAAAGGCGATGCGCTGAACCGCGCGGATATCACGATTACCGACGCGGTAAAGCGTGTTCTGCATCTGCCGACCGTGGCGGAAAAAACCTTCCTTGTCACTATTGGCGACCGTACCGTCACCGGTATGGTGGCGCGTGACCAGATGGTTGGCCCGTGGCAGGTCCCGGTGGCTGACTGCGCGGTCACTACCGCCAGCCTCGACAGCTACTACGGCGAAGCGATGTCGATTGGCGAGCGCGCGCCGGTGGCGCTGCTGGACTTTGCCGCCTCCGCCCGTCTGGCCGTCGGTGAAGCGTTGACTAACATTGCCGCGACGCAGATTGGCGATATCAAGCGCATCAAACTTTCCGCTAACTGGATGGCGGCAGCCGGTCATCCTGGCGAAGATGCCGGTTTGTATGACGCGGTTAAAGCGGTGGGAGAGGAACTCTGTCCGCAGCTTGGCCTGACGATTCCGGTGGGCAAAGATTCGATGTCGATGAAAACCCGCTGGCAGGAAGGCAACGGACAGCGCGAAATGACCTCGCCGCTGTCGCTGGTAATTTCCGCGTTTGCCCGCGTGGAAGACGTGCGTCACACCCTTACGCCGCAGCTGTCAACGGAAGATAACGCCTTGCTGCTGATCGATCTTGGCAAGGGCCACAACGCGCTGGGTGCAACGGCGCTGGCGCAGGTCTATCGTCAGCTTGGCGACAAACCCGCGGACGTGCGTGACGTCGCGCAACTGAAAGGCTTCTATGACGCCATGCAGGCGCTGGTCGCTGCGCGTAAATTACTGGCCTGGCACGACCGTTCCGACGGCGGTCTGCTGGTGACGCTGGCCGAGATGGCCTTTGCCGGCCACTGCGGCGTGCAGGTCGATATCGCCGCGCTGGGCGATGACCATCTGGCCGCACTGTTCAACGAGGAGCTGGGCGGCGTGATTCAGGTACGCGCTGAAGACAGAGACGCGGTCGAAGCGCTGTTGGCGCAGTACGGCCTTGCTGACTGCGTCCACTACCTTGGTCAGGCTCTGGCTGGCGATCGCTTTGTGATTACCGCTAATGATCGGACGGTATTCAGCGAAAGCCGCACTACGCTGCGTGTCTGGTGGGCGGAAACCACCTGGCAGATGCAGCGTCTGCGCGACAATCCGCAATGTGCTGACCAGGAACATGAGGCGAAAGCGAATGATGCCGATCCGGGCCTCAACGTGAAGCTGTCGTTTGATATTAATGAAGATATCGCCGCGCCGTACATTGCGACAGGCGCACGACCGAAAGTCGCTGTACTGCGCGAGCAGGGGGTGAACTCTCACGTGGAGATGGCGGCGGCGTTCCATCGTGCGGGCTTTGACGCGATTGACGTCCATATGAGCGACCTGCTGGGCGGTCGTATCGGTCTGGGCAACTTCCATGCGCTGGTGGCTTGCGGCGGCTTTTCCTACGGCGACGTGCTGGGGGCGGGTGAAGGCTGGGCAAAATCCATTCTGTTTAACCATCGGGTGCGCGACGAATTCGAAACCTTCTTCCATCGTCCGCAGACGCTGGCGCTTGGGGTGTGCAACGGTTGCCAGATGATGTCGAATCTGCGCGAGCTGATCCCGGGCAGCGAACTGTGGCCGCGTTTTGTACGTAACCATTCTGACCGCTTCGAAGCCCGCTTCAGCCTGGTGGAAGTGACGCAAAGCCCATCGCTGCTGCTGCAAGGAATGGTAGGCTCACAGATGCCGATTGCGGTTTCCCATGGGGAAGGGCGCGTTGAGGTGCGTGACGATGCGCATCTTGCCGCGCTTGAGAGCAAAGGCCTGGTCGCCCTGCGCTATGTAGACAATTTCGGCCACGTGACCGAAACCTATCCGGCTAACCCGAACGGTTCGCCGAACGGCATCACGGCGGTGACGACCGAAAACGGTCGGGTGACGATTATGATGCCGCATCCGGAACGCGTATTCCGCACCGTCGCCAACTCCTGGCACCCGGAAAACTGGGGCGAGGATAGCCCGTGGATGCGTATCTTCCGTAATGCGCGTAAGCAGCTTGGTTAATTAGCCCGATAGCCATTAAGCCCCTCTTCACGAGGGGCTTTTTGTAGACGGCGCTTATCAGGCCCACGGAGAAGCGCGGTTGTAGCTACCGTCTTGAACGTCAAGCGGTAGGCCGGATAAGGCGTTTACGCCGCCATCCGGCAATAAACTAGTGCTTATGCCGCAAGATTAAAGTGTCGGGAAATCCCGACATGAGTGGAGGTAGGTTGTCGCCAAAAAGAGACACTTAACCATTTGATTTAAAATGATTTTGTTTTTAGGTGTTGCAAGTGTTGCTGATTGGCGACAGAAAGGGCAAAAAACAGGCAGAGCCATTTTTAGCATGAATAACGATATTTTTCATATCTATCATTGTGTTAACAAAGTCTTTTGAATGTTGGCACAATTACTGCATAATAGTAACCAGTGGCTCATTCACCTTCTTATGTCAGCCCCTTAGGGACGCGCTACATAAACTTCGAATGACGCACAACAAGGTGCCTGCCGTCCAACTTCTGATAATAGCGTAGCTTTATCAACCTCCGGGCGAAACGTCGAGTTAGGCACCGCCTTATTCCATAACAAAGCCGGGTTTAGCCCGGCTTTGTTGTATCTGGCGCTCCCCTCGGTTAGCATCTTTTTTATTCTTCTTTTATGTGAGCGACACGTTGAAGCGCTGGTCTGTTTTCCCCCGTTCTTTACGACAATTGGTCATGCTGGCCTTTTTGCTGATCCTGCTGCCGCTGCTGGTTCTGGCCTGGCAGGCGTGGCAAAGCCTTAACGCGTTAAGCGATCAGGCTGCGGTGACTAACCGCAGCACGCTTATTGACGCCCGGCGCAGCGAGGCGATGACCAACGTCGCGCTGGAGATGGAGCGAAGCTACCGACAGTATTGCGTGCTTGACGATCCGACGCTGGCAAAAGTGTATCAAAGCCAGCGTAAGCGCTATAGCGATATGCTGGACGCCCATGCCGGCGTCTTGCCGGATGATAAGTTGTATCAGGCGTTACGCCAGGATTTAAACGCGCTGGCGCAATTGCAGTGTAAAGATAGCGGCCCGGAAGCGGCAGCGGCCGCGCGTCTGGAGGCCTTTGCCAACGCTAATACGGAAATGGTGCAGGCGACGCGTACTGTGGTTTACTCGCGCGGGCAGCAGTTACAACAAGAAATCGCCGAGCGCGGACAATTTTTCGGCTGGCAGGCGCTGGTGCTATTTCTGGTGAGCCTGGCGATGGTGCTACTTTTTACCCGCATGATTATCGGGCCGGTGAAAGGAATTGAACGGATGATTAATCGCCTGGGCGAAGGCCGTTCTTTGGGGAATACCGTCACCTTTACCGGTCCGCGTGAATTACGATCGGTGGGGCAGCGCATTATCTGGCTGAGTGAGCGTCTGGCGTGGCTGGAATCCCAGCGCCATCAGTTTCTACGTCACTTGTCCCATGAGCTGAAAACTCCGCTGGCTAGTATGCGCGAGGGGACAGAGCTGCTGGCCGATCAGGTGGTTGGGCCGCTGACGCCGGAGCAAAAAGAGGTGGTCGATATTCTGGATGACAGCAGTCGTAATTTACAAAAATTGATTGAGCAATTGCTTGATTACAACCGGAAACTGGTAGACAGTGCCACAGAGCTGGAATCGGTCGATATCGCGCCGCTTGTGGATATGGTGGTTTCCGCCCACAGTTTGCCTGCCCGCGCTAAAATGATGCATACCGATGTCGACCTGAAGGCCGAACGCTGCATAGCAGAGCCCATGTTGCTGATGAGCGTGCTGGATAATCTCTATTCCAACGCGGTGCACTATGGCGCTGAATCCGGTAACATTTGTATCCGTAGTCGCTCTCAGGGCTCCACGGTTTATATCGATGTGGTTAATAGCGGCGAACCGATTCCGCAAACCGAAAGAGAAATGATTTTTGAGCCTTTTTTCCAGGGAAGCCACCAGCGAAAAGGGGCGGTAAAAGGCAGTGGGTTAGGGCTGAGTATCGCCAGAGATTGTATTCGCCGAATGCAGGGAGAGATCCAACTGGTGGATGACAAAGCGCAGGAAGTCTGTTTTCGCATCTCGCTGCCATTGCCTGCATCTGACAAACACTAATATGAATTTAAGCCTGGTGCGTATGTCACACGTTTTAGTCCAAACTATTAAACGATGCCTTTTGCGGTGGGGAATACCGGTGGGCATATCGTGTCTGGCGCTGACCGCATGTGTTCCCCATGCTTCACAGCAACTGCCCGGTAGCGCAGCGCAGGACACGCTCCCCCATTATCAACTGGCGGATTATCTCCCGACGGCGTGCGCGGATATCTGGTCGCTACGCGGGCAGGCGGTGGAGACGAATCCGCTGTACTGGCTACGCACGATTGACTGCGCCGATCGTCTGATGCCGGTTCAGTCGCGCGCAGAGGCGCGCGCGTTGACGGATGATAACTGGCAGAATGCCTTCAGGCGCGGGATCTTACTGGCGGATGCAAAAATTACGCCGCCGGAGCGGCGCGCCATAGTGACCCGCCTGGAGGCGTTAAGCGCGCAAATACCGGCTCAGGTACGGCCCGTCTACCAAATCTGGCATGACGGTCAGGCGCTGCAATTAGCGCTTTCTGCCGAACGTCAGCGTTATAGCAAACTCCAGCAAACGTCAGATAGTGAGCTGGATGCGCTGCGCCAGCAGCAACAGGCCTTGCAAACGCAGCTCGATCTTACCACCCGTAAGCTGGAGAGTTTAACCGATATTGAGCGCCAGCTTTCGACACGAAAACCGGCAGGGAATTACAACGCCGATACGCCGCATACCAATGACAAACCCGCGACGTCTGAAGATGGCGCGGCGCCGTCGCCGTCACAAGATGAGGTAACGCCATGATAAGCCGTAAACCGGCGCACCTGTTGCTGGTCGATGACGATCCCGGATTACTGAAATTGCTCGGTATGCGCCTGACCAGTGAAGGATACAGCGTCGTGACCGCAGAGAGCGGCCAGGAAGGACTGCGGGTACTGCATCGGGAAAAAGTGGATTTGGTAATAAGCGACCTGCGCATGGACGAAATGGATGGTATGCAACTGTTCACAGAAATTCAGAAAGTACAGCCGGGAATGCCGGTTATCATTCTGACGGCGCATGGTTCTATTCCGGATGCGGTGGCCGCTACCCAGAAAGGCGTATTCAGCTTTTTGACGAAGCCGATCGACAGAGACGCGTTATATAAAGCGATAGATGAAGCGCTGGAGCAGTCCGCTCCCGCGACGGACGATAGCTGGCGCAACGCTATCGTTACCCGTAGCCCGCTGATGCTGCGACTGCTTGAACAGGCGCGCATGGTCGCGCAGTCGGATGTCAGCGTATTGATTAACGGACAAAGCGGTACCGGAAAAGAGATTTTCGCACAGGCGATTCATAATGCCAGCCCGCGCAATAACAAGCCGTTTGTCGCCATCAACTGCGGCGCGTTGCCGGAACAGTTGCTGGAGTCCGAATTATTCGGCCATGCGCGCGGCGCCTTTACCGGCGCAGTGAGCAATCGTGAAGGGTTGTTCCAGGCGGCGGAAGGCGGCACGCTGTTTCTGGATGAAATTGGCGATATGCCCGCGCCGTTACAGGTGAAGCTGCTGCGGGTGTTACAGGAGCGCAAAGTCAGACCGCTGGGCAGCAATCGCGATATTGATATCGACGTGCGAATTATTTCCGCGACGCACCGCGATCTGCCGAAGGCGATGGCGCGGGGCGAATTTCGTGAAGATTTGTACTACCGGCTGAATGTCGTGAGCCTGAAAATTCCGGCGCTGGCGGAGCGTACCGAAGATATTCCGCTGCTGGCTAATCATCTGCTCAGACAGTCGGCACAGCGGCATAAACCGTTTGTTCGCGCCTTTTCTACTGATGCAATGAAACGGCTGATGACGGCAAGCTGGCCGGGCAACGTGCGCCAACTGGTCAACGTCATTGAACAATGCGTGGCGTTAACCTCTTCGCCGGTGATCAGCGATGCGTTGGTCGAGCAGGCGCTGGAAGGCGAAAACACCGCGCTGCCCACCTTTGCCGAAGCGCGAAACCAATTTGAACTGAACTATCTGCGCAAGTTACTGCAAATTACCAAAGGTAACGTGACGCACGCGGCAAGGATGGCGGGGCGCAACCGCACGGAATTCTATAAGCTACTCTCCCGTCACGAACTGGATGCGAATGATTTCAAAGAGTAGTTTTCATGCCGTAAAGTAGCGCGAAATATGTTACGTTTAACCGATCAAAACACAGGCGACCTTTTCAAGGAATAGCATGAAAAAGATTGATGCGATTATTAAACCCTTCAAGCTGGACGATGTCCGTGAAGCGCTGGCCGAGGTAGGTATTACCGGCATGACGGTCACTGAAGTCAAAGGCTTTGGCCGTCAAAAAGGCCACACCGAGCTGTATCGCGGCGCGGAATATATGGTGGATTTTCTGCCGAAGGTAAAAATTGAAATCGTTGTGCCTGACGACATCGTGGATACCTGTGTTGACACCATCATTCGTACCGCGCAGACGGGGAAAATCGGCGACGGTAAGATCTTTGTCTTTGATGTCGCCCGCGTTATTCGTATCCGTACTGGCGAAGAAGACGACGCGGCTATCTGATGTGCCGATTCGCTGCCCGTCTCCTCCTTGTGGGCAGCGAACCACCGTTTAATCGCCCTGCGGTAGCGCCGATGTAGTCCGGGTGCAAACCCATCTCAGGCCGACAATGGCGACGATCAGCGCCACGCAACTTAGCGTCCATTCGCCCATTTGCGAGAAAAAGTGTCCGTAGGCGGCTACCGCCGTATCACTAATTTGCGATTCCGTGGTTTGTTGCGCGACGACGCCAGCCAGCCAGTTAGCGACCGCGCCGGTCGCCAGCATATAAATACCGGTCAGTACGCCCGTGACACCAGGCAGGTTGAGGCGGGTAATTTGCGCCATCGCGACCGGATCAATAAACAGCTCCGCAAAGCCCATCAGCGCCAGCCCTGCGATCATCATTCCCATTGATGCCTGCCCGTCTAACCGGGCCTGATGAGCGTTTAGCGCCAGCAGCATAAAACCGCCGCCCATTAATACCAGCCCCACGGCAAATTTAAGCCAGACGCGCAGCACCGAGCGGGCGCTCTCTTTCGGGCTGCTCAGCCACGCCAGCACTACGCCCGCCGCCATCACCGCAATCGCATTGACCGACTGGAACAATGCGGTGGGGACGGTCATGTGCAGCCAGTGGCGGTTGACAAAACGATCGATGAATAAACTGATCGAACTTCCGCCCTGCTGTGCCAGAACCCAGAAGAGAGTGCCGGTGATCATTAACAGAACGATTTGCCACAAGGCGCGACGGTGTTCGGGAAATTTAACCATAATACGGGCGATGAGTTGCGCCGCGAAGACGCAGACAATGGCCAGCACATAGCCAGACCAGTTATTTTCCAGCAGGAGGGTGAAGAATACCGGCGCGATACACAGCATTAATACCAGCCAACCCCAGGTTGGAAGGGCAAATTTAACCGCCCGCAGCGCGGGGCGATTAACACCACGCGTCTGCTGAAAGTGGCGATGACCGCTTAAAAAGATGAGCAGGCCGATGAACATTCCCACGCCCGCCAGCGCAAAGCCGACATGCCAGCCATACCACTGCGCCGCCAGACCACAGGCGATCGGCGCGGCTATCGATCCAATATTCCCGGCGGCGTAGAGCAGCGAGAATCCCCCGTCGCGGCGGTTGTCATCAGGGGCGTAAAGTTCGCCCAGCAGACAGCTAATATTGGATTTAAACAAGCCGTAGCCGCAGATAATAATGGCCAGCGCCGCATATAAACTCAGCGTTGAATCAGATTCTAAGCCCAATACCACATGACCCAGCGTCATCAATAAGGCGCCGGTGATAACCGCCACGCGGTTGCCAAGCAGGCGGTCGGCAAGCCAGCCGCCAAGAATAGGGGTAACGTAAACTAAAGAGGCGTAGGCGCTGAAGAGGTTGATCGCGTGGCTGTCATTAAAACCAAGCTGGTGGGTAAGATAAAGGATGAGTAAGGCACGCATGCCGTAAAAGCTGAAGTATTCCCAAATTTGAATCGCCACGATGTAAAAAATCGCGCGCGGTTGTGAGGGTGTTTTCATAAAGTCTCCTTGCTGCGTGAAAAAAGGGAAGTGGCAAGCCACTTCCCTTTGGTACTTATTTCGTATTTTCTTTCAGCACCTTAACGGTGTAACGTCCGTCTGCCTGACGATAGGCGCCGTGGATATCGGTTTCGAAGCCCGGATAGTGGGCGCCGATTTCGCACAGCATTTGCAGGAATTCCAGTACCGGACGGCTTTCCTCGGTGATCATTTCACCAGGCATCACCAGCGGCACTCCCGGAGGGTAAGGAAGGATCATGTTGGCGTTGACGCGACCAACCATCTCTTCAAGATACACCTCTTCCGTTTCGCCATGCAGCTCTTTCTGGAACGCAGTATACGGCGTCATCACCATTTTCGGCAGCACTTCAAACGCACGGTACATTAAGTCCGGCAGATTATGATGTTCGACCAGTTTATGAATATTCTGCGCCAGTTCCTGGATGCGCATATTTTCATAAAACTCAGGCGCTTCGCGGTACAGTGCTGGCAGAATGTTTTTGACGCGCAGGTTCAGGTCAAAGGCGCGTTTAAATTCAGTGAGCGCGCGCAGCAGGCTCAGAGCTTTGGTTTTGTCGATACCAATGCTGAACAGGAACAGCAGGTTGTATGGACCGGTTTTTTCTACGATGATGCCACGTTCATCGAGATATTTGGCGACCAGACTTGCCGGGATACCGAACTCATCCATCGTACCGTCTTTTTTCATCCCCGGCGTCAGGATAGTGACTTTGATCGGGTCGAGGTACATGTGTTCGTTATCGATATTTTTGAAGCCATGCCATGCGCTATCTGAACGCAGCGGCCAGCACTCAGCCCCATCGATATGTTCCGGCTGCCATACGTCAAAGAACCAGCCGTCGGATTCGCTTTTCAGGCGTTTAATTTCTTTACGGAATTTAATCGCACGTTCAATAGAACCGTTAATCAGGCGTTTACCCGCATTACCTTTCATCATCGCCGCTGCGGTTTCAGTAGACGCTACGATACCGTAGTGCGGAGAAGTGGTGGTATGCATCATGTAGGCTTCGTTAAAGGTTTCTTCGTTAATGTCGCCTTTAACATGAATCATGGATGCCTGTGAAAACGCCGCCAGCAGTTTATGCGTGGACTGGGTTTCATAAATGATTTTGCCTTCTACACGGTCGCCGCTCATACCGCATTTACCCTGATAAATAGGGGAGAAATTGGTATAAGGCACCCAGGCGGAGTCAAAATGAATGGACTTCACATCCAGAGTTTTCTTGATGTAGTCAGTGTTATACAACAAACCGTCATAGGTTGAGTTAGTAATAACAGCATGGACCGGCCAGGTTGCGTTAGGCGTCTCTTTTACCCGTTTAGCGATAGTGGCGTGCTGGAACTCGCTTTGCGGAATACCGCCAAGAATACCGTAGGCGTTACGGGTTGGGCGGAAATAAATCGGCGTAATGTCGCTCATCATCATCAGATGGGTCAGCGATTTATGGCAGTTACGGTCAATCAGTACCGTGCTGCCTGCCGGCGCGGAGTACATACCGACGATTTTGTTCGCCGTAGAGGTGCCGTTCGTCACCATGTAGCTACGTTCGGCGTTAAAGACGCGGGCGATATACTCTTCCGCTTCTTTATGCGGGCCGGAGTGGTCCAGCAGCGAACCCAGTTCGGAAACGGAAATCGAAATATCGGATTTCATCGTGTTCGGGCCGAAGAAATCATAAAAGATGCTGCCGACGGGGCTTTTCTGGAAAGCGGTCCCGCCCATGTGGCCAGGCGTACAGAAAGTATATTTCCCTTCGCGCACATATTTGAACAGTGCTTTTGTCAGCGGCGGCAGAATATTGTCGATGTATTCATCGGTATTCTGGCGAATTTTCGCCGCGATATCGGCTGCGGCGCCTAAAGCATATTCAAAGAAGCGAACCTGCATTCTCAGATCGTTGAGGCTGACGTCCAGCGTAGAGTAGCTGTTGGCGAAGGCGTACAGCGGCATATACTCGTTCAGCTTGCTAATCTCTTCGCAAAGCTCAAGGTTATATTTATCCCAGTCGAAAATGACGCCGCAAAGGCGGGAGTTATTTTCAATCAGCTTCAGCAGGTCTTCTCGGTCGTTTGGATAGACGATACGGAAATTTAAACCTTCCAGTGCACGATGCAGTTCACGAATAGGCTCTTCTTTAAAGTAGACGCCCATGTGGTTCATGATAGCAATAACGTTCATAGTCTTGTTCCTGGTAAAGTGGGCCCCTCCCGCTACGCTATAGCAGGTGACGAAAGGGGCTTTGAGAAAAAGGAGTTAGCGGTTAAAGCGCTTCAGCCGTATTGTTGTCGCTGTCGCTGTCGTTGTTCTGGCGCTGGTGCATTTTGCGACCGTAGAACATCAGGATGATCAGACTGACGATAAAGGTGCCGGAGAGTTCGAAGGAGCTGGCGCCCATCAGTGCGATGAAGCAAAATGCGCAGCCCAGTACAGAACAAATCAGGCTTACCGAGTTACGGATGTTGAACCCTTCGAAGCGAATCAGGTCAACACAGGAGTAGAAGTACGGCAGCATGGTAAGCAGTACGGCAATCCCGGTCAGTTCGCCGAACAGGTCGGACGCTTTACCGCCGCTGGAGTTCATGATGGTGATCAGAATCATCAGCGCCGTCATTTTCACCGCAGCCAACAGCAGACCTTTTTTCGGAATACCGTTTTTATCCATTTCGCCGTAAATTTTCGGGAAGTTGCCGTCGTTAGCGGCGCGAACCCCAGCCTGGCCGACCAGCATCATCCAGGAGCCCAGAGACGTCAGGCAGGCGAAAGCGGTAAAGGCGGAAACCAGCGGCGCAGCCCAGCCACCCAGAATCGTGGAGGTACTGATAGCGAACGGCGCGCCGGAAGAGGCCATAACGGAAGCTGGGAACATCCCGGCGATAACCTGAGTCGCAGCGATATAGATGATGCCTGCCAGCGCGGTACCCAGCATGGTTGCCAGAGGTACGGTGCGTTTCGGGTTTTTCACCATGCCGGTGCTGACGGCGGCAGACTCAACGCCAACGAACGCCCACAGGCAGAGCAGAATACTTTTAACAATGGCGTGAGAGTCGGTCGTCGTAGACGTGTTCCAGTTCGCGTGATAGGTCGCGATATCGAACCAATGCCAGCCGGCGACTGCGGTCAAGACTACCGGGATCAGCACCAGGAATAGGCCAATCGTTGTTAAGCGGCTGACCCAGGCCCCGCCCAGCATATTAATAAAGGTGAACAGCCAGACGATAGCAATACAGGCAATACCTGCCGGTATTGGATTATTTAATGCCGGGAAGAATGTAGAAAGATAAGAAACAGCGGTAATGCCGATGGCTAAGTTACCAATCCAGTTTGCGTGATAATAAAGAACACCGGTCTGGAAACCAAACGCCGGAGATATTTCCCCAGCATAAGCGATAGGGCCACCCTGTTGAGGGTTTTTGGTTGCCAGCCTCGCATAAACATAAGCCAGCGACATTGCCCCAATAATAGAAATTACCCAGCCCCAGATGGCAATGCCACCAATACTGGCAAGGTTGGCGGGTAATAATGCAATCCCGCTCCCCATCATATTACCGGCAACGACGCCAGTACAGGCAAATAGCCCGATCTTTTTGACAGAACTCATGTTCATTTCTCCTGAGCTGTATTTTTAAGAACCGGGCTTATGCTTCATATATGCTGCGTGCCCGTTCAACTGTCGACAAGATTAACGAATGGGTTGAGATAAGTCCTAAAGAAAAAGTGAAATAAACACAAACATGAAAAAACTGATAGATTGATTTTTTTGAATTAACATATAAATATCATGAAAAATATCATGAAAGGATAAACATCGTTTAATTACAAAGAGTTATATTTACATTTCTTTGCGATGAACATGTTGCCAAAATTAACATAAGCTATTTTTGGCAACATGTTTTTCACAAAATAAAAGCGAAAAATTTAATATCTTTTCGCTTTTATTCGTCATGGTTCAGCATTAAATTTAATCTTCTGCCAGAAAACTATTCAGATAAGGGACAATTTTCTGAACGGATGTCTGAAATACGCCGTTCTCGATCCAGTACAGAGTGTTTTCACCTGGACGTAAATTAAAGGCGGTCAGATAGGCATCAGCGGCCAGACGATTCTCACCTTTCATTTCGTAAACTTTCCCCAACAGGACATAGTTAAACCACGACATTTCAAGCTCGATGCTTTTATTGATTTCCTCATACGCTGCATCGATATCACCTTTGCCTAACAGATCAACGGTCTTGATTTTATAATAAACCGACGTTTTCTCAACGCCCGGAATTTGATCTATTTTTTTAAACTCTTCGTTCAGTGCGGCCACTTGTTCTTTATCAAACGGCTGCTGTGATTGCCGTAATACATCTACCAGCACTTTATATTCATAGGCATAGTTGAAATCAGGCGTTTCCTTAATAATGCCATTCAGAATATCGCTGGCTTTACCTAGCGCCTGCGCATCGCCGCTCAGAATAAGCTGGCGCGCCTCATAAAAACGCATCAGCGCGGTATTTTGCGGCGTTCTGAACAGGGCCAGTTGTTCTCGCATACGATTAGGCCAGGGCTGTGTTAAAACGAAAGACAGGCTATTAAACAGATCATCCTGGATGGACAACTGGTTAGTATTGGTGACGAAATAACGCTTATCCAGCATGGTTGAACCATCGGCGTTATCAATGAGCACCACAGACATAAAGCACTGCTGCGCCCGATAGTGGCGCTGATTGACAAACTGAATGGTTAACGTCTTACCGGAGCTGCTTGGCTCATTGACCCGGTAATTAGTTTTATCGTGCACCATAAAGGTCGAGTAGGTGTTCAGCAGGTCGGTGATTAAGCCGCCCAGACCGATGGCGTAGGACTCCTGCGAGACCCAGTTATTACAGGAATTGCCGCCTTCAAAACGAACATCTATATCTCGTGGGTTAAGTAATAACCGCGTTTTTGTTACCGCGGCATTATGATCTACCACCGACATCACGATAAACACCACCAGCGTCGCCAGCGAGAGTAGGAACATTACCCACGTCCAGAAAGCGGCGATACGCGGCTTTTTCGCCTTTTTAGTCGGCGTTTGCAAAGAGGCGGGCGGCACAGGCGTAGCGGCAGTAGCCCCCTCTGCCGGTTCTGCATTCGTTGCTGCGATCGGCGGCGGCGGCGACGTTGATGAATTATCGATCTCATCGCTATTTTCTTCGCACCAGATAACCGGCGCCGTCAGCTTATAGCCGCGTTTAGGTACGGTAACAATGTATTCAGCATTGCTGTCTCCGCCATCTCTTAATGATTTGCGTAGTTCAGAAATGCTTTGGGTGACAACATGGTTGGTCACGATGGTGCGCATCCAGACATGATCAATAATGTTATCCCGGCTTAACACTTCATCCGGGTGATGCGCAAAATACATCAGAAGATCGATCAGCCGTGGTTCAAGAGTAATCTGGCGTCCCTGACGACTGATCTGATTAACAGAAGGTGTAACCAGCCACTCTCCAATGCGTACAACAGGTTGCTGCATAAAAAGATGCCCTAACGAGCTAAGTCAAACGTTAATAATAACACGATTTGCACAGACTTTTTTTATTCCCCTTTTTTGTAAAAGAAAGGCATAAAAAGCAGTGTAATAAGCAGGGGAACGGGGAGGAAAACGGGCGTTCGCCTTAACGATAACGCCCGTTTTTTCAGAGGATTTCTTGCAATTACAGCACTTTATGCGGGCCGAAGCATTCGTAATGAATGTTTTCGTTATTCACGCCAAGTGAAACCAGTTGTTTTGCGGCAAACTGCATAAAGCCTACCGGGCCGCAAAGATAGAACTGCATTGCCGGATCGCTGATCGCGACTTCCAGTTTGCTTAAATCCATCAGCCCTTCGCTGTCAAAGACGTGTTGGGCGCGATCGGCCTCGGTCGGTTCGCGGTACCAGGTATGGGCAGTGAAACGCGGCAGTGTACGGCCCAGCTCGCTCACTTCGTCGGCAAACGCATGAACGTCGCCGTTCTCCGCCGCGTGGAACCAGTTCACCTGCGCGGTATGCTGTCCTTTCGCCAGCGTATCGAGCATCGCTAACATCGGCGTCTGGCCGACGCCAGCGGAAATCAGCGAAACGGGGGTATCAGCGGCGACATTCATAAAGAAGTCACCTGCCGGCGCAGCCAGACGCACCACATCGCCTACGCTGGCGTGATGGTGTAACCAGTTTGATACCTGGCCGCCGTCTTCACGCTTCACGGCAATACGGTACCCTTTGCCATCGGGTTTACGGGTCAGTGAATATTGGCGGATCTCCTGATGTGCAAAACCTTCCGGCTTCAGCCAGACGCCCAGATACTGCCCGGGACGGTATTCCGCCACCGTACCGCCGTCGACCGGTTCAAACTCAAAGCTGGTGATCAGTGCGCTACGCGGGGTTTTCGCAACGATGCGGAAGGGGCGCGTGCCTTCCCAGCCGCCGTCTTTGCTGGCGTTCTCGTGATAAATCTCGGCTTCCCGATGAATAAAGACGTTAGCCAGTACGCCATAGGCTTTGCCCCACGCGTCCAGCACTTCCTGGCCCGGGTTGAACATTTCGTCCAGCGTCGCCAGCAGATGCGTCCCGACGATGTTGTACTGCTCCGGCTTAATCTGGAAGCTGGTGTGCTTCTGCGCGATTTTTTCTACCGCCGGCAGCAACGCCGGTAAATTTTCGATATTGCTGGCGTAGGCCGCGATAGCATTAAACAGGGCTTCGCGCTGATCGCCGTTACGCTGGTTGCTCATATTGAAGATTTCTTTGAGCTCCGGATTATGCGTAAACATACGGTCGTAGAAGTGGGCGGTCAGTTTCGGTCCTGTTTCAACCAGCAGGGGAATGGTGGCCTTTACTGTAGCGATGGTTTGTGCGTCAAGCATACGTGCTTCCTTTATGTGAAAATCTAATGATGTATATCAAATGCATCTTATAAAAATACCCTTGCATTGTAAATGGTTCTTCTCTGCTTTACGTTATGGAGGTAACAACGTGAAAAATCTGCATCACAAAGCTGAAAAGAAATCCGTTGAAATTCGTCAGGCTCTCGTTCAGGAAACCCTTATCTGACGCATAGGTAATCGTTTGCGTAAAAACCTTTGTCAAGACCTGTTATCGAAGAATGATTCGGTTATACTGTTGGCCGAAGTCCCACGGACTGCCTTTTCAGGCACAAATTTTATTGTTAGCTGAGTCAGGAGATGCGGATGTTAAAGCGTGAAATGAACATTGCCGATTATGATGCCGAATTGTGGCAGGCTATGGAGCAGGAAAAAGTACGTCAGGAAGAGCACATCGAACTGATCGCCTCCGAAAACTACACCAGCCCGCGCGTGATGCAGGCGCAGGGGTCTCAGCTGACCAACAAATACGCTGAAGGTTATCCGGGCAAGCGCTACTACGGCGGTTGCGAATACGTTGATATTGTAGAGCAACTGGCTATCGACCGCGCGAAAGAACTGTTCGGCGCCGACTACGCTAACGTGCAGCCGCACTCCGGTTCTCAGGCTAACTTCGCTGTTTACACCGCGCTGCTGCAGCCGGGCGATACCGTTCTGGGTATGAACCTGGCGCAGGGCGGCCACCTGACTCACGGCTCCCCGGTTAACTTCTCCGGTAAACTGTACAACATCGTACCTTACGGTATCGATGAGTCCGGTAAAATTGACTATGACGAGATGGCGAAGCTGGCCAAAGAGCACAAGCCGAAGATGATTATCGGTGGCTTCTCTGCCTACTCTGGCGTGGTTGACTGGGCAAAAATGCGTGAAATCGCTGACAGCATCGGCGCATACCTGTTTGTCGACATGGCGCACGTGGCGGGCCTGATTGCCGCAGGCGTTTACCCGAACCCGGTTCCCCATGCGCATGTGGTCACCACCACCACCCACAAAACCCTGGCGGGTCCGCGCGGCGGCCTGATCCTGGCGAAGGGCGGCGACGAAGAGCTGTACAAAAAACTGAACTCTGCCGTCTTCCCAAGCGCGCAGGGCGGCCCGCTGATGCACGTGATCGCCGGTAAAGCGGTAGCGCTGAAAGAAGCGATGGAGCCGGAGTTCAAAGTCTACCAGCAGCAGGTGGCGAAAAACGCCAAAGCGATGGTGGAAGTGTTCCTGAACCGCGGCTACAAAGTGGTGTCTGGCGGCACTGAGAACCACCTGTTCCTGCTGGACCTGGTGGATAAAAACCTGACCGGTAAAGAAGCTGACGCCGCGCTGGGCCGTGCTAACATCACCGTGAACAAAAACAGCGTGCCGAACGATCCGAAGAGCCCGTTCGTGACCTCCGGTATCCGTATCGGTTCCCCGGCGGTTACTCGTCGCGGCTTCAAAGAAGCGGAAGTGAAAGAGCTGGCTGGCTGGATGTGCGACGTGCTGGACAACATCAATGATGAAGCCACCATTGAACGCGTGAAAGCGAAAGTACTGGATATCTGCGCCCGCTTCCCGGTTTACGCGTAAGCGCTTATGTTGTGAAAATGGCCCGATGGCGCTGCGTCTGTCGGGCATTACTTATGCGCCATAACGTGACGCCGCCGGAAGTCATTATCCGGCGGCGTTGCCGTTTGAACTTCTCCCTCCGCTTGTTAATCTTATGTTACCCTTGCCAGCGCAACCGTTTACCGCCAGACTATCGCCTCCAAACGGGAGGGAGTCATGGCATTGCATTCCACGCGCTGGCTGGCGCTCAGTTATTTCACCTACTTCTTTAGTTACGGTATTTTTCTGCCCTTCTGGAGCGTCTGGCTCAAAGGTCTTGGGCTAACGCCGGAAACCATCGGTCTTCTGCTGGGCGTGGGTCTGGTCGCGCGTTTTCTCGGTAGTCTGCTCATTGCGCCTCGCGTAAGCGATCCTTCGCGGTTGATCTCCGCGCTGCGCGTACTGGCATTGCTGACGCTGGTATTTGCGCTGGCATTTTGGGCAGGAACGCATGTCGCGTGGCTAATGGTGGTGATGGTTGGGTTTAACCTCTTCTTTTCACCACTGGTGCCGCTGACCGATGCGCTGGCCAATACCTGGCAAAAGCAAATTACCCTGGACTATGGTCGGGTGCGGCTGTGGGGGTCCATCGCCTTCGTGATAGGGTCGGCGCTGACCGGTAAGCTGGTGAGTTTATACGATTACCAAGCGATTCTGGCGCTACTGACGCTCGGCGTCGCCTCGATGTTGCTGGGTATGTTGTTACGTCCCAGCGTGCCGCCGCAAGGGGAAAGCCGTCAGCAGGAGAGCGCAGGCTGGCCCGCCTGGCGTACGCTGGTGGCACAAAGTTGGCGTTTTCTCGCCTGCGTCTGTTTGCTGCAAGGGGCGCACGCCGCCTACTATGGTTTTAGCGCCATCTACTGGCAGGGGGCTGGCTATTCAGCATCGGCGGTCGGCTATTTATGGTCGTTGGGCGTGGTGGCGGAAGTGATCATTTTCGCCCTGAGTAAAAAGCTATTCCGCCGGTTTAGCGCCCGCGACTTGCTGTTGCTTTCCGCTGTGTGCGGCGTGGTACGCTGGGGACTGATGGGCTGGAGTACGGCGTTGCCGTGGCTGATTGTGATACAAATCCTGCACTGTGGCACGTTTACCGTTTGCCATCTGGCCGCCATGCGCTATATCGCTGCGCGTCAGGGAAGCGAGGTGATTCGTTTGCAGGCCGTCTATTCCGCTGTGGCGATGGGCGGCAGCATCGCGATTATGACAGTATTTGCCGGTTTTCTGTATCAACATCTGGGCGGCGGCGTATTCTGGATTATGGCGCTGGTGGCATTGCCCGCTATCTTCCTTCGGCCCAAAGTGGTTGCCGCGTCATGATTCCAGGATCTTGCGGATCTGCTGCTGTTGGTGCTCTGTGAGGGCGCGATCCGCATGAATTAACGGCGGTGAGAAGAGCGGTAGCGGCGTGGCGTAAGGGGTAACAATCAGCGCTACGCCGCGCGGGCATCCCTCTTTTTGAAACGCCTGGAGCGATATCCGTCTGATATTCAGCGGCAATAGGGTCAGTTCACGCAGTTGCTGCTCAATATGCGTCTCCAGCGCATCATTTTTATCCGCTAACAATACGATCTGTCTCTCATGCAAATCGTTATCCTGCATTAGCCAGGCACCGAAAATCACTGCCACCAGCCCCGTCTCTTCCTCGGAAAAGTGGACACCATATTCGGCTTCAAATCCGGCGAGCGCCTCACGTGTGGTGCGAACCAGACGCGGATAAAGACGGTTGAACTCTTCCGGAAGCGTATTATCGATGCCAATCGTGAATAAACTTCGGTTCAGCGCCTGGGCGAGATGGACATACAGCTGATCGTTAAGCCCTTGTTCGTCGCTGAAGCGTACGTTCCCTTTTTCTCGAAAGCGCAGCACCAGCCGCGCCACCTCCAGTCGCAGTTGCTTCGCCCGTTGATGCGTGTCGCGAATCGGGTCGGGGAGGCGAATCATTGAAAACAGTAACGCCATAAACAGCGCTTCATTGAGCGGTGCGGCCTGCATCACGTGGCGCTGCCAGTGACGACCAATTTCCTGGGCGAGTGGATATTCCGCGCACGACTGCGCCCAAATCTGCTGCACAGGGTTGAATTCCGGGGTGATGCCAGCATGGTGTTGTAGCAGACAATACTGTAAAAAGAGACGCAGGAACTGTACGTCGCGATGTTCAAATGGTTTTTGCAACCGGCGGGCGCACAGATTGATGAGCGCGTGCAGATTAATATCGTCATACAGCGGACGCGCGATACCGCGCTGCTTTAGCGCGTTTTTTAAGGCCGGGGTAAACTGTTGCGTGACGAAGGTCGGGCATAAACGCAGGCCACGCCTGAGCCAGTGTAAAAGGCAAAGGCGCTGATCGAGTGCTGTACCTTCGATCCGATAGCAACCGTTCTGGCATGTTGTGATGGCAAGGCGATGATAGCGCTGGATCTCCAGGCTTGTCTCAGTGATATCCTCACGGGCAGTATCATCATCAACGCCATTAAGCGCGCTGAAGATTTCCACCGTGGCAATTGTCTCCGGCTGGAAAAGCGTCAGCAATACCTGACAGCGGCGCTGGGGAGCGGAAAGTACAGATGGTGGGGCAATTGTCGGCATCATCTGTCAGGTCTCCCGTTAGTTTGTCTGGTAAGGATAGCTAAAGTTTGCGCGTGAAAAATGTGATAAGCGTGCTTTTAGGCCAGGAATGCTGAGGAACGTCACAGAATTTTTATCGCGAGGAACAGATGAAGCCAGTGAAACGCAGCGCCTTAACACTATTTCTTGCCGTTTTATCTTTCGTGGCGGCGGCGCATCCGCACAGCTTCATCCGTCTGCAAACGCAGGTGGTCAGTGAAAATGAGCAATTTGTGGCGTTAAAAATGCGCTGGACAATGGACGCGCTGACGTCCGCAGATCTGCTGTATGACGCCGGAAACGCGGCGCCGGGGTCAGAAATATGGAAAAAGTTGGCGGCGGAAGTGATGGCTAACGTACTTGGGCAGCACTACTTTACAGAAGTGTGGCGCAATGGCGCGAAAGTGAAGTTTAAAAACAGGCCGACAGAATACGGTATGACGCGTGACGCGCATCAGGCGGTATTGACCTTTACGCTACCGCTGGCTGAACCGCAGCCGTTAAGCGGACAGACTTATACCTTTTCAACGTTTGATCCCTCTTATTATGTCGATATGCATTATGACCAGGACAGCGATATCACGATGCCGGAACCGCTGCGCGAAAAGTGTCGGATTCAGGTTTATACTCCTGCGCCCGGCGAAGAGACGCTACGTTTCGCCCAGTCGCTGGATAAAGAGGACGCGCCGCCGGAGGATATGGATTTAGGTAAACAGTTTGCCCAAACGGTGACCTTGCAATGTCAGTAATTTTTTCTCAACGCACTCCGGGGCGACGCTGGCTCTCGCTGTGGCCATTGGCGTTATTCCTGCTGCTGATGCTGGTTGGCGGTCTGTGGATATGGCAGGCCTGGCCGCAGGTGATGTTGAAAAGCGCTCTTTGGCAGCGGGACGTAAATCAGCAGTTGAGCGCGCTGCTTAACGCGGTGGCGACGCATCCTGAGCGGGCGGGCGGATCGTTGCTTCTGCTGAGTTTTATGTATGGCGTGCTTCATGCGCTGGGGCCGGGACACGGCAAAGTGGTGATCGCGACATGGCTGGCGACGCATCCTTCGAAGCTGAAATCGAGTATCGTGTTAACCCTCGCCGCCGCGTTATTGCAGGGGCTCGTGGCTATCGGGTTGGTGGTGGGCGTGCTGACCGTATTGCAACTTCCGGCCAGGCAGCTACATCTGAGTGGTTTCTGGCTGGAAAAGGGGAGCTATGCGTTAGTTGGCGGGCTGGGCATCTTGCTGTGCTGGCGGGCCATAAAAAAGTTACGCGCGCTGCTACGTAAACCTGTCTTTATCGCTTTTACGCCGCGCCATGTTCACCATGAAAAATGCGGCTGCGGACATCAGCATCTACCGACGCAGGAACAATTGCATAGCGGCGATGACTGGCGCGCGCGACTCATGATCGTACTGTCTATGGGGATGCGGCCCTGTTCCGGCGCGATAATGGTGCTGTTATTCAGTAAAGTGATTGGCGTTTTTAGCTGGGGAATGGCGTCGGTACTGGCAATGGCGGCGGGAACCTCGCTAACGATTACCTCGCTGGCGCTGCTGGTACACACTTTTCGTGCTCTGGCGGTGAAACTCAGTGGAAACAAAGCGCCGGCGTTATGGCGGCAGGTCGGCTGGTCAACGCTGGCGCTGGCCGGAGGGGTGATACTGCTTGTCGCGGCGCTGGTCATGTGGTTTAGCGTGCCGCAGCCTGTGGGCGGGCTGCGGCCATGGCGTGGTTGATTAGTGCCCGGCGGGTTTGAGATGCATCCGCGCGACGGATTCGTCTTCGGCCCAGTAAATGCGTTCGGCGACCATCGCTTCCGGATTGAGCTGAACGCCGCGCAGTACCCGTTCTTTAAAACGCAGGTAGCCGCCTTTGTCGATCAGATGGCCCATATGTAGATAGATCGGTTTTCCGCCGAGCATCTCTTTTTCAAATTCATACAGGTTAACGATCACCTGCTTTATCACATCTTCAGTCACCCAGTTGAGGAAGAGCTTGCCGACGCGCGGCGTCTTTTTACTGGTGCGTCCGCCCAGACGGACTTGCCAGAGCTGATCCGGCTTACGTTGCCAGGCCAGCGTCGGACAGGCCAGCACGCACTCGCCGCAGCCGATACAGGCGGACTCTTCTTTGACCGCTTTGCCGTTCTTCAGCGCCAGGCAGCCTACCGCGTGGTGACTACAGGCCTTCACGCAGGCGCCGCAACCGATACAGCGATCGGCAGTGAAGCGCATTTTCGCCACGCCAATAATTCCCAGATCGGCCATTGACGCCTTCGCGCAATCATTCGGGCAGCCGACGATGACCGTTTTGAGATGATAAGGGCTGGGATAGACCAGTTTTTCAAGACGACGGGACAGACCGGTCGTGTCAGTGTTGGCTTTCTGGCAAATGCGGTTCCCCTGACAGGCGACAATATTTCGCCCGCCAATAGCGAGGTAGCCCGCTTTGGTATCCTCAACCTGGACGTCGCACAGTTCTATTTCAATCTCGCGAAGAAACGGCTCCAGCGCAGCGTTCACGTTGTCGATATCTTCGTAACGGATACCCGGCATCGCCAGCTTCTGGCGGGTAGTGAGGTGAATTTGTCCGTTGCCCCAGGTTTCGGCGATGTCACGCGCCACCGTTAGCAAATGTGCGGGCAAAATACCGCCGGGAATGCGGACGCTGATCATGGCTTCGCCGCGCACTTTTGACAGGCGATATTCGTTTTTCGCACGGGCTTTAATGATATCAATATCAATGCTCATGATGTTCTCCTTAATCGGCAAAACGTTGCGCGACGGCGTAGTTAAATATCGGGCCGTCGGTGCAGACATACACTTCGCCCATACGGCAGTGGCCGCACTTCCCGACGGAGCAGGCCATCCGGCGTTCGTAGTCCACCCAAATTTGCTCCGGCTTGAGCCCTTTTTGCAGCAGCATTTTTACGGTAAAGGTAATCATTATTGGCGGCCCAACGACGATGGCCTGCATGGTGTCGATATCGCTAAGCGTCATGTCGGCAAGCCGATCGGTCACCCGACCAATCTGGTAACGGTCATCAGCCTCGCCTTCATCCAGCGTGAGCACCAGATTATGTTTGCCGCGCCACGTCGCCATTTCTTCTTTGTACAGCACGCAATCGCGATTTTTATAGCCGAGAATCATATCCAGTTGACCAATTTCCTGGGGATTCTCAACGAAATAGCGCATTAAGCCTTTCACCGGCGCGACGCCCGTGCCGCCTGCGACAACCAGTAAGGGTTTATGGCGCAGCGTATCGACCGGATAGCCATTGCCATAGCAGCCGCGTAGCCACACGTTGTCGCCTTCTTTCAGCGTAAAGAGGGCGCTGGTCACTTTTCCGACATTACGAATCAGCAGATCTATCCAGCCGTCGCCATAGTCGGAAACGGAGATGGGCGCTTCGCCGACGCGCGGCAGCGACACCTCAACAAATTGCCCCCAGTGCGCGGGAAAATCGACGGCCACGCGGAAATTCCACTCCAGCGGCGTGTGGCGAGTAATACTGAGGATGCGGTACGCCGCAGGCAGCAAACTGTGCTGCGGTTTATCATGACAGGAACAATGTGACATGCGTTATGCCTCCTCTGCCAGCGCCTGCCGAACGGCAGCGGTCATTTTATTGATAATCAAAGAAAATTTGATGTATTGCGGGCAGCGATCGTCGCAGCGGCCGCAGCCGACGCACATATGTTCAATGCCGTTGCGCGCTTTGTAGTCATTGACCTTATGCAGGGCGCGGTAGCGCAGACGCTCGCCGGGGTTTTCGCGAAAACCATGACCGCCGGCCATGTCGCTAAAGCCCGGCACCATGCAGCTTGCCCACTGGCGGCGGCGTTCGCCGCGCTGCGGATTTTCATCATAGGCGACGTCAAAGACGCTATAGCAGGTACAGGTTGGGCACCCGGTAGTGCAGCGGCCACAACTGATGCAGCGGCTGTCGTAGGCGTCCCATAGCGGATGGCGGGTGAGAATGTCGCGAATTTTTTGCGGATCGCGGCAAACGCTGTCCGGCGTGACGACGGTTTCCCGGTTTTCGCTGACGAAAGAGGGGGTATAGTCAGCCTCCTGCCCCAGCCCTTGTATCGCCGCCTCGATAAAGGGATCGCGGATGCTGACAAGCGCGCCTTCATCGCTAAAACGCATAGCGGCGCTATAACAGTCAGTTTTATTAGTACCCATTGAGACGCAGAAACAATTTTCGAAGCTTTCTTCACACTCAATAAGGACGAAACGAATATGCTCCCGTAGCAGTTGATAACTGTAATCGGAATTATTCCCATTTGATAAATACATATAATCCAGCCGCGACATGGCGTTAATGTCGCAGGCGCGGGCAAAGACGATTATCGGGGAGGTGTCTGTCTCGGCAATTTGAATGGTGTCTTTATCGAAATAAAAGAGCGTTTCGGTGATAGGGGCGATAATGGTATTCGGCGACATGTGCGATTTCTCGTGCCAGATGAGATCGCGCCAGCCGCTAATTCGTTGATAAATAATGTTGTCAGTGTCGGAAAAACGTCCGCCGCGAAACTCTGCGGACGGGGCAAACACGCGCCATTTTTTGTTTAATCGCTGGATAAGCAGACTAAACTCGTCAGGCGTAATTTTGATAGCCATCATATACTCCACAGTAATATTCAGGAAAAACAAATGAAAATAAATTGTTATAAAAATCAGTTGAATATTACTGTTACGCTAGCGCTAATCCACCGCCTTCGCTAACGGGAAAAAATGGTTTTTACTATCGGTATAATAAATATATTCTTAATCATAAAATATGCATATATACAGCGTCGCGCTATTTAGCGGATAGCGCGGTCTGAATAAAATTAATCATTGCATCGCGGTAAAGGTTTTCATAACGCCCGGAAAAAGCATCAATGTGATCGCCGCCAGGAATGAAGATTTTTTGTTTGGGCTCTTGGGCGAGGGCATACAATTTCTCACTGTCCTGCCAGGGAATAACATGGTCTGCCGTGCCATGAAGAATCAATACCGGAATGGGGCTGACGCTGGCGATATTGCGATCCGCGCTATAGCGGTCATCAAGCAAATAGCCACTGCCCGGGATCATCTGGTTGGCGATGGAGGAATAGGATAAAAACGTTGAGTCGAGGATAATTGCACGTATGCTCGCCTGGTCGGCGTAGCGCATATTAGCGCAGCCTACACAGTGTCCTACGGCGGCCAGTACATTATTGCCGCCCAGGCTCTGCCCCAGCAGTACCAGGCGCTCGGGGTTAATGTCGTCGCGATGCCGCACATAATCTATCGCGCTTTTCGTATCGTCCAGTAGCCCCTCTTGTGATGGGGTACCCTCAGATTCGCCAAAACCACGGTAATCAAACATAAACAGGTTTACGTTGCGTTCTGGCAGCCAACTGACTAACGGCCAGTGCGCCGACATATTTCCGGCGTTGCCATGGACATGAATCACCGTCGCGACGGCGTTTTCCGGCCTGCCGAAAGCAGTGGGAATAAACCAGCCGTGCAGATGCGTGCCATCTTTGGCGGTAAAGGTAATGGATTCAGCTTCGGCAGGGGTTGGCCCATAGACTTTATTGTCCGGGTAATAAAAGGCATTGATCGCTACGCGGGGTAGCAGGTAAATACAGACCACAATGATAAACAGAATAAAAAGGGATTTGACGATGCGTCGGGTATGTTGAAGGGTCATGTTCGCTTCCTTGCCGCTTTATGCCAATAGCGGAGCAGGGAGCGATCGTACAAAAACATGCAGGCAAGTAAAGCGATGAGGCTGTGTTTAGGAAAAACGCCTGAAAAGGCACGGCGGATGAGTGGCCCCATCCGCCGAAGAGACTTAGCGCTTCAGCGCATCGCTCAGTTCGTCGCGCATATTCGCCAGCATGGCTTTAACGACGCGCGGATTCCCCGCCACGATATTACCGGTCATCATGTAGTTATGACCGCCGGTGAAATCGCTGACGATACCGCCCGCTTCACGAACCAGCAGTTCGCCCGCAGCGAAATCCCACGGACGAAGGCCAATTTCAAAGAAACCATCGACACGACCTGCAGCCACATAGGCCAGATCCAGCGCGGCGGAACCGGTGCGGCGGAAATCGGCACATTCGGTGAACAGCTTGCCGATAATATTAATGTAGGTGGTCGCGTATTGTTTGGCTTTGAACGGGAAGCCGGTAGCGAGGATAGTGCCGTCCAGATCGCGAGCGGTACTGCCGCGCAGACGGTAGCCGTTCAGTTGCGCGCCCTGACCGCGGGTGGCGGTGAACAGTTCGTTACGCATCGGATCGTAAACGACAGCCACTTCAGTACGGCCTTTAATGCGTACAGCAATGGAAACAGAGAAGTGTGGCAGACGTTTGATGAAGTTGGTGGTGCCATCCAGCGGATCGATAACCCATTGAACATCCTGATCTGTGCCAACGTGCTCACCGCTTTCTTCGGTGATAATAGTGTGTTGCGGGTAAGATTTGCGAATGGTGTCGATAATTACCGCTTCAGCGGCCTTATCCACATTGGTCACAAAATCGTTACTGCCTTTTTGGCTCGCTTCTACAGCGTCCGGAGTTTCATAGTTTTTGGCAATTACATTACCCGCCTTGCGCGCTGCGCGCACGGCGATGGTCAGCATCGGATGCATCGGTCTCTCTCACTGGATGTTAAAGAACGGGAAAACGGCGCAGAGTATAGCAGCGAGATCGGAATCTGTCTTGGTTTTATGGTAAGATGTCAGAATAATCTTTAGCTGAAGAAAGACAATGCTGCAAAACATTCGAATTGTGCTGGTGGAAACCTCCCACACCGGCAATATGGGCTCTGTGGCTCGCGCTATGAAAACCATGGGCTTAACTAACCTGTGGCTGGTAAACCCGCTGGTGAAACCGGACTCCCAGGCCATCGCCCTGGCGGCAGGCGCCAGCGATGTGATCGGTAATGCGCAGATCGTCGATACGCTGGATGAAGCGTTAGCTGGCTGTAGCCTGGTGGTCGGCACCAGCGCCCGTTCCCGCACTCTGCCGTGGCCGATGCTTGATCCGCGCGAGTGCGGCTTAAAAAGCGTGGCGGAAGCGGCAAATACGCCGGTTGCGCTGGTTTTTGGTCGTGAGCGTGTCGGGCTGACTAACGATGAGTTGCAAAAATGCCATTATCACGTCGCGATTGCCGCTAACCCGGAGTACAGCTCGTTGAATCTGGCGATGGCGGTACAGGTCATCGCATATGAAGTCCGTATGGCCTGGCTGGCGACGCAGGAAAACGGCGACGCGGCAGATTATGAAGAGACGCCGTATCCGCTGGTGGACGATCTTGAACGTTTCTACGGCCATCTGGAGCAGACGTTGCTCTCCACTGGCTTTATTCGCGAAAACCATCCGGGGCAGGTGATGAATAAATTGCGCCGTCTGTTTACCCGCGCCCGCCCGGAAAGCCAGGAGTTGAATATTCTGCGTGGGATTCTGGCGTCTATTGAGCAGCAGAATAAAGGCAAGTAACCGCGTCAATACCGCACGGAACGCTAAATACCTGACTAATTTACTCAAGTAAATAGTTGACCAAATTACTCGGGAATGTCAGACTTGTCCCTGCTATGCAATACCCCCATTTTACAATAAAAAACCCCGGGCAGGGGCGAGTTTGAGGTTAAGTAAGACATGAGACTGACATCTAAAGGGCGTTATGCCGTGACCGCAATGTTAGACGTTGCGCTCAACTCCGAAGCGGGCCCGGTACCGTTGGCTGATATTTCTGAACGTCAGGGGATTTCCCTTTCTTATCTGGAACAGCTATTTTCCCGTTTACGTAAAAACGGTCTGGTTTCCAGCGTACGCGGGCCAGGCGGCGGCTATCTGCTGGGTAAAGATGCTGGCAGTATCGCGGTCGGCGAAGTGATCAGCGCGGTTGATGAATCCGTTGACGCGACCCGTTGCCAGGGCAAAGGCGGCTGCCAGGGCGGCGATAAATGCCTGACCCATGCGCTGTGGCGTGATTTAAGCGATCGCCTGACCGGTTTTCTCAACAATATTACCTTAGGCGAGCTGGTGAATAACCAGGAAGTTCTGGATGTGTCTGGTCGCCAGCACACGCATGACGCGCCGCGCGCCAGCGGTCGTGCGCAGGACGCTATCGACGTTAAATTACGTGCTTAATTAAAATATTACGCCATCTCTTCTGGCGGCATCATGCGGTGAATGCCGCGGTCGTCTGAAGGATGAAGCGTAAAAAAGAATTCAGAATCAGGCCGGGACGCGGACGTCCCGTCAACACGGTCGTACATCCAGCCGGTTGCCTGATTCCTTGCATTGAGTGATGTACGGAGTTTAAGAGCAATGAAATTACCGATTTATCTCGACTACTCCGCAACCACGCCGGTGGACCCGCGTGTTGCCGAGAAAATGATGCAGTTCCTGACCCTGGACGGAACCTTTGGGAACCCGGCGTCTCGTTCACACCGTTTCGGCTGGCAGGCTGAAGAAGCCGTCGATATCGCCCGCAACCAGATTGCTGAACTGGTCGGCGCCGACCCGCGTGAAATCGTCTTTACCTCAGGGGCGACGGAGTCCGATAACCTGGCGATCAAAGGCGCTGCCAACTTTTATCAGAAAAAAGGCAAGCACATCATCACCAGCAAGACCGAGCACAAAGCGGTGCTGGACACCTGCCGTCAGCTTGAGCGCGAAGGGTTTGAAGTGACCTACCTGGCGCCGCAGCGCAACGGCATCATCGATCTCAACGAGCTCGAAGCAGCGATGCGTGACGACACCATTCTGGTTTCCATCATGCACGTGAACAACGAAATCGGCGTGGTGCAGGATATCGCGACCATCGGCGAAATGTGCCGCGCGCGCGGTATCATCTACCACGTTGACGCCACCCAGAGCGTGGGCAAACTGCCTATCGATCTGAGCCAACTGAAAGTGGATCTGATGTCCTTCTCCGGTCATAAAATTTATGGTCCGAAAGGCATTGGCGCGCTGTATGTGCGTCGTAAGCCGCGTATTCGCATTGAAGCGCAGATGCATGGCGGCGGGCACGAACGCGGTATGCGCTCTGGTACTCTGCCTGTTCACCAGATCGTCGGCATGGGCGAAGCTTACCGTATCGCGAAAGAAGAGATGGAGACCGAAATGGCCCGTCTGCGCGGTCTGCGTAACCGTCTGTGGAACGGCATCAAAGATATTGAAGAAGTTTACCTGAACGGCGACCTTGAGCAGGGCGCGCCAAACATTCTCAACGTGAGCTTTAACTACGTTGAAGGCGAGTCGCTGATCATGGCGCTGAAAGACCTGGCGGTCTCTTCCGGTTCCGCCTGCACCTCCGCCAGTCTGGAACCGTCCTACGTGCTGCGCGCGTTGGGCATGAATGACGAGCTGGCGCATAGCTCTATCCGTTTCTCTTTAGGTCGTTTTACCACTGAAGAAGAGATCGACTACACCATTGATCTGGTTCGTAAATCCATTGGCCGTCTGCGTGACCTTTCTCCACTGTGGGAAATGTACAAGCAGGGTGTGGATCTGAACAGCATCGAATGGGCACATCATTAATCGGTATCGGAATCAGGAGAATTTATAATGGCTTACAGCGAAAAAGTAATCGATCACTATGAGAACCCGCGTAACGTAGGGTCGTTTGACAACAACGACGATAACGTGGGAAGCGGCATGGTTGGCGCGCCGGCCTGCGGCGACGTCATGAAGTTGCAGATTAAAGTTAACGATGAAGGTATCATTGAAGACGCGCGCTTCAAGACTTATGGCTGCGGTTCCGCTATCGCCTCCAGTTCTCTGGTAACGGAGTGGGTGAAAGGGAAATCCCTGGACGAAGCGCAGGCGATTAAAAACACCGACATTGCAGACGAACTGGAACTGCCGCCGGTGAAAATTCACTGCTCTATTCTGGCGGAAGACGCGATTAAAGCCGCTATTGCGGATTACAAAAGCAAACGCGAAGCGAAATAAAATAGAACGTTAACATTGAGGTTTTGTTATGTCGATTACACTTAGCGACAGTGCAGCAGCGCGAGTTAATACCTTCCTGGCCAACCGTGGTAAAGGGTTTGGTCTGCGTCTGGGCGTGAGAACCTCCGGCTGCTCAGGTATGGCTTATGTACTGGAATTTGTTGACGAGCCAACGGCGGAAGACACCGTGTTTGAAGACAAAGGCGTTAAGGTAGTGGTTGACGGCAAGAGCCTGCAATTTCTGGACGGTACACAGCTGGACTTCGTAAAAGAAGGTCTGAACGAAGGGTTTAAATTCTCCAACCCGAATGTGAAAGATGAGTGTGGTTGCGGCGAAAGCTTCCACGTGTAACCGTGTTCCGCTGTTATACCGAGCATTCGTGCTGCAGAAAAGCGGCAAGCGAGTGAATCCCCAGGCGCTTACTTGAGTAAATGACTGGGGGAACCCGCGCAGACAACGCATCTGCGGCGCGAAGTAAGAAGGTATAACCCCACCGTGGTCGCCTGCGTGTGGGGTTTGTTCTGACAGGCTATCCCTGAGAATGTTATGGATTACTTCACCCTCTTTGGCTTACCAGCCCGTTATCAGATTGACACCCAGGCGCTGAGCCTTCGTTTTCAGGATCTGCAACGCCAGTATCACCCTGACAAATTTGCCAACGGCACTCAGGCGCAGCAGCTTGCCGCCGTCCAGCAATCCGCCACGATCAACCAGGCCTGGCAAACGCTGCGTCACCCTTTGACGCGCGCGGAGTATCTGCTTTCCTTACACGGGTTCGATCTGGCCAGCGAGCAGCATACGGTACGCGACACCGCGTTTCTGATGGAACAACTCACGCTTCGCGAAGAGCTGGACGATATCGAACAATCAAAAGACGACGTGCGGCTGGAAAGCTTCATCAAACGCGTACAAAAGATGTTTGATGCTCGTCTTCAGCAAATGGTGGAACAGTTGGACAACGCCGCGTGGGACGCGGCGGCGGATACGGTGCGCAAACTGCGGTTTCTCGATAAACTGCGAAGCAGCGCAGAACAACTCGAAGAAAAGCTGCTCGATTTTTAACTGGAATCTAACATGGCCTTATTACAAATTAGTGAGCCTGGTCTGAGCGCCGCGCCGCATCAGCGTCGTCTGGCGGCGGGCATCGACTTAGGCACTACCAACTCTCTGGTTGCGACGGTTCGCAGCGGCCAGGCGGAAACTCTGCCTGATCACGAAGGGCGCCACCTGTTGCCTTCAGTGGTTCACTATCAGCAGCAGGGCCATACGGTCGGTTACGCTGCGCGCGACAATGCCGCGCAGGATACGGCCAACACTATCAGCTCTGTGAAACGCATGATGGGACGCTCGTTGGCGGATATCCAGGCGCGCTATCCGCATCTGCCTTACCGGTTTAAGGCAAGCGTTAATGGGCTGCCGATGATTGACACGGCGGCTGGATTGCTCAATCCGGTACGCGTATCGGCTGATATTCTCAAAGCGCTGGCCGCGCGGGCTAGCGAATCGCTCTCCGGCGAGCTGGATGGCGTGGTGATTACCGTTCCCGCCTATTTCGATGATGCCCAACGTCAGGGGACGAAAGACGCCGCGCGGCTGGCGGGCCTGCATGTACTGCGCCTGCTCAACGAACCGACGGCGGCGGCGATTGCCTACGGTCTGGACTCAGGCAAAGAAGGCGTTATTGCTGTTTACGATCTCGGCGGCGGTACCTTCGATATCTCTATTTTACGCCTGAGCCGCGGGGTGTTTGAAGTGCTGGCGACGGGCGGTGATTCTGCGCTCGGCGGCGACGACTTTGACCATCTGCTGGCGGACTATATTCGTGAGCAGGCGGGAATTGCCGATCGTAGCGACAATCGCGTTCAGCGCGAACTGCTGGATGCCGCGATTGCGGCGAAAATCGCCTTAAGCGATGCCGATACCATTCGCGTTAACGTTGCGGGCTGGCAGGGGGAAATCACTCGCGAGCAGTTTAACGATCTCATTTCCGCGCTGGTTAAGCGCACGCTATTGGCCTGCCGTCGCGCATTGAAAGATGCCGGCGTTGATCCCCAGGACGTTCTGGAAGTGGTCATGGTCGGCGGTTCGACCCGTGTACCGCTGGTGCGTGAGCGAGTAGGCGAATTTTTTGGCCGCACGCCGTTAACCGCTATCGACCCGGATAAAGTGGTCGCTATCGGCGCAGCGATTCAGGCCGATATTCTGGTCGGCAACAAGCCGGACAGCGAAATGCTGCTGCTGGACGTGATTCCACTCTCTCTTGGGCTGGAAACGATGGGCGGCCTGGTGGAAAAAGTCATTCCGCGCAACACCACTATCCCGGTGGCGCGCGCGCAGGATTTCACCACCTTCAAAGACGGTCAGACCGCGATGTCTATCCATGTGATGCAGGGCGAACGCGAACTGGTGCAGGACTGCCGCTCGCTGGCGCGCTTTGCGCTGCGCGGGATTCCGCCGCTGCCGGCGGGCGGGGCGCATATTCGCGTGACCTTCCAGGTAGACGCCGATGGCCTGTTGAGCGTCACCGCAATGGAAAAATCCACTGGCGTCGAGGCCTCCATTCAGGTCAAACCCTCCTATGGCCTGACCGATGGTGAAATCGCCTCAATGATCAAGGATTCCATGAGTTTTGCCGAGCAGGACGTGAAAGCGCGTATGCTGGCGGAGCAAAAAGTCGAAGCCGCGCGCGTGCTGGAAAGTTTGACCGGCGCGCTAACTGCCGACGCCGCGCTGTTAAGCGCCGCAGAACGTCAATGCATTGATGATGCCGCCGCACATTTAAGCGCGGTCGCACAAGGCGATGATGTTGACGCCATAGAACAAGCCATTAAAAACGTAGATAAACAAACCCAGGAATTTGCCGCTCGCCGCATGGACCAGTCGGTTCGTCGCGCGTTGAAAGGCCATTCCGTAGACGAGGTTTAACATGCCGAAGATTGTTATTCTGCCTCATCAGGATCTTTGTCCGGATGGCGCAGTTCTGGAAGCTGAGACCGGTGAAACCATTCTTGACGTTGCGCTGCGCAACGGCATCGAGATTGAACACGCCTGTGAGAAATCGTGCGCCTGCACCACCTGTCACTGTATTGTACGTGAAGGCTTCGACTCCTTGCCGGAAAGTTCGGAAGAAGAAGACGATATGCTGGATAAAGCGTGGGGGCTGGAGCCGGAAAGTCGACTGAGCTGCCAGGCCCGCGTTACCGACGACGATCTGGTTATCGAAATTCCACGTTACACAATCAACCATGCGCGTGAGCATTAACAGAGGGTAGTATGGGACTCAAGTGGACCGATAGCCGCGAGATCGGCGAAGCGTTATACGACGCATATCCTGATGTCGATCCTAAAACCGTTCGTTTCACCGATCTGCATCAGTGGATCTGCGAACTGGACGATTTTGACGACGACCCTAACGCATCCAATGAAAAAATTCTGGAGGCGATTCTGCTAGTCTGGTTGGATGAAGCAGAGTAAGTCAAATAACGGGCTGCCCTACGGCGGCCCGTTTGCTAATAAGGAAAATAACAATGACAGAAGCCATGAAAATTACGCTTTCCACGCAGCCTGCCGATGCGCGCTGGGGCGATAAAGCCACTTACAGTATTAATAACGACGGTATTACCTTGCATCTTAACGGTAAAGACGATCTGGGGTTGATCCAGCGTGCGGCGCGTAAAATCGACGGCCTGGGAATAAAACAGGTCGCGCTGACAGGCGAAGGATGGGATACCGAGCGTTGTTGGGCATTCTGGGCGGGTTACAAAGGACCAAAAGGCGTCCGTACCGTAATGTGGCCGGATTTAGACGATGCCCAACGTCAGGAGCTGGATAACCGCCTGACTATTATTGACTGGGTGCGCGACACCATTAATGCTCCGGCGGAAGAGCTTGGGCCGGAGCAACTGGCGCAGCGCTCGGTGGATCTGCTGTGTAGCGTCGCGTGCGATAGCGTCACTTACCGTATCACCAAAGGCGAAGATCTGCGCGAGCAGAACTATATGGGGTTGCATACCGTAGGCCGTGGTTCTGAGCGTCCGCCGGTGCTGCTGGCGCTGGATTACAACCCGACGGGAGACAAAGATGCGCCGGTTTATGCCTGCCTGGTCGGTAAAGGTATTACCTTTGACTCCGGCGGCTACAGTATCAAACAAAGCGCTTTTATGGACTCAATGAAATCCGATATGGGCGGCGCGGCGACAGTAACAGGCGCGCTGGCGTTCGCCATTACCCGTGGGCTGAATAAACGCGTAAAACTGTTCCTGTGCTGTGCCGATAATCTGATCAGCGGCAATGCGTTTAAACTGGGCGACATTATTCGCTACCGTAATGGTAAGAATGTCGAAGTCATGAATACCGATGCGGAAGGGCGACTGGTGCTGGCGGATGGCCTGATTGACGCCAGCGCACAACACCCGCAGCTAATCATTGATATGGCGACGTTAACCGGCGCGGCGAAAACGGCGCTGGGTAACGACTACCATGCGCTATTCAGTTTTGACGATACGCTGGCGGGGCGCTTGCTGACCAGCGCGGCGCAAGAGAATGAACCGTTCTGGCGTCTGCCGCTGGCGGAGTTCCACCGTAACCAGCTGCCGTCTAACTTTGCGGAACTGAACAACACCGGCAGCGCGGCGTATCCCGCAGGGGCAAGCACCGCCGCGGGTTTTCTGTCGCACTTTGTTGAAAATTACCGCGAAGGTTGGCTGCACATTGACTGTTCCGCCACTTATCGCAAAGCGCCGGTTGAGCAGTGGGCTGCCGGGGCAACCGGTCTGGGTGTGCGCACCATCGCGAATTTGCTGACCGCCTGAACGGTGTTTTTGTAGGCCGGGTAAGCGAAGCGCCACCCGGCATTTTGCCTGATGGCGACGCCGTGCGTCTTATCAGGCCTACAACCCATATACATAATTTGTGATTCCTATGTCCGAAACTAAAAATGAATTAGAAATCTTGCTGGAGAAAGCGGCGACTGAGCCCGCGCATCGTCCGGCATTTTTCCGTACCTTACTGGAGTCCACCGTCTGGGTGCCGGGCAGCGCTGCCGAAGGCGAGGCGATAGTGGAAGACAGCGCTCTGGATTTGCAGCACTGGGAAAAAGAAGACGGCACGACCGTCATTCCCTTCTTTACTTCTCTGGAGGCGCTGCAGCAGGCCGTGGAAGACGAACAGGCGTTTGTGGTGATGCCGGCGCGCACGCTGTTTGAAATGACGCTTGGCGAAACGTTATTCCTCAACGCTAAATTGCCGACCGGCAAAGAGTTTATGCCGCGTGAAATCAGCCTGCTTCTCGCTGAGGAAGGCAGTCCGTTAAGTACGCAGGAAGTGCTGGAAGGCGGCGAGTCGCTTATTTTATCCGAAGTGGCCGAGCCGCCGTCGCAGATGATTGATTCCCTCACTACGCTGTTTAAAACCATCAAACCGGTGAAACGCGCGTTTCTCTGCGCGATTAAAGAACATGCGGACGCCCAACCCAATCTGCTGATTGGCATTGAGGCTGACGGCGAAGACGGCGAAATTGAAGAGATCATTCACGCGGCGGGCAATGTGGCGGCCGACACGTTACCGGGTGACGAACCGATCGATATTTGTCAGGTGAGGAAGGGCGAGCAGGGTATCAGCCACTTTATCACCGAGCATATCGCGCCGTTCTACGAGCGCCGCTGGGGCGGGTTCCTGCGCGACTTTAAACAGAATCGCATCATCTGAAGAAAAGAAAGCCGCCCAACAGGGCGGCCTCCTGGCTTACCTGCTCTGGACGTTGAGCGTTACGGGAACAGAATTACCTGGGTAGCTTCTGTCTGCGTGAAGACACAACGTGCCAGAAACAAGAAGCACGACACAAAAGCATCGTACCTTCAGTTGCGGTCCTTGCGAAGACCGCATCACGGCAGTACCGCTGGCGATAATGCCGTGATAGCAGGCACTACGGTGTGCCTGCGCTTACGGCCATGGGTTATCCTCTCCTGAAGCCAGCGCCCGTTTGCGAGACGGCGGAAAGGGCCGGGAAAGATAATACCTCAAATGTTGAATAGTTTCCCGGTAAATTATATTGACATTTGCTCCCTTAAAAGGGAGTATTAATCCCCTACGGTGTGCCTGCGTTGCTATGGCAACAAAGCCTGCTGGAAAGGCCGCGAACCGGACCAGCACAAAAAAACCGCTCAATTGAGCGGTTTTTTTGTGGCCTGCTTAAACAGAATTTATGTAGATTCGTTTTACATCAGCCTGAACGGTAGGCCGGATAAGCGTGAGCGCCATCCGGCATGGCAGATATTAAGCGGGTTCAACCGGTAAATCGGTACGCGCGCCCCATTCGCTCCACGCGCCGTCGTAAAGCGTGACGTCAGGCACATCCAGCGTGGCGAGCGCCAGCACCACGACCGCGGCCGTCACGCCGGAACCGCAACTGGCGATAATCGGTCTGTCGAAACTCACGCCGTGGCTGAAAAAAACCTCATTCAGTTCGTCAGTGGTCTTTAATTCGCCCTCATACACCAGTTCCGTCCACGGGACGTTTAGCGCGCCAGGAATGTGTCCGCGCCTCAGTCCGGGACGTGGTTCATCAGCCTGAGCGTTAAAACGCGCCGCCGGACGCGCGTCAACGATTTGCGCGGTTTTTTCATGGCTTGCCAGCAATACGTCGGTGAGACGCACCACGGCTTGCGGCGTGAATTTGGCCTCAAACTCGCCTCCTTCATGCGCTTCCTCGCCTTCGCGCAATAGCCATTCGTCGCGCTGCCAGCCCGCCAGTCCGCCCGCCAGAATGGACACTTTCTCGGCACCGAACGTGCGCAGCATCCACCATGCCCGCGGAGCGGAGAACAGATTGCCTTCATCGTATATGACCAGGTGTTTATCCTGGCGAACACCCAGTTCACGCATGGCCACCGCAAACGCTTCCGGGCGCGGCATCATATGCGGCAGCGGCGATGCGCGATCGGAAAGCGCTTCAATATCAAAAAACAGCGCGCCGGGAATATGTCCGGCGCGATATTCGCCCGCCATATCACGATGTTCCTGTCCTGGCGGCGCCATACGGGCGTCAAGAATCTGTATTTCCGGATCATCAATATGTTCGGCAAGCCAGTCGGCGGCGACAAAAAAGGCGGTGGTCATGGGCATCTCCATTGTTACCTGATTATGGACAAATTGTCGGACGTTTCCCGAAAAGGGACAAGTAGAAGAGGCTGTTTTGGCTGGCGAAACCACATTTCTGCGTAAAATTTTCGCATCATCACAGTAATACGGACTTACACAATAAAATTTCTCGCGCATAATATCTCATCAACCGTTGCTGACAGGCCGTTAAGGCCAGGGATGAAAGATGAAACATTTACGCGTGGTGGCCTGCATGATCATGCTGGCGCTGGCGGGATGCGATAACAACGATAAAACCGCCCCGACGACTAAAAGCGAAGCGCCAGCCGTAGCGCAGCCCTCGCCCGCGCAAGACCCGGCACAGCTACAAAAGCTGGCGCAGCAAAGCCAGGGCAAAGCGCTCACGCTATTAGACGCCTCCGAAGCGCAGCTCGACGGCGCGGCGACGCTGGTGTTGACGTTTTCAATTCCTTTAGATCCTGAACAGGATTTCTCCCGTGTGGTTCACGTGGTTGATAAGAAAAGCGGCAGCGTTGACGGCGCATGGGAGCTGGCGCCAAATTTAAAAGAGCTAAGGTTACGTCATCTGGAACCTGAACGCGTGCTGGTGGTCACGGTTGATCCCGCCGTTAAAGCGCTGAATAACGCCACCTTCGGCAAGTCTTATGAAAAAACGATTACCACGCGTGATGTCCAGCCCAGCGTCGGCTTTGCCAGCCGGGGATCGCTGCTACCGGGGAAAATCGCGGAAGGACTGCCGGTCATGGCGCTTAACGTCAACCACGTTGATGTGAACTTTTTCCGCGTTAAGCCCGGATCGCTGGCGTCATTTGTCAGCCAGTGGGAGTACCGTAGTTCTCTCTCTAACTGGGAGTCCGACAATCTGCTGAAAATGGCGGATTTGGTTTATACCGGTCGTTTTGATCTTAATCCGGCGCGCAATACGCGTGAGAAACTGCAGCTGCCATTAAGCGATATTAAGCCGCTGCAACAGGCGGGCGTATATGTGGCGGTAATGAATCAGGCTGGACACTACAACTATAGTAATGCCGCTACGTTGTTTACCCTTAGCGATATCGGCGTGTCCGCGCACCGTTACCATAATCGGCTGGATATCTTTACGCAAAGCCTGGAAAACGGCGCGGCGCAGTCGGGAATTGAGATCGTTCTTCTGAATGATAAAGGGCAGACGCTGGCGCAGTCGACGAGCGACGCGCAGGGACATGTGCAACTGGAAGCTGATAAAGCGGCGGCGCTATTACTGGCGCGTAAAGAGGAGCAGACCACGCTGCTCGATCTCACGCTTCCGGCTCTGGATCTGTCGGAATTTAATGTCGCTGGCGCGCCCGGCTACAGCAAGCAGTTCTTTATGTTCGGCCCGCGCGATCTCTACCGACCGGGCGAAACGGTTATCCTCAACGGATTACTGCGCGATAGCGACGGTAAAACGCTGCCCGATCAACCCGTTAAGCTGGAAGTGGTAAAACCAGACGGACAGGTGATGCGTACCGTCGTCAGCCAGCCGGAAAACGGGCTATACCGTTTGAATTATCCGCTGGATATCAACGCGCCGACCGGCTTGTGGCATGTCCGCGCCAACACCGGTGATAATTTGCTACGGAGTTGGGATTTCCACGTGGAAGACTTTATGCCGGAGCGGATGGCGCTCAACCTGACGGCGCAAAAAACACCGCTGGCGCCTGCGGATGAGGTGAAATTCTCCGTTGTCGGCTATTACTTGTATGGCGCGCCTGCTAACGGCAATACCCTGCAAGGGCAACTTTTCCTGCGTCCGCTGCGCGACGCTGTCGCGGCGTTGCCTGGCTTCCAGTTCGGCAATATTGCTGAAGAGAATCTTTCGCGCAGCCTGGACGAAGTTCAACTGACGTTGGATAAAGGCGGACGTGGTGAAGTGAGTGCTGCCAGCCAGTGGCAAGAAGCGCATTCGCCGCTGCAGGTAATTCTACAGGCCAGCCTGCTGGAGTCTGGCGGTCGTCCGGTCACTCGTCGCGTAGAGCAGGCGATTTGGCCTGCCGATACGTTACCGGGAATTCGTCCACAGTTCGCCGCCAAAGCGGTATACGACTACCGTACGGATACCACCGTTAATCAACCGATTGTCGACGAAGACAGCAACGCCGCATTCGATATTGTTTACGCCAACGCGCAGGGCGAGAAAAAAGCGGTGTCTGGTTTACAGGTGCGGCTCATCCGCGAGCGTCGCGACTATTACTGGAACTGGTCGGAAAGCGAAGGCTGGCAGTCGCAGTTTGATCAAAAAGATCTGGTAGAGGGCGAGCAGACGCTGGATCTGAACGCGGATGAAACCGGAAAAGTCAGCTTCCCGGTGGAATGGGGCGCGTACCGTCTGGAGGTCAAAGCGCCGAATGAGACGGTCAGCAGCGTTCGTTTCTGGGCCGGCTATAGCTGGCAGGATAACAGCGACGGTAGCGGCGCGGCGCGTCCGGATCGCGTCACCCTCAAACTGGATAAAGCGAATTATCGTCCAGGCGACACCATGAAATTGCATATCGCCGCGCCGGTCGCCGGTAAAGGTTATGCGATGGTGGAGTCCAGCGATGGTCCGCTGTGGTGGCAGGCGATCGATGTGCCGGCACAAGGTCTGGAGCTCACGATTCCGGTGGATAAAACCTGGAATCGCCACGATCTCTATCTCAGTACGCTGGTGGTGCGTCCTGGCGATAAATCTCGTTCCGCGACGCCAAAACGCGCCGTGGGGTTACTACACCTACCGCTGGGGGATGAAAACCGCCGCCTCGATCTGGCGCTCGAAAGCCCGGCTAAAATGCGCCCGAATCAGCCGCTCACCGTCAGGGTGAAAGCCAGTGTTAAACACGGCGAAATGCCAAAACAGATCAACGTGCTGGTCTCCGCAGTCGATAGCGGCGTATTGAATATCACCGATTACGCGACGCCGGACCCGTGGCAGGCGTTCTTCGGTCAAAAACGCTACGGTGCGGATATCTACGATATTTACGGCCAGGTCATTGAAGGGCAGGGGCGGCTGGCGGCGTTGCGTTTTGGCGGCGATGGCGACGACCTTAAGCGCGGCGGAAAACCGCCGGTAAACCATGTCAATATCATCGCGCAGCAGGCGCAGCCGATCACGCTCAATGAGCAGGGCGAAGGGGTCGTAACGCTGCCGATTGGCGACTTTAACGGCGAACTGCGGGTTATGGCGCAGGCATGGACAGCGGACGATTTTGGTCGTGGCGAAAGCAAAGTTGTTGTCGCCGCGCCAGTGATTGCCGAGCTGAATATGCCGCGTTTTCTGGCGGGAGGGGATGTTTCGCGACTGGTGCTGGACGTCACCAATCTGACCGACCGCCCGCAGACGCTGAATATTGCGCTCGCCGCCAGTGGGTTACTGGAACTGCTTAGCCAGCAGCCGCAACCGGTCAACCTGGCGCCGGGCGTGCGCACCACCTTATTCGTTCCGGTACGCGCGCTGGAAGGTTTGGGCGAAGGCGAAATCCAGGCGACCATTAGCGGTCTGAATCTGCCGGGAGAAACCCTCGGCGCGCAGCATAAGCAGTGGCAAATCGGCGTGCGTCCGGCCTGGCCTGCCCAAACGGTAAATAGTGGCATTGCGCTGGCGCCGGGAGATAGCTGGCATGTACCAGAGCAGCATCTGGCAAACGTCTCGCCAGCCACGTTGCAGGGACAACTGCTGTTAAGCGGAAAACCGCCGCTCAATCTGGCGCGCTACATTCGCGAGCTGAAAGCATATCCGTACGGGTGCCTGGAACAAACCGCCAGCGGGTTATTCCCGGCGCTGTACACCAATGCCGCTCAATTGCAGACGCTCGGTATTACCGGCGATAGTGATGAAAAACGGCGCGCCGCGGTGGATATCGGCATCTCCCGGATACTACAGATGCAGCGTGATAATGGCGGTTTTGCGCTATGGGATGAAAATGGGGCGGAAGAGCCCTGGCTAACGGCCTACGCGATGGATTTCCTCATTCGCGCGGGCGAACAGGGATATAGCGTCCCGCCGGAGGCCATTAACCGGGGCAATGAGCGACTGCTGCGCTATCTGCAGGATCCCGGCACGATGCTGATTCGTTATAGCGATAATACTCAGGCCAGTACTTTTGCCGCTCAGGCTTACGCCGCGCTGGTACTGGCGCGTCAGCAGAAAGCGCCGCTCGGCGCGCTGCGCGAAATCTGGGAGCGCCGTAGTCAGGCGGCTTCAGGACTGCCGCTGATGCAATTGGGCATCGCGTTAAAAACGATGGGTGATGCCAGACGCGGCGAAGAGGCCATTACGCTGGCGCTGAATACGCCGCGTCAGGACGAACGGCAATGGATAGCGGATTACGGCAGTTCTCTGCGCGATAACGCTCTGATGTTGTCGCTACTGGAAGAGAACAACCTCAGACCGGACGCGCAAAACGCGCTATTAAGCTCGCTTTCTGAGCAGGCCTTCGGTCAGCGCTGGCTCTCTACCCAGGAGAACAATGCCTTGTTCCTCGCCGCGCATTCGCGACAGGCCAGCGCGGGCGCCTGGCAGGCGCAGACCTCGTTAGAGGCGCAGCCGCTGTCGGGCGACAAGGCGCTGACCCGTAATCTGGATGCTGACCAGCTGGCCGCCCTTGAGGTGACGAACACCGGTAGCCAGCCGCTATGGCTGCGTCTGGATAGCAGCGGCTATCCCTCATCTGCGCCTGAGCCTGCCAGCAACGTTTTGCAGATTGAACGACAAATACTGGGGACCGATGGTCAGCGCAAATCGCTGTCCTCGTTGCGTAGCGGCGAACTGGTGCTGGTCTGGTTAACGGTAGTGGCCGATCGCAATGTGCCGGATGCGCTGGTGGTGGACCTGCTCCCGGCCGGACTGGAGCTGGAAAACCAGAATCTGGCTGACAGCAGCGCCAGCCTGCCGGAGAGCGGTAGCGAAGTGCAAAATCTGCTTAATCAGATGCAGCAGGCGGATATTCAGTATATGGAATTCCGCGACGATCGGTTTGTGGCTGCCGTCGTTGTCAATGAGGGCCAGCCCGTGACGCTGGTCTACCTGGCGCGCGCGGTAACGCCGGGGACGTACCAGCTTGCGCAACCGCAGGTGGAATCGATGTACGTGCCTCAGTGGCGGGCAACCGGCGCGAGCGAGGGGCTGCTGATTGTGACGCCTTAAATGAACGGTTGGCGTGGTAAACATGGCCGCTGGCTGTGGCTGGCGGGCGCGCCGCTTTTTATTTTCCTGGCGTTATGGGCGGCGGATAAACTCTGGCCGCTGCCGCTCAATGAGGTCCATCCTGCGCGGGTCGTGGTAGCCCATGACGGTACGCCGCTGTGGCGCTTTGCCGACGCCGGGGGGATCTGGCGTTATCCGGTGACGATTGAAGAGGTCTCTCCCCGTTACCTGGAGGCCTTAATCAATTACGAAGATCGCTGGTTCTGGCGGCACCCTGGCGTTAACCCTTTCTCCGTCGCGCGCGCGGCATGGCAGGATCTTACCGCCGGGCGCGTTATTTCCGGCGGCAGTACGCTGACTATGCAGGTGGCGAGACTGCTGGACCCACATTCGCGCACGTTCGGCGGTAAAATCCGCCAGCTTTGGCGCGCCCTCCAGCTTGAATGGCATTTGTCCAAGCGCGATATCCTGACGCTGTACCTGAACCGCGCGCCGTTCGGCGGCACGCTACAGGGTATTGGCGCTGCAAGCTGGGCCTACTTCGGCAAGCCGCCCGCGCGCCTGAGTTACGCTGACGCGGCGCTGCTGGCCGTATTGCCGCAGGCGCCGAGCCGGTTACGCCCCGACCGCTGGCCTGCGAGAGCCGAAGCGGCACGAAATAAAGTGCTGGATCGGATGGCGGCGCAGGGCGTCTGGCCTGCCGAAACGGTACGCGAGTCGCGTGAAGAGCCGGTCTGGCTGGCGCCGCGTCAAATGCCGCAACTGGCGCCGCTTTTTGCCCGAATGATGTTGAGTAAAAGCCAGAACGACAAAATTGTGACCACGCTGGACGCCGGGTTGCAGCGGCAACTGGAAGATCTGGCGCGGGCATGGAAAGGGCGGCTGCCGGCACGCAGTTCGTTGGCGATGATCGTCGTCGATCATACCGATATGAGCGTGCGCGGCTGGGTAGGATCGGTAGACCTTAATGACGACAGCCGTTTTGGTCATGTCGACATGGTAACGGCGATCCGATCGCCGGGATCGGTACTCAAACCCTTTGTGTACGGTCTGGCGCTGGATGACGGCCTGATCCATCCCGCATCATTATTACAGGACGTTCCGCGCCGCACCGGAGATTACCGCCCGGGAAACTTCGACAGCGGATTTCACGGCCCGGTCAGCATGAGCGACGCGCTGGTACGCTCGCTGAATCTGCCTGCCGTTCAGGTGCTTGAAGTCTATGGGCCGAAACGATTTGCGGCAAAACTGCGTAACGTCGGCCTGCCGCTATATTTGCCTGCTGGCGCGGCGCCCAATCTTTCGCTGATTCTGGGCGGCGCGGGCGCGCGGCTTGACGAGATGGCGGCGGCATACAGCGCGTTCGCTCGTCATGGGAAAGCGGCGAAACTACGGTTACAGCCGGACGATCCGCTGTCGGAAAGACCATTAATATCGCCGGGAGCGGCGTGGATCATTCGACGGATTATGGCGGATGAAGCGCAACCCTTGCCGGATAACGTGCTGCCACGCATTGTGCCGTTGGCGTGGAAAACCGGCACCAGCTACGGCTATCGCGATGCGTGGGCTATTGGCGTTAACGCGCGCTATATCATCGGTATCTGGACAGGCAGGCCCGACGGCACGCCTGTGGTGGGGCAATTTGGTTTTGCCAGCGCGGTGCCATTGCTTAACCAGGTCAATAATCTGTTACTGGCGCATACGGGACGCCTGCCGGAAGATCCGCGTCCGCAGACGGTAAGCCGCGGCGTCATTTGCTGGCCGGGCGGACAGACTCTGCCTGCCGGAGACAGCAACTGTCGCCGCCGACTGGCGACATGGCTGCTTGATGACAGCCAGCCGCCCACGCTGCTGTTACCTGAGCAGGAAGACATCAACGGTATTCGTTTCCCGGTCTGGCTGGATGATACGGGGCGGCGTGTCGCTGCCGACTGTCCGCAGGCGCGTGCGCATACGTTTATCGTCTGGCCGCGGCCGCTGGAGCCGTGGCTGCCGCCTGCGGAAAGACGTAGCGCCCGCTTGCCCGCGGCGTCCGCTCACTGTCCGCCGCTACAGGGCAATGATGCCGCGCCGTTAATGCTGTCAGGAGTGAGGGATGGCGCGGTGATCAGGCAATTGCCAGGCCAGGAAAACGTCACGCTGCCCGTCTCGACTACCGGCGGTAAAGGGCGTCGCTGGTGGTTTTTAAATGGCGAGCCTGTTAATGGCGAAAATAATCGTCTTTCTTTATTACTCAATATCGCTGGACGTTATCAACTTGTCGTAATGGATGAGTCCGGTCAGGTTGCAGCGGTTAATTTTGAATTAATACGTTAACAACTCTTCAGAATAAATTATGAATTTCATTTAATTTAAAGTTAATGAGAATTATTAATTTTCCGGAATTACCCTTAATGAGGGAGCTTGATAAATATCAAGAGATCTAACACTTAAAAACGTGAGAATGGGTTTTTATTTGACGAGTCGGATCATGAAAAATATAAAAAGCCAGGGAAATGGCGAACAGCCCGCTATTTCTCGCCGCCATTTTATCCAGGCCAGCTCCGCGCTTATTGCGTTACCGTTTGTCTCCTCGCCAGCTACCGCTCAGGCGCGCGCTGTGACGGCAACTGAAAACAGGCCTGCGGAAAAAGTCGTCCAGACATGCAGCACTTTTGACTGCGGGGGCAAATGCGATATTCGGGCGCATGTCAGTGAAGGTATCGTGACGCGAATTTCAACGCGACCGGATAATGCGCTGGATGCGCAAATGCCGGTGATGCGTGCCTGTGTTCGTGGACGCGCATACCGTAAATTTGTTTATCATCCTGACAGACTTAAATATCCCATGAAGCGCGTAGGAAAACGCGGTGAAGGAAAATTCGAGCGAATTTCCTGGGATGAAGCGACAACCTTAATCGCCGATAATTTAAAATCGATTACTGAAAAATATGGCCCGGCTTCGCGCTATGTTCATGTTGGTACCGCCGTTTCCGGCGGCACCTTTTCTGGCGATAAAATGGCGCGTCGCCTGCTGAATCTGACCGGCGGCTATCTCGAAAGCTACCATTCTGTGAGTATGGGCAACACGGCGGCCGCGACGCCTTATACTTACGGCATTGCCGCCAGCGGCAGTTCACTGGATACGCTTTTGGAGACCAAACTGGTGATTCTGTGGGGCCATAACCCGACGGAGACCATTTTTGGTCATACCAACTATTTCTTGCAGAAGATGAAGCAGAACGGTACGCGGTTTATCGTGGTCGATCCGCGCTATTCCGACACCGTTTCGTCGCTGGCGGATCAGTGGATCCCGCTACTGCCCACCACCGACAATGCGCTGATGGACGCGATGATGTACGTCATCATCAGCGAGAATCTGCACGATCGTGCATTTATTGCGCGCTACGCTATCGGTTTTGACGAAGAATCAATGCCGGAAGGCGTACCGGCTAACGAATCGCTGGTGGCGTATCTGACCGGCGCCAAAGACGGTGTCGTTAAGTCCCCCGAGTGGGCGGAAAAGATCACCCATGTGCCGGCGCAAACCATTCGCCAGTTAGCGCGTGATTACGCGAATACCAAACCCGCCGCGTTGATTCAGGGGTGGGGACCACAGCGCCACAACTGCGGCGAGCGCACCGCGCGCGGCTCGACTCTACTGGCGACCATTACCGGTAATGTCGGCATCAAAGGCGGTTGGGCTGCGGGTTACGGCGGCTGCGCTAACCGTAAATTTGCCGCGGGTCCGGAGATGCCGGATAACCCGGTAAAAGCCAAAATTTCGGTGATGAACTGGGTGCAGGCCGCAGACGACGCCAGCAAAGTGACGCCGGATATTGGACTGAAAGATGCCGATAAGCTGGACAGTAACATCCGTATTCTGTTCTCGCTGGCCGGGAACTATCTGGCGAATCAGAACCCCGATCTGCACCAGGCGGTACGCGTACTGGAGGATGAATCAAAGATCCAGTTTATTGTCGCCAGCGATCTGTTTATGACGCCGAGCGCGAAATACGCTGATCTACTGCTGCCGGAAACCAGCTTTATGGAACGCTGGAACATCGGTGAAACCTGGGGTACGGCAAGCTACCTGATGCTCTCTGAAAAACTGATCGAGCCTGAATTTGAGCGGCGCTCCGACTACGACTGGCTACGTGAGGTGGCGGCGAAATTAGGCATTGAGAATGAATTTAGCCAGGGGCGCGATGAGAAAGCGTGGATTGAACACATCTGGGAACAGACGCGCCTGGCGATGCCGGACGAAAATCTGCCGGATTTCGCCACGCTGCAAAAGACCCGTCAGCATCTGTTCAAAAGCGCGCCATTTATCGCCTTTGAAGACAATATTCGCGATCCGGAAAATCATCCGTTCCCGACGCCGTCAGGGAAAATAGAGATCTTCTCGAAGCGCCTCTACGACATGCAGCATCCGGAAATCCCGGCGTTATCGCACTACGTTCCCGCGCATGAAGGCCCGGAGGATGCGCTGGCGAAAGATTTTCCGCTCCAGTTAATTACGTGGAAAGGAAAAAACCGCGCCAACTCAACGCAATACGCTAACCCGTGGCTGATTGAAGTGCAGCATCAGACATTGTGGATCAACCCGCAGGATGCGCAAAAGCGCGGCATTACGCATGGCGACATGGTGCGCATTCATAACTCACGCGGGATTTGCGAAATCCCGGCGGAAGTGACGCCGCGCATTATTCCTGGCGTTGTCGCGATGCAGGCCGGCGCCTGGTGGCAGCCGGATGAGAACGGTATTGATAAAGGCGGCTGTGCGAACGTCCTCAGCTCGGCCCGTATTACCGCGCTGGCGAAGGGAAATTCACATCAAACCATGCTGGTGGAGGTGGCTAAAGCATGAGTCAGTTTACACATTACCCGCCGGTGAGCGATAAACAACTGGGATTTTTTATCGACTCCTCACGCTGCTCCGGTTGTAAAGCCTGCCAGGTGGCCTGCAAAGACAAAAACAATCTGGAAGTAGGCCGTCGTTTCCGCCGCGTCTATGAAGTCAAGGGCGGAAGTTTCATCCCGACCGGGCAGGGCGGGGTCAGCAATAACGTATTTGCTTATACGCTTTCCATTTCCTGCAACCACTGTGCGGACCCTGTCTGCACCAAAAATTGCCCGACTACCGCTATGCATAAACGCCCGGGCGACGGCATCGTGCGCGTTGATACCGACAAATGCGTCGGCTGTGGCTATTGCGCCTGGTCCTGCCCTTACGGCGCGCCGCAGCTTAACGAGCAGACCGGCCAAATGTCCAAGTGCGACATGTGCGTTGATTTACTGGCGAAAGGTGAACTGCCCGTCTGTGTCGCGACCTGTCCGCTGGAGGCCATCAAGTTTGGCCCGATTGATGAACTGCGCGCGAAGTACGGTAGCGTATGCGACGTTTACGGGCTGCCAGATTCATCCATAACCAAACCTAATCTGGTTGTCAAAGCGCATCAGGGCGCAGAAAAAGAGGGTAAACGCCATGCATGAATTACCGCTGCTGATTTTTACGCTCTGTTTGCAAGGGTCTGTGGGTGTGACAGTGTGGCTGGCGTTGGGCCGCCAGTACGCCGTAGAGGGACGCGTGCCTGCACGCGGCGCGCTTCCCGCGATGGCGGGGGCGTTTGTACTGGCCTGCGTGGGGCTGCTTGCTTCAGCGCTGCACATGGGCTATCCCCTGAATGCGCTAAATGCGTTACGTCATGTCGCCAGTTCGTGGCTGAGTCGCGAAATCGTCTTTGCCAGCCTTTATCTGGCGGCGCTGGGACTGGGGGTTGTGCTGCTGTTTTTCCGAAAGCCAGGCTGGCAGCCGCTGCTGGCGCTGGCGGCAGCGTTCGGGCTGGTGGATGTATTCTGCATGGCGCAGGTTTATATCCATGCCTCGGTGGCGACCTGGCAGCATAGCAACACGCTGGCGCTGTTTTTTGGCACGTCAGGCATTATCGGTTCGGTAGTCATTGCGCTGGCTTATCTGCGCAACGCTGGCGCCGCAATGCGCTGCGCTGTGGTGGTGGTCGCACTGATGGTGCTGATTCGCCTGATTATGCAGCCGCTATGGCTGGCGGATATTAATGCGGTGGATACGACGGTCGTCACTTTCCCGCATCATCCGCTACAGGCGCTGGCGCAGTTGCGTGACGTCTATCTTCTCGGCTGGTGTGTCTCAGCGGCGGGAATGCTCTGCTTTGCCGCAGGCGGTCTGCGAAACGCCAGAGGGACGCTGGTGGCGGGCAGCGTATTGCTGCTTATCGGCGAGATTATGCTGCGCTACGTCTTCTTTAGTATTGGCTGATGGTTAACCTGACGATCGATCCGGCGGTAGACGTGACGCAGGCCTGCGTCCGTCGTCGCTTTCGTTTTTCTTCCTGCCGCGCTTGCGCCGATGTTTGTCCGGCGCAGGCGTTTTCGCTGGCGCAGGGGCAGGTCAGCATAGATACGACGCGCTGCATAGCCTGTGGCGACTGTCTGTTTGTCTGTCCTGTTGACGCCATTACCGGTATCAAACCGGTTAAACGCTTTGTGCAGGGGGATACGTTGGTGGGGCCGTTTTCGCTACAGGCGCCAACGGTCGATGAACTGCTTCTCTGGCACAGCCAGTACGGTATTCGCTTTATTGATATTGCGGTGGAGCGATCGGCGCAGTGGCTGATGGCGCTGGCGGGGCTAAATTTAGTGCTGCGCCGCTATGGCGAGCCGGGCTGGTCTTTCAAACACGTTGTCGGCGCGGAGATTAACGCCTCGCGGCGCACTCTGTTTCATGTTCCGCGCGACGCCATTACCCCGTGCGCCGTCGAGCCGGGGAAACGGCGTCTCAGACAGGCGTTTTCCGCGTTCAGCGAATGCGTACCCGAAATCAGTCCGCAAGAGTGCAGGATGTGCGGCGCCTGCTGGCGAAGCTGCCCGGAAAACGTTATCCAGTTTGACGACAATACCCTGACGATAGCGGCGGCGCGTTGTACGGGATGCGGCGGCTGTGCGGCGGTATGTCCGCATCAGGCGCTGCGGCTGCGGTTTGACGTGGAACCCGCCTCAACGCGGCATAGTGCGGCGTATACGCTCACCTGCGAAAGCTGCAAACGTACTTTCCATGCTCTCACGCCTGAACACACGCACTGCGTGCTGTGTCAGTCCCATGAGTTTGCTGTGCGCCTTTAACTTTTGTTGCTAATGCTCATTTTATTTTAAAAAAATGTTACCTGCATCCATAGGCAATTGATGGGATGCTCTTTATAATCCGCGCCTGACATAACAACAGAACATATTTCAGAGGTAAACATGGCTATTGAACGGACTTTTTCCATCATTAAACCCAACGCGGTGGCAAAAAACGTTATTGGCAGCATCTTTGCGCGCTTTGAAGCTGCAGGGTTCAAAATTGTTGGCACTAAAATGCTGCACCTGACCGTTGAGCAGGCGCGCGGCTTCTATGCTGAGCACGACGGCAAGCCGTTCTTTGACGGTCTGGTGGAGTTCATGACCTCTGGCCCTATCGTGGTATCCGTGCTGGAAAGTGAAAATGCGGTACAGCGTCACCGCGATCTGCTTGGCGCCACCAATCCGGCGAACGCGTTGGCGGGTACGCTGCGCGCCGACTACGCTGATAGCTTAACTGAAAACGGCACCCATGGTTCGGATTCGCTGGAATCCGCGCAGCGCGAAATCGCCTTTTTCTTCGGTGAAGGCGAAGTGTGCCCGCGCACCCGTTAATCTCCTTCGTCTTTCACGCTGTAAATGCGTTGGCGATAAATTATCGGTTCAAATATTATTTTTGCTAATGCCGCGTGCAGACGTGGCATCCTTACGCCAGAATTTGTACAATGCAGCGCCCCCGGACGAGCAGTAAGCTTACCGGGGCGTTTCTTTTTCAACCCTCCAGGGGCCATAACGTGTAATAACGAGGCCGGAATAGCATATGTCTGAACAAATTGTCACACCTGAAAGCAGTACCCCGGTAGTTCTTAACAACGAAACGAAAATCAACCTGCTGGATCTCAACCGTCAGCAGATGCGCGAGTTTTTTAAAAACTTAGGTGAAAAGCCTTTCCGCGCCGATCAGGTGATGAAATGGATGTATCACTATTGCTGCGATAATTTTGATGAGATGACCGACATCAACAAAGTGTTGCGCGGCAAATTAAAAGAGGTCGCGGAAATCCGCGCGCCGGAGGTCGTTGAAGAGCAGCGTTCCTCAGACGGCACCATCAAGTGGGCGATTGCTGTCGGCGATCAGCGCGTTGAAACGGTCTACATCCCGGAGGACGACCGCGCTACGCTGTGTGTCTCTTCACAGGTAGGGTGCGCGCTGGAGTGCAAGTTTTGTTCAACTGCGCAGCAGGGCTTTAACCGCAACCTGCGCGTATCGGAAATTATCGGTCAGGTCTGGCGTGCGGCGAAAATCGTCGGCGCGGCCAAAGTCACCGGCCAGCGTCCGATCACCAACGTGGTCATGATGGGGATGGGCGAGCCATTGCTTAACCTGACCAATGTCGTACCGGCGATGGAAATTATGCTTGATGACTTTGGTTTCGGCCTGTCCAAACGTCGTGTCACGCTCTCAACGTCCGGCGTGGTGCCTGCGCTGGATAAGCTGGGCGATATGATAGATGTCGCGCTGGCTATCTCCTTACATGCGCCGAATGACACTATTCGCGACGAAATCGTCCCGATCAACAAAAAATACAATATCGAAACGTTCCTGGGTGCGGTTCGCCGCTATCTGGAGAAATCCAACGCCAATCAGGGGCGCGTGACGATTGAATACGTGATGCTTGACCACGTCAACGACGGCACTGAACACGCGCATCAACTGGCGGAGCTACTAAAAGAGACGCCTTGTAAGATTAATCTGATTCCGTGGAACCCGTTCCCTGGCGCGCCGTATGGCCGCAGCTCTAACAGCCGTATCGATCGCTTTTCTAAAGTTTTGATGAGTTATGGTTTCACGACCATCGTACGCAAGACGCGTGGCGATGACATTGATGCGGCATGCGGACAGTTGGCAGGCGATGTGATTGACCGTACTAAACGTACCCTGCGTAAGCGTATGCAGGGAGAGGTGATTGACATCAAGGCTATTTGATAGCAGTTGCGCCACGGTGCATTCATTATACCGTGGCGCAATGTCAGTTGAATAATGTCTGGCGTTGTACTTGTCTGGTCAATAATAACGGTGCGTTTTTGTCGACTTTAAGGCAGTATGTAACGGTGCAACAAGAGTTTAGCCTTGTGTCTTACGCGGTTTTGTCATCTGCGGCCTGACAGGCTTATACTGTCTGACTAAGGTTAACTAACCTGATGTTTCGCGGTGTGGGCGGGCATTACGGCTCGTCGGCGCCTGAATCCTAATTTACACGTACCTGTAGCTGTAGCGAATGAATACTGAAGCCACGCACGACCAAAATGAAGCACAAACCACCGGCGTTCGTCTGCGCAATGCCCGTGAACAACTCGGACTCAGCCAGCAGGCTGTCGCTGAGCGACTTTGCCTGAAGGTTTCTACGGTACGCGATATTGAAGAAGATAAGGCGCCGTCCGATCTTGCTTCAACCTTCCTGCGCGGATATATCCGCTCATATGCGCGTCTGGTGCATGTTCCAGAAGAGGAACTGCTGCCGGGGCTGGAAAAGCAGGCCCCGCTGCGCGCCGCTAAAGTCGCTCCGATGCAGAGTTTCTCATTAGGAAAGCGTCGTAAAAAGCGCGACGGCTGGTTAATGTCTTTTACCTGGCTGGTACTGTTTGTGGTCGTAGGGCTGACCGGCGCCTGGTGGTGGCAGAACCACAAAGCGCAGCAGGAAGAGATCACGACAATGGCCGATCAAAGCACGGCTGAACTGAACGCAGATAAAGACAGCGGCCAAAGCGTACCGCTGGACACCGGTGCCGCGACAAGCCAGGATACGACGCCAGCGCCAACGGCTCCTGCGACGCCGGTTGATTCGACGGCGGCGACGCAAACGCCAGCGCCAACGGCGGCGGCGACGCAAAATACGGTAGTCGCGCCTTCGCAGGCGAATGTCGATACGGCTGCGACATCTGCCGCGCCAGCGGCAACGGAGACGCCGTCCGCGCTGCCGACCAATCAGGCTGGCGTAGCGGCGCCTGCTGCCGATCCGAACGCGCTGGTGATGAATTTTACCGCTGACTGTTGGCTCGAAGTCACTGACGCCACGGGTAAAAAACTGTTTAGCGGTATGCAGCGTAAAGATGGCAATTTAAACCTAACCGGTCAGGCGCCTTATAAACTTAAAATTGGCGCGCCGGCCGCGGTGCAGATCCAGTATCAAGGAAAACCTGTCGATCTGAGCCGCTTTATCAGAACTAATCAGGTTGCGCGTCTGACCCTTAATGCCGAACCGACACCGGCGCAGTAACAGACGGGTAACGCGGGAGATTTTTCATGCATAACCAGGCTCCGATTCAACGTAGAAAATCGACACGTATTTACGTTGGGAATGTGCCGATTGGCGATGGCGCCCCTATCGCCGTCCAGTCGATGACTAACACGCGTACCACTGACGTGGAAGCGACGGTTAATCAGATCAAAGCGCTGGAGCGCGTTGGCGCAGATATTGTTCGTGTTTCTGTACCGACAATGGACGCCGCCGAAGCGTTCAAGCTTATCAAACAGCAGGTTAACGTCCCGCTGGTTGCCGATATTCACTTCGACTACCGCATTGCGCTGAAAGTAGCGGAATACGGCGTTGACTGCTTGCGTATCAACCCCGGCAATATCGGTAACGAAGAACGTATTCGCATGGTGGTGGACTGCGCGCGCGACAAAAACATCCCTATCCGTATCGGCGTAAACGCCGGATCGCTGGAAAAAGATCTGCAGGAAAAATACGGTGAGCCGACGCCGCAGGCGCTGCTGGAATCAGCCATGCGCCATGTCGATCATCTCGATCGTCTCAACTTTGATCAGTTCAAAGTGAGCGTAAAAGCGTCCGATGTATTCCTTGCCGTTGAGTCTTATCGTTTGTTGGCTAAACAGATCGATCAGCCGCTGCATCTGGGGATCACCGAAGCGGGCGGCGCGCGTAGCGGGGCGGTTAAGTCGGCGATCGGTTTAGGTCTGCTGTTATCGGAAGGCATCGGCGACACGCTGCGCGTATCGTTGGCGGCCGACCCGGTGGAAGAGATCAAAGTCGGTTTCGATATCCTGAAGTCGCTGCGCATTCGCGCGCGCGGCATCAATTTTATCGCCTGCCCGACCTGTTCTCGTCAGGAGTTCGACGTTATCGGCACGGTGAACGCGCTGGAGCAGCGTCTGGAAGATATCATCACCCCGATGGACGTCTCGATCATCGGTTGCGTAGTGAACGGGCCGGGCGAAGCGCTGGTATCGACGCTGGGTGTGACGGGCGGCAATAAGAAAAGCGGCCTGTATGAAGACGGCGTGCGTAAGGACAGACTCGATAACGACGATATGATCGCGCAGCTTGAATCCCGTATTCGCGCGAAAGCAAGTCAACTTGATGAAGCGCGTCGGATTGACGTGCTGCAGGTTGAAAAATAAGAACGTGATGGGAAGCGGCGCGCTTCCCGTGTATGATTGAACCCGCATGGCTCCCGGTTCGTTCGGGGAAGCGCTGAGGGTTCATTTTTATATTCAGAAAGAGAATAAACGTGGCAAAAAACATTCAAGCCATTCGCGGCATGAACGATTATCTGCCTGGCGAAACCGCCATCTGGCAGCGCATTGAAGGCACACTCAAAAACGTGCTCGGCAGCTACGGTTACAGTGAAATCCGCTTGCCGATTGTAGAGCAGACCCCGTTATTCAAACGCGCGATCGGTGAAGTTACTGACGTAGTTGAAAAAGAGATGTACACCTTTGAGGATCGCAACGGCGATAGCCTGACATTGCGCCCTGAAGGTACGGCGGGCTGTGTACGCGCCGGCATCGAACATGGTCTCCTGTACAATCAGGAACAGCGTTTGTGGTATATCGGGCCGATGTTCCGTCATGAGCGTCCGCAAAAAGGCCGCTACCGTCAGTTCCATCAGCTAGGCGCCGAAGTCTTCGGCTTACAAGGCCCGGATATCGACGCGGAACTGATTATGCTGACCGCACGCTGGTGGCGCGCGCTGGGCATCTCTGAACACGTTAGCCTGGAGCTGAACTCTATTGGTTCCTTAGAGGCGCGTGCGAACTATCGCGATGCGCTGGTCGCGTTCCTCGAACAGCATCAAGAGACGCTGGACGAAGACTGCAAACGCCGTATGTATACCAATCCGCTGCGCGTGCTGGATTCAAAAAATCCGGACGTGCAGGCGCTGCTCAACGACGCGCCCGCTCTCGGCGACTATCTCGATGACGATTCACGCGAGCACTTTGCCGGCCTGTGTAAATTGCTGGACGCGGCGGGAATTGCCTACACCGTCAACCAGCGTCTGGTACGCGGTCTGGATTACTACAACCGCACCGTATTTGAATGGGTAACAAACAGTCTGGGGTCACAAGGCACCGTCTGTGCGGGTGGTCGTTATGATGGTCTGGTGGAACAACTGGGCGGTCGCGCTACCCCGGCAGTGGGCTTTGCGATGGGCCTGGAACGACTTGTTTTGTTAGTTCAGGCAGTTAATCCGGAATTTATTGCCTCTCCTGTTGTCGATATATACCTGGTAGCTGCCGGCGCACAAACGCAGTCTGCGGCAATGACGCTGGCGGAGCGGCTGCGCGATGAAATGCCAGGCGTGAAGCTAATGACAAACCACGGCGGCGGCAACTTTAAGAAACAGTTTGCCCGCGCCGATAAGTGGGGCGCCCGTATTGCACTGGTTCTTGGCGAATCTGAAGTCGCCGATGGGACTGTTGTAGTGAAGGATTTGCGCTCCGGTGAGCAAACGGCAGTGGCGCAGGACAGCGTCGCCGCGCATTTGCGCACTTTATTGGGCTAAGGAGAAGGACAGCGTGGAAATTTACGAGAACGAACACGACCAGGTGGATGCGATTAAACGCTTCTTTGCCGAAAACGGCAAAGCGCTGGCTGTCGGAGTGATTTTAGGGGTTAGCGCGCTGGTTGGCTGGCGTTACTGGAGCAGCCATCAGACGGAGTCCGCGCGTGCTGCTTCTCTGGCGTATCAAAATGCGGTGACGGCGGTAAGCGCCGATAAGCCGGATAGCATTCCCGCCGCTGAAAAATTCGCGGCTGAGAATAAAAACACCTATGGTGCGCTGGCGTCTATGGAACTGGCGCAGCAGTTTGTGGATAAGAATGAACTTAAAAAAGCCGAAGCCCAGTTGCAGCAGGGGTTGGCGGCCACCAGCGATGAAAATCTCAAAGCGGTGATTAATCTGCGTCTCGCTCGCGTTCAGTTGCAGCTTAAGCAAGCTGACGCCGCGCTGAAAACTCTGGATGCCGTTAAAGGCGAAGGATGGACGGCCATTGTCGCTGATTTGCGCGGCGAAGCGTTGCTGAGTAAGGGTGATAAAAAAGGCGCGCGCAGCGCATGGGAAGCGGGCGTCAATAGCGATGCTTCTCCGGCGTTGAGCGAAATGATGCAGATGAAAATCAATAATTTGTCCATCTGAGAGGGACCCGATGCAATTGCGTAAATTACTTCTGCCAGGGTTGCTTTCCGTTACCCTGCTCAGCGGCTGTTCACTGTTTAGCGGCGAAGAAGATGTCGTCAAGATGTCTCCATTACCGCAGGTTGAAAACCAGTTTACCCCGACCACTGTCTGGAGCACCTCTGTCGGTAACGGAATTGGCGAATTTTATTCTAACCTTCATCCGGTAATGGCAGATAACGTGGTCTATGCAGCCGATCGCGCGGGCGTGGTAAAAGCGCTCAATGCGGATGATGGCAAAGAGATCTGGTCTGTGAATCTGGGCGAGAAAGACGGCTGGTTCTCTCGTTCGTCCGCGCTGTTGTCCGGCGGCGTCACTGTTGCGGGCGGTCACGTCTATATCGGCAGTGAAAAGGCCGAGGTTTATGCGCTGAATACCAGCGACGGCACTACAGCATGGCAGACGAAGGTCGCAGGCGAAGCGTTGTCTCGCCCGGTTGTCAGTGATGGAATCGTTCTTATCCATACCAGCAACGGTCAGTTGCAGGCGCTAAATCAGGCGGATGGCGCCATTAAATGGACGGTGAACCTGGATATGCCTTCGCTGTCGCTGCGCGGCGAATCTGCGCCGGCAACCGCGTTCGGCGCGGCTATCGTTGGTGGTGATAATGGCCGCGTCAGCGCCGTGCTGATGCAACAAGGCCAGATGATTTGGCAGCAGCGTATCTCCCAGGCCACTGGCCCAACGGAAATTGACCGTCTGAGCGACGTCGATACCACGCCGGTTGTGGTAAACGGCGTCGTTTACGCGTTGGCGTATAATGGTAACTTAACGGCGCTGGATCTGCGCAGTGGTCAGATTATGTGGAAACGCGAGCTGGGGTCGGTCAATGACTTTATCGTTGACGGCGACCGTATCTACCTGGTCGATCAGAACGATCGTGTGCTGGCGCTGACCACTGACGGCGGCGTAACGCTGTGGACGCAAAGCGATCTGCTGCACCGTTTGCTGACCTCCCCGGTACTGTATAATGGTGATTTAGTCGTCGGCGATAGCGAAGGTTATCTGCACTGGATTAATGTCGATGACGGGCGTTTTGTGGCCCAACAAAAAGTAGACAGTTCCGGTTTCCTGACCGAACCGACGGTGGCGGATGGTAAACTGCTCATCCAGGCCAAAGACGGTACGGTCTACGCGATTACGCGTTAATCGTCACGGTTGTGCGTTTTAAAAAACGGCTCCTGGTGTAGGGGCCGTTTTCCTGTTTTTAACAACGGCGTAAAAATGACGCGCGTTGTCTGATGATTTTTTAAATGAGGCTTTAAACATGGTACCTGTGGTCGCGCTTGTCGGGCGCCCTAACGTCGGAAAATCCACGCTATTTAACCGTCTGACCCGCACCCGAGATGCGCTGGTTGCGGATTTCCCGGGTCTGACTCGTGACCGTAAGTACGGTCGTGCGGAAGTTGAAGGCCGCGAGTTTATCTGTATCGACACCGGCGGTATTGACGGCACCGAAGACGGCGTCGAAACGCGGATGGCGGAGCAGTCGCTGCTGGCGATTGAAGAAGCGGATGTGGTGTTATTCATGGTAGATGCGCGCGCTGGCCTGATGCCGGCGGATGAAGCGATTGCCAAACATCTGCGTTCCCGTGAAAAACCGACCTTCCTGGTGGCGAATAAAACGGATGGTCTCGATCCCGATCAGGCGGTTGTCGATTTTTACTCGCTGGGATTAGGCGAAATTTACCCTATCGCTGCCTCACATGGTCGCGGCGTATTGAGCCTGCTGGAACATGTGCTTCTGCCGTGGATGGATGATGTCGCGCCGCAGGAAGAGGTGGATGAAGACGCAGAATACTGGGCGCAGTTCGAGGCGGAACAAAATGGCGAAGAAGCGCCGGAAGATGATTTTGACCCGCAAAGCCTGCCGATAAAGCTGGCGATTGTTGGTCGCCCGAACGTAGGTAAGTCCACGCTCACTAACCGTATTCTCGGCGAAGAGCGCGTGGTGGTATACGACATGCCGGGCACCACTCGCGACAGTATTTATATCCCGATGGAACGCGACGAACGGGAATATGTGCTGATTGACACGGCGGGGGTGCGTAAGCGCGGAAAAATCACCGATGCGGTAGAAAAGTTCTCGGTGATTAAAACGTTGCAGGCGATTGAAGACGCTAACGTCGTACTGTTGGTTATCGATGCGCGCGAGGGGATCTCTGACCAGGATTTGTCTCTGCTGGGCTTTATACTCAATAGTGGGCGCTCACTCGTTATCGTAGTCAACAAATGGGATGGCCTGAGCCAGGAAGTCAAAGAGCAGGTGAAAGAGACGCTGGATTTCCGTCTGGGCTTTATTGATTTTGCCCGCGTGCACTTTATCTCTGCGCTGCACGGCAGCGGTGTCGGGAACCTGTTTGAGTCCGTACGCGAGGCTTACGACAGTTCCACTCGCCGGGTGAGCACTGCGATGCTGACCCGTATCATGACGATGGCGGTGGAAGATCATCAGCCGCCGCTGGTGCGCGGTCGCCGTGTGAAACTGAAATATGCCCACGCTGGCGGCTATAACCCGCCGATTGTGGTTATTCACGGCAACCAGGTAAAAGATCTGCCAGACTCCTATAAGCGCTATCTGATGAACTACTTCCGCAAGTCGTTGGAAGTGATGGGTACGCCGATTCGCATTCAGTTTAAAGAAGGGGAGAACCCGTATGCGAACAAGCGTAACACACTGACGCCAACGCAAATGCGCAAACGTAAGCGTCTGATGAAGCATATCAAGAAAAGCAAGTAATGCTTTTTCAGTAATATTCCAGGCCTGATAAGCGCAGCGCTATCAGGCCTTTCAAGTAAAAGCGAGTCACGCGCCTGAGGAGAATGTTATGGAAATAATCTGCCCTGTTTGCCATCACGCGCTGGAGCGCAATGGCGATACAGCCCATTGCGAGACATGCGCTAAGGATTTCTCGTTACAGGCACTTTGTCCTGACTGCCGCCAGCCGTTACAGGTTTTGAAAGCCTGCGGCGCAGTGGACTATTTTTGCCAGAACGGTCATGGTTTAATTTCAAAAAAACGAGTTAATTTCGTCATTTCCGATCAATAAAACCGCTGTCGACGTTGCGCCGCAGAGCAGAGGCGCCGACGTCTTATCCGGCTAAGGGCAAAAGCGTTATTCGATACTCCCGTAATATCAGCATAGTATCCTGCCCGGCGGCTATTTTATTCTTTTTATTTATTCAACTATTTATAGGGAATATTATTCCCGAAAATCAATATTAAAAATAAATAACATCTTTCTTTTTATTTATTATATCAATATTATAAGTCTGTTTCATATTAAACTTTTCTTTTTAGGAATATATTTAGGCCTGTTAGTTATGATTCCCTATGAATCATCCATATAATATCGTTTCATAGCAGCGTGTTTATTTAACGACAGGGATATCATATGGTGCGAAGGATTCGCATTCTGGTTTTGCTATTAGTGTCTGGAGTATCAGTTGCGGCTTCCGGCGCAGGTAACTCTGTACCTGCAAACGATGAAAGCCACTCCTCCCTGCCTGATTTAGCCAGCGAATCCGCGAAAAAAGAAGAACAGGAAAATAAAGGAAAGTCCTTTAAAGAACAGGGCGCTGACTACTTTATTAATTCCGCCACCCAGGGCTTTGATAATCTCACCCCGGAAGCGCTGGAATCCCAGGCGCGTAGCTATTTGCAAAACCAAATCACTTCATCAGCACAGTCATATCTTGAAGGCGTAATGTCACCTTATGGCAAGATCCGTACCAGCCTCTCCGTAGGCGAAGGCGGCGATCTGGACGGCAGTTCGCTGGATTATTTCGTTCCCTGGTATGATAACGAAAAAACCTTACTTTTTAGCCAACTCTCAGCCCAACGTAAAGAAGACCGCACCATTGGTAACTTTGGGCTTGGCGTGCGCCAGAACGTCGGCAACTGGCTGCTTGGCGGCAACGCATTCTATGACTACGATTTTACGCGCGGTCACCGTCGACTAGGTCTGGGAACCGAAGCCTGGACGGATTACCTTAAATTCTCCGGCAACTATTACCATCCTCTTTCTGACTGGAAGGATTCCGAAGATTTCGACTTTTATGAAGAACGACCCGCGCGCGGTTGGGATATCCGCATGGAAAGCTGGCTGCCCTTTTATCCGCAGCTTGGCGCTAAATTAGTTTACGAACAGTACTACGGCGATGAAGTGGCGCTGTTTGGCACCGATAACCTACAAAAAGATCCTCATGCCGTTACCTTGGGGCTGGAATATACGCCGGTACCGCTGGTTACGGTTGGTTCGGATTACAAAGCCGGTACTGGCGATAATAACGATTTTAGCGTTAAAGCGACTGTGAACTACCAGATAGGAACGCCGCTGGCGGCGCAACTCGATCCGGAAAACGTTAAAATCCAGCACTCTTTAATGGGCAGCCGCACCGATTTTGTCGATCGTAACAATTTCATCATTCTCGAATACCGCGAGAAAGATCCGCTGGACGTCACGTTGTGGCTGAAGGCCGACGCCACCAACGAACACCCGGAATGCGTGATTGAAGATACGCCTGAGGCCGCGGTGGGGCTGGAGAAATGTAAGTGGACGGTCAACGCGCTGATTAACCACCATTACAAAATTATTTCTGCTTCCTGGCAGGCGAAAAACAACGCCGCCCGTACTCTGGTGATGCCGGTGGTAAAAGCGGATGCGCTGACCGAAGGCAACAATAACAGCTGGAATCTGGTGCTTCCTGCCTGGGTTAACGCCGATACCGAAGAGCAGCGCACCGCCCTGAACACCTGGAAAGTACGTATGACGCTGGAAGACGAAAAGGGCAATAAGCAGAACTCCGGTGTGGTGGAAATCACCGTCCAGCAGGATCGCAAAATTGAGCTGATCGTTGACAACATTGCCGATACCGATCGTAGCGATCACAGCCATGAAGCCAGCGCGCTGGCCGATGGCGAAGACGGCGTGGTGATGGATCTCCTGATCACCGACTCCTTTGGCGACTCCACGGATCGCAATGGTAACGAACTGGTGGATGATGCCATGACGCCCGTGTTGTACGACAGCAATGATAAAAAAGTCACCCTGGCCCAGACGCCCTGCACCACGGAAACCCCCTGCGTGTTTATTGCCAGCCGTGACAAAGAAGCCGGGACGGTGACGCTTTCCAGCACCCTGCCGGGCACTTTCCGCTGGAAGGCGAAAGAAGACGCCTATGGCGACAGTAACTACGTTGATGTCACTTTTATCGGCGACAACCTGAGCGCGCTGAATGCGGTGATTTATCAGGTCAAAGCCGCCAACCCTGTCAACCTGATCGGCAAAGAAGATAAACATCCTACGGTTAATAACACCTACCGTTTCCTGCTGTGGCGCGACAAAAATAAAGACGGCGTATTCCAGATGTCCGAGCAGCTCACGGAAGAAGAGATGGCGTTGTACGACTACCAGTGGGAGTTTACCGGACAGAGTACAAACGGACATACCGGCGCGCTGGCCAACACCATAAATGAAGATCTTGTTCTGCCAGTAACCAATAAAGAGGCGGCGCAGAAGTTTGCCGCCAATGTGGAAGATGGCGTTCAGGGTTACGGCATACGCGTTACGTATAGTCAGAAATAGCGTCAGCGTTATGGCTGACCAGCCAGCCGCTGAATTTTGAGAAAAAGGAGAGTCTGAATGCAAGCAACAGTAAAACGGCGGCTGACGAAGGTCGCTTTAGCATTAGTAGTTGCCGGGTATTGCGCCGCGCCGGCGGTGGCGGCAAACGGTAATCTGAAATCGGGGCAGTGGCAGATTGTCTCTGAACAGACGGGCACCATTCAGGGTACGGTGCCGTGGATTACCCGTGCGGCGGATAAAACTGCGGATACCGACAAAGATCACGTAACGGTAACTATCGATCGCGGCGATCGCAAAATTGTGACCGAAGGCGATAAGCAGTTCCACGTTGGCGATAAGGTCACGGTCAACTGGGCGATTGGCGATACGGAAGGCGACCTGGATGTCGACAACGCCGCCACGAAACTGACGGTGCAGTGGATGAGATACAGCGACCAGAATGGTAGCAATCCCGAAGAGATTGGCACCAAAGGCAGCGATACCTATGAAATTCAGGCGGGTGACGCAGACCATTATATCGGTATCAAAATCACCCCAACCACCACCACCGGTGACCCTGCCGTGGCAACCGAACTGCTGTTGAAAGACCTGTCGACCGATGCGGGCGGTGGTGCGGATGGCGACGACATTCCGGAAGGTCCGGTGGTGGATGAAAACGTCCATGTTGTTATTCATGAGAAAGATTCGAATACCAACCTGTTGAAGAATTCAGGGACGACACTCAAAACGAATACCACCTATCAGGTATTGCTGTGGAGCGATAAGAACGGCAACGGCACCTATGATGCCGGTGAAAACGTTACCGACCAGTATGACTACCGCTGGAAATTCGTCGGCACCAGCGCAATTGCAGGTACTGGCACTGGCGGTATCGTCAACGAAAACTGGAACGATAAAGACCTTGTCATCCCGCTTACCAACGCCGAAGCGAAAGAGGCGTTCGAGGGAGCAGACGGCGGCGTTACCGTGGGTAGCGACGGTGTCCAGGGCTTTGCTTTGTCCATCGACTACAAACGCAAATAAGTTGTCCTCAACATACCACTCCCCGCGGGGAGTGGTATTTTCCGCGCACTTTGCTTAGCCGCGCGCTAAGCAAAGTGGGTTGAATTACGACAGAGAATGAAAACGGGTGGCTATCGCTCATGGACAGGAATCGGCAAGTGAATAAAGTTGTACATTTCTTACTGACATTACTGATCATGTTTGTAGCGTCGATCGCCCCTGCGCAGGCCTTACTGAAAGGCGGGACATGGCAAGAGTTGAACTCAGCCACTGCCGCAGTTAACGGCACCGTGCCCCGCGCCGACGGCGCGATTATTCCCGTGTATCAGGGAAGTATGCTGCTTGACCCGACCAAAACCTACGATGTTGCGTTTACCGCCATGCCGCGCGATTTTAGCGCGGATGCCACCTCAACCTCGATGCGTGCGGTCAATTCCACCGATACCGAAGGCGATCTCTTTAGCGATCCGCCGACCATTGCCTGGGAAAATCAACAGCCGCCGAGCGTGGGCCTGTTATGGGCCGATGCCGCCACGCCCGACACGCCGCTTTCGCCGCAGCCGACGCCTAACCAGACCTTTTGCGCCCAGAACCTGGCCGGACGGAAACTGGTTGTCTGGCCGCAGCCAGACGATGAAACGACCGTCCCCGCGCTGTGGCTCTATACTCACACCGGCGTGCCGAATAATGCGGCCATCCCGCTGCTCAGCCCGAAAGTGACTGTCAATATTGCCCAGGCAGTAGGCAATCCCGTGTCGGTCAGCGGCGATCATGTTGATGCCAGCTTTGAAGCCTCAAAAGTGAAAGTCGGAGAGAGCATCACCCTCACCGTCACGACCAGAGGGTGTGATGGCAAACTGGTGAAAAATGCGCCGTTTGTCATCCGCCGTGAGGATGCCAAAAACCGTCAGGGTGTGGTCAATAACACTAATCCAGTGCACGTTGGCGATACCGAGCTAACGACCGTGCAAACGGAGTATCGCGGCGTCACCGATGCCGAGGGTAAAGCCACTGTGGTGGTGACGCAGGATGAAGGCCCCGGCGTAAAAACGCATCTTATCGTCGCTTCGCAAAGTTATCCTACGCTGACGGACGGCGTGGACGTTATTTTCACCACCATCACCAGCCCCGACACCGCCCAGGCCAACATGTACGGCCACATGCTGGAGAGCGCCAGCGCCACGCTGAACGGCGCGACCTACACTTTCACTCGACCGAAGCTGGCGGTGGAGGCGGGTAACGCTGACGAAAGCGTCAACGATACTAACGAAACCTGGGCGCAGTTTACCTGGAGCGGCGCGGATAACCATTGCGACGTTCTGCCGGACGCCGAACAACTGGTGGCGCTAAGACATGCGCATAGTACGCTGGCAACGTACACCGGCTGGCCGGCGTCGGGCGATGCGGAATACTGGTCGTCGACCAAAGATCAGATGAGCAACTACCACGCTGCCGTGCATATGAACAGCGCGTCGGTCGTCAGGGCGCCCAACAGCGATACGCTGCTGGTTAGCTGTGTGGACAAGGCCCAGCCCGCGGCGCACCCGCAGATTACCCTCTCCCCGGAAGGGCCTTATAAGGCGCAGGTGGGGGAATCGATTGATCTGGTCATGACCGTGGTCGATAAAGACACGCAAAAACCGCTGCCTTACCGTTACATGGAGCTGTTTATCGATCCGGCGAAAAACCGCAAAGGGGAGCATCAGGACGCGTGGGATAACCAGCGGGTTACCGTCAGCTCCGAAGATATGCGCGCCTCGTCGCCGGAACACTATACCGGCGTGACCGACGTCAACGGTCAGGCGCACCTGACGCTACAGCACGACAGCGGCATGGGGGTTGAGACGCCCATCCGCATCGTGATGCCGGACGATGAAGGCGGCAGCGTCGAGCTGCCCTTTAGCGTCATTTTCACCGTAATCACCAGCCCGGACGTGGACGGCGCCAACATGTGGGGCCATATGCGCGGCGTGGTGGATGCCGGCAACCTGTATAAGCGCCCGCTGCTGGCGGTGGAAGCCAGCCATAAAGACGGCCAGTTCGACGAAAACAACGAAGAGTGGGCGACGTTTAACTCCGTGGCGTCGGCCACCGCGCAGTGCGGCGTCGGCCAGGTGCCGGATCAGTCATCGCTGGCGCATTTATACAGCGAGCACCCCAGCGGCAAGATGGAAAGCGAACACGGCTGGCCGACCGAAGACTACTTCATCGCTGCGGACAGCGACGCCTCGGGAACGGTACACGTCAACCTGGCAAACGGCGACAGCAACAAATTTACCAATCAGCCGAACTACCTGACCTGCTCGGCCAATGAAATGGTGGCGGTGCTTGAAGTTTACTTCAACGACGATCCGATGACCAAAAACAGCGATGCGGTCGCCAAAGTGGGTGAACAGATTAAGCTGAATATTCATTCGGCCAACGCCCTCAACGGCATGGCGATTGCGAATACCGACTTCACCATCACCATGGCGAACGGCAAGCGGCGCGACGGGCAGTCGACCGGCTTTACCGACCCCAGCAACGGCGAGATGCAGTTTGACGGTGTGGGCTACGTTGCCGGCCAGGTCTACCACGGGATCACCGACGCCAACGGCGATGCGACCATTATCCTCACCCAGAATAAAGGCGTGGGGCTGCTGACGCCGTTAAGCGTCGCGCCCGTCGATTCATTAATCAGCACGCCGGTTTCCCGCAGCGTCAAGTTTACCGTCGCCACCAGCCCGGATACGGCAAAAGCCAAAATGTGGGGCCACATGGCCGACACTATTACCGTCGGCGACTGGACCTTTGAACGGCCAAAACTGGCGGATGAAGTGAATAATCCGCTGCGTACGCAGGAAGAGGATAATGAAACCTGGACGCGCGTCGACCACACCGCTGCGGCGGGCAACCCGGATGCGGGCGGCTGCGCGGCGAACCGCCTGCCGCGTATCGACCAGCTTGAAGCGTTATACAGCGCCAACAGCGGCGGCGCGATCAAAAGTATTCAGGGCTGGCCAACCTTAATTAACTACTGGTCGTCCACCTACCAGAGCGCCACCACCTGGAAACTGATCGCGCTGGCGAGCGGCAGTGAATTTCCGGGCAGCAACACCTCGGTTTACACCAGTTGCCTGGCCAGCGATAACCCGGTGCCAGCCGCCATCACCATTGAACCGGTCGATCCGTCGCAGTGGTACGACGGCAGCGGCGTCCATGCGCTGAAAGTGAAAAAGGGCGATACCCTACAGTTGAAGGTGACGGTGAAGGACGCCAGCGGCAAACCGGTGCCGGAAGCGCCGTTTGTGCTCACCCGCGGCGACGGCTACGATCGCAAAGGGGAAAAGTACACCGCCCTGGACGGCGCCGATTTGCAAAATATCGTGACGCCCGTGGTGATCGACGGCGAATCGCTGGCCTGGACCACCACCAAAATGGGGTCGCAGACCGGCCTTGACGGCACCCGCATCATCAGCGTCACCCGCCCGGACACCCACGGCACCCGCACGGCCATTACCGCCACGCTGTATGAAAATGCCGCCGTGAGCGCCAGCATCGACACCATCTTTACCGTTGTCACCAGCCCGGATGTCAGCGTCGCCCGCATGTGGGGGCATATGACGCCGTCGCTGACGGCTGCGGATGGCGCGGTGTACAAGCGCCCGTCGCTCTACGATGAACTGGCCAGCAAGACCGGTGCTGCGGAGTACCCGGAAGACAACGAACGCTGGGTGGTGTTCTATGGGCCGAATACGACCAAAACCGTTAGCCCGGAAGCCTGCCCCAAGGGGTATTTTCCGTCCGTTGAGCAACTGGATTCGCTGTACAGCAAATACCCGAACGGAGCGATAAAAACCGCCCAGGGCTGGCCGATCATCCAATCTTACTGGAGCGGCACAAACGCCGGGACGCTCACCCCTGGAGTGCCATCCTATGACTATTACACGGTCGATCTGAATGATGATGCGCACCGGAAGGTCAACAATAATAGTGATAGCGACAGGCAATACCAGATTTGCGCCGCGACGCCGCAGCCCCTGGCCGGGCAGATTACGCTCACTTCTACGCTGGCGACGGATAGCGATATCCAGGCGGTGAAGGCAAAAAACAGCGACTCGATTCCGCTGGTGATCACCACCACCGATGCGGCGGGCAACCCGGTGCCTTATACGCCATTTTCGCTCATACGCGACGCCGGGACGGCGCGCAACACCAGCTATACCTTTACCGGCAGCACTAACATGATGCTGGCGCCGCCCACCGGTTCGGCGCAACAGTTCTACTATAATGGCTACACTATTTACGGTGCCACCGGCGCGGACGGCACGGCGGTTCTCACGCTGACGCAGGCCGCAGGGCCGGGGGTGAAAAACGTGATAACCGCAGCCCTGACCGACATGCCGACGGTAACCTCGGCGCTGCCGGTCGTGTTCACCACCGTGACCAGCCCGGACAGCCCGCAGGCCAATATGTATGGTCATATGCCGGAAACCTTCATCGCCAGCAACGACGCGGAGTTTAAGCGCCCGCTGCTGTATAGCGAGCTGGCGTCGACGTTAGGTGTGAAGAGCTATGCCGACACAAATGAAAACTGGCCTATAGTGAATAATTTTGATACCGGTAATTATGGCGCCTGTTCGATAAATCAGATGGCCACGCTGGCGGATCTCCAGGCGCTGTACCGCGATCACCCCAGCGGCAAGGTCACGACCGACATAGGCTTACCCGTCAAGAAGAAATGGTGGGCGGGCGACAGCCGGCTGCAAGGTCAAACCATTAACTGGCAGTATATCGATCTCAATACGGGCGTAGATGGCTCCATGTCGGGAACGCCGGGTAATTACTATTACCAGCTCTGCCTGACCAAACCGCGCCAGATGAATATCGCGCTCTCTACGGACGCCTGGAACGCGGACAAATCGGCGGCCGTGGCGAAAAAAGGCGAAACGATCCCCATGACGGTGAAGGTAACGAACGCTGCCGGGCAGCCGGTTAGCAACGCGACGGTGAAAATCACGCGCGGCGATGCGCTGACGCGTGCGGGGAGCGTGTACACCACCAACAACGCGGACGATATTACCTTAAGTAATATCCAGCCTTCCGGTACAGATCCGTACTTGCTGGGGACGGTGGATAAATATATGTATGCGCAAACGGACGCCCAGGGGCAAATGACGTTTAGCGTGTCGCAAAATAATACCATGGGTCTTAAAACGCCCATCCGCGCCACCGTCGCGGATGACATTTCAGCAACGGACAGTAAAGACGTGATATTTACCGTCCTTACCAGCCCGGACGCCGCCAGCGCCAACTACTGGGGGCATATGCCGGAAACCGTGGAAGGGCCGGACGGCCTTCGCTACCAGCGCCCGCATTTGCAGGCGGAAGCGCCGTCGGGCGTCAACTACATCACCGTGAACGGTGAAAAATGGGCGGCGCCGACCGGCGTACAGACGTATACGGCAGGCCAGTCTGCGTGCGACTTTGAGTATATGCCGCTGATGAATGACTTAAAGGCGCTACAGCAACTCTATCCTGACGGCGCGCTGGAGGATCAATTCGGCTGGCCGGTGAAAACCGGTAAACTCTGGTGGTCTGCCGATCTGAATAGCTCGAAAGCACACCAGGCGATAAACCTGAAAACCGGTCAGATATCGGCGCCAACCTCCACCAGCCTGCAGGCCTGCCTGGTCAATGCGCGTAATGTCCCTGCCTCCATTACGCTAACCTCGACGGCGATGGATGCGGAGAAAGGCGCGGCGGTGGCGAAAAAAGGCGAGGCTATTCCCTTGACGGTGACGGTGAAAAACCGCGCGGGCGTTCCTATAGCGAATGAACCGTTCACCCTGAAACGGGGCGATGCGAATGATCGCCTCGACATTAAATATACGTGGAATACTACAGCAGACGATTTGACGTTGCAGGAACTGACGCCGTCGCCGACAACGAAATCAATGACCTCTTCCGGCAATGTGTTTAGCGGCGTCACGGGGGCTGACGGGACGGCAACGTTTACGGTGAACCAGGACGGCAGTGTGGGGCTAAAAACCGAGCTGACGGCCAGCGCGACGGGGGACGTCACGCAATCAACCAACACCGTGCTGGGCGTGATCTTTACCGTGATTACCAGCCCGGACTCCAGTTACGCGGAGTTCTGGGGGCATATGCCGGATACGCTGACGGTTGATGGCGTGACGCTGCATCGACCCTTGTTAATGAAAGAAGCGCCTGCTGGCGCGACGGATAGCCGGAAAGAAAATAACGAAACCTGGGTTTCGGTTTATACGAAAGCCGATGGCACTATCTATGATATGAGCAAGAACTGTGGCGGGGTGGCCGGGTTCCCGGCAAAAGGCGTGCTGGAAAAAATGCGCGATGAGCAGATAGCAGTCGCTAACGGATGGCCGACAATCTCGTTGCCTTATGTTAGCAGTACGCCTGGGACGTATAATTATTGCCGGGTTTCGTTAGCGAAAGGGGGCACAACACATTGCCCGACCACCAACAACGATTTCACGATAGGCTATGCCGCCTGTCTTGTACAGCCGTGATCGGGATGGTTGGGTTTCGGTAAATTGTCGTTGGTACCGGTAGTGAAACGTTTCGCATTTTTACCGCCGATGGAATGAATAGTCAGAAAGGGATGTATTCCAGGTGCTGCATTGAAACTGAAAACGAATACCCGTCTTTTATCCGGGCTACAGGCATGTCTGTTTTGTGTTACCGCTTTTTTTGCCCAGGCGGCGCAAAGCAGCACCCCATGGCAGGAGCCTGACGTCTCAACTGCCGCCATTAACGGCACGCCGCCGCTGGCTGATGGCGTGACGATCCCGGTTTATCAGGGCAGCGTTCAGTTGCGATCTGATGCAGCGAATCCCGTCGATTATTCCGCGAAACCCAGCCAGTTCAGCACCAGTGATGTCGGCAGCGCGCTGACCTTAACCAATCCGCGCGATGCCGAAGGCGATATTTTCGCCGAGCCGCCGCTGGTCTGGCAGAGTGAACGGATACCCTCCGTCACGCTGGTATGGGCCGACGCCGCCACGCCGGAGACGCCGCTGTCTCCGCAACCGTCGGCAAACCTGACGTTCTGTGAGCAAAATATGGCAGGCCGCCATCTGGTAGTCTGGTCGCAACTGGATACCTCAACCGCTATGCCGCCGCTGTGGTTGCTTACCCGCACCGGCGTGCCTTATAACACGGCGGTCGAAGTGCTTGAACAAAAGTTTGCCGTGGATATCGCGCCCGCCGTGGGTGACCCGGTAACCCTTACCGCCGATCATCTGGATGAGTCGCTTAACGCCGCGAAGGTGAAAGCGGGCGAAAGCATCACGCTGACGGTGAATACCAAAGGTTGTAACGGTGAGCCAGCGGGCAATATCGCGTTTGTGATTACCCGCGGCGATGCGCAAAACCGCCAGGGCGTGGTGAACAATACCGCGCCGGTACGCGTCGGCAACACCGAACTCACCACCACTGCCACCGAATACCACGGCACGACCAACGCGGAAGGGGTGGCGACGGTGACCGTCACCCAGGCTAACGGGCCGGGCGTTAAAACCCCGCTGATGGCGCACCCGTCGAACGCGCCTGCGCTGAAAGCCAGCGCGGATGTGATTTTTACCACCCTCACCAGCCCGGACAGCAGCAGCGCCAACATGTACGGCCATATGGCGGACAGTTCCACCGCCACGGTGGACGGCGCAAGCTACACCTTTGACCGCCCCAAACTGGCGGCGGAAACCGACGGTGAAGACCGCACCGCCAGTATCAACAATGAAAACTGGGCGCAGTTCACCTGGGGCCATGCGGATAAACACTGCGATATTCTGCCGGATGCGCGCCAACTGGAAGGGTTAAAAATCGAGCGCGGCGATTTAGCCACCACTCTCGGCTGGCCGGTGGGGGTGACATCCGGTGACGAAGAGTACTGGTCCTCCTCACAGGGGGCGAGCGCAACTGACCACATCAGCATTGATATGCGCAGCCGCGCCCTTACGCAGATGCCGGACGCCACGCAATCGCTGGTGAGCTGTGTGGATAAAGCCTCGCCTGCGGTCACGCCGAAATTAGTGATTAGCACCGATAATTTTGATTCGACGGCCAACGCGGCGAAAGTGAAGGTGGGCGAAGAGATCAACATGAAGATCGCCGTCACCGACAGCGCCACCAATAAACCGCTGCCTTATCGCTACTTTAATGTCTACCTGGGCGACGAGCAAAATCGCCAGAATCAGAAGAACGCCGATCTTGATGCCGCGCATCAGTGGACGGATGAACCGGTAGTCATCACCAATCTGGACGGCGGCGACGGTCACTATCACGGCATCACCGATGCAAATGGCCAGTTTTCGCTGGCGCTGACCCAGGACAAGGGCGCTGGCGTATTAACCCCGGTGCGCGTGGTGCTGTTCGACGGCACGGAAGCGACGCAGAACGTGATTTTTACCGTCGTCACCAGCCCGGACGTGACGCAGGCGCGTATGTGGGGCCATATGCAGGGCGTGGTGGAAGCGGGCAATATCTACAAACGTCCGCTGCTGGCGGAAGAGGCCGCGCAGGATACCGGTTCCGAATTTGAGAATAACGAGTACTGGGCCACGTTTAACTCCGTGACGGCGGCGACAAACCAGTGCGGCGCAGGCCAGGTGCCGGGACAACTGCTGCTGGATACGCTGTATGAAGCCCATTCCGGCAATACGATGGAAACGACTTACGGCTGGCCGACACAGAAACATAGCTATATTGCGGCGGATACCGATGGTTCCACCACTGCGCACGTTAACCTGGCGACCGGCGCGGACAGCCTGTTCAGCGGCGCTGAACCGAACTATCTCTCCTGCTCCGGTAACGAGTTGGTGACCAGCCTGGACGTGTACTTTGATGGCAACGAGTCGTTACGTAATGCGGTAGCCAAAGTGGGCGAAAAAATTACGATGAACGTCCATTCCGTCAACGCGATGAACGGGTTAAGCGTGCCCAACGCCAGCTTTACCGTCACCATGTCGCACGGTAAAAATCGCGCCAACGCCACCACGGGCTTTACCGATCCCAGCGACGGAGCGCTGGTGATGGGCGGAGCGTCTTTCGGCTCTTCCCAGGCGTCGATGACGTACCAGGGCATGACCGATGCCGAGGGTAACGCCACGCTGGTCATTGAACAGCCGCAGGGCGTCGGCTTGCTGACGCCGCTGACCGTACTGCCGGTTAACTCGCTGATCACCACGCCCGTTAACCGCAGCGTGAAGTTTACCGTTCCCACCAGCCCCGATACGCCGGAGGCGCAAATGTGGGGCCATATGTCCGACGCCATCACGGTGGGCGATATGACCTTTGAGCGGCCGAAACTGGCAACAGAGGTTGCCGCTACCCGCACCCAAACCGAGGCTAACGAGAGCTGGGCGCGCGTTACCCATGCCGATGCGGTAGGCAATACGGCGGCGGGCGGCTGCGCCGCTAACCGATTGCCGCGCGCCGATCAACTGGAGGCGCTTTACGCCGCTAACCGCGACGGGGCTATCAACAGCACGCACGGCTGGCCGGTACTGATTAATTACTGGACCTCCACCTGGCAAAGCGCCACCACGTGGAAACTGATAGCGCTTTCTAACGGTAGCGAATTTCCGGGCGGCGCTGGCGCATCCGATTACGTCAGTTGCCTTGCCAGCGATAACCCGACGGCAGCCTCCATCACCATTGAGCCGGTGAATACGTCATTGTGGTATGACGAGAACAGCGAACACGCGGTGAAGGTGAAAAAGGGCGATACGCTCCAGCTCAAAGTGACGGTAAAAGACGCCAGCGGCAATCCGTTGCCGCAAGCGCCGTTCGTGCTCAGCCGCGGCGACGGCTACACCCGTCAGGGGGAAAAACATATCGCCGGCAGCGGCGACGGCATCGTCTCGGCGGTAGTGATTGACGGCGATTCGCTCAACGACACCGCCACCAAAATCGGCGGCATGACCGGTGAAAACGGCAGCAAAATCATCAACGTCACCCGCCCGGATGCCCACGGGACGAAAGTCGCGATTGCGGCGGCGCTGTACGATAACGCCAGCGCGACGGCCAGCATCGACACTATTTTTACCGTGGTCACCAGCCCTAATAGCGACAAAGCCAAAATGTGGGGCCATATGCCGGAAACGACCACGGCGGCCAACGGCGTGGTGTTTAAGCGCCCGCTATTATCGGCTGAAATCGCCAGCGGCTTTACCCACGGCGACAATACGGAAAACAACGAAACCTGGGGAACCGTGGATTTTGAGGCGGCGAACGACGCCTGTGGCGCGGGATACGTACCGACACTTGCCGATCTGCAATCGCTGTACGACGCCAGGCCCGGCGGCGCCATGAATACGCAGCAGGGCTGGCCGCTGGACGGTAAAAACTACCAGGACAACACCGCCGATTTGAGCAGGAGTACGGAAAACCGCTACGTTAAGTCGATTAATCTGCGCGATGGCGGCGTCGGTTCGCTATTGTGGAATGAACAACTCTATTTTGTCTGCCTGCAAAACGCCCATCCGGCGGCGACGCAGATAACGCTCACTTCGCCTGTGTATAACGACAGCGACGGCTTTGCCAAAGCGAAAGTCGGCGAGACCATTCCGGTCATCATCACCACGCGGGACGCCCAGGGCAACCTGGCCGCCGACACGCCGGTTATCTTTACGCGCGGCGACAGCGTTGGGCGCGCGAATCAGGAAGTGAATAGCGCGTCGGCGGCGGAGATACAGATAAACCACAGCGACGGGCGTAGCAGCGGCGTTAAATATTACACCGCCACCGGCGCTGACGGCACGCTGACGCTGAATATCAGCCAGGACAGCGGCGCGGGCTTTAAAACGCCGCTGACGGCGGCGATAGAGCACAACGGCGTAACGAGCGCGCCGCTACCGGTCATTTTTACCGTCGTCACCAGCCCGGACACGCCGAAAGCCAACTACTGGGGCCATATGGCGGAAACGCTGACCGACAGCAGCGGCGTGGTGTACAAGCGCCCGTTGCTGGCCAGCGAGTTCAGCGTCACGCCCGGCAAATCGCTGACCATCGCCAACGGTTACTACGACAAAGGCGAAACCTGGGGCATGATAACCGTCGATAAAGCCTGGAACGGCGCCGGCGCCGGCGGCGGCTGCGGGCGCAATTATCTGCCCACCGTCAGCAACCTCCAGACGCTGTACAGTACCTGGCCTGATAACGCCATGCGCAGCCGTAACGGCTGGCCGATGACCAGTTCTGGCAACAATAACGTCAGCCGCTACTGGTGGGCGGGGGATTACGTGATGTCGTCAGACGGCGCGCAGTCGCTCTACGCGGCGGTCAACCTGTTTAACGACGGCAATGATGTCAAAACGACGACCAGCACCACGACGTACTATATGCAGACCTGCCTTACCTCGCCACGCAGCGCCGCCGCCAGCCTGACGCTGACGCTGGCAGGCCAGGATGCAGCCACCGGGATCGCAAAAGCGAAAAAGGGCGAGCAGATGGCCGCCACCGTCACGGTGAAAGACGCCGCAGGTCAGCCGATGAAAAACGTGATGGTGAAAATCAGCCGGGGATCTTCGTACAACCGCGTCAACAGCGCCACATCGTCCTCAAGCGCTGCAGACGATATTACGCTGCGTAATGTGATGCCGTCCGGCCCGGCGACATACCTGCTGGATACCTCCGCGAAATATCTGTATGCGCAAACCGATGCCCAGGGACAGGTGACATTTACCCTTGCGCAGGACAGTACCGCAGGTTTAAAGACCACCATCAGCGCCGCCACGATGGACGGCAGCAACCTGACAGACAGCAAAGACGCTATCTTTACCGTTATCACCAGCCCGGATAGCGACAAGGCCTCATACTGGGGCCATATGCCGGAAACCTTTACCAACAGTAAGGGCGTTGAGTTTACGCGGCCGCTGCTGCGCGCCGAGCTTTCTTCAACGACGGATACCACGTCCTTCCTGTCAAATAATGAGCTCTGGTACACCTGGAACCGCTATCCAAACCTGTATCAGGACTCCGCCAGCCCGTGCGATCGGTTGGGATTGCCGACGCTGGATGATTTAAAAACGTTGTATAACGACTATCCGAATGGTGGACTAACGGCCGCCTTTGGGTTGCCTGTAGACGCGGGGAAATACTGGGGAGCAGGGGATTCGAAAGTCAACGATACGCACTCGACGAATAATTTCCAGTATATCAGGCTAAATAACGGCGTTACGCAGGTCACAAATACGAATACCTCAACGGCGCAGCTCTGTCTGGCGAAGCGCAGGGTGTTGGCGATAGCGCTGACCTCCAGCGCCATGAATGCCGAAAAATCCGCCGCGCTGGCGAAAAAAGGGGATAAAATCCCGCTGACGGTGACCGTCACGGACGGCGCCGGCACGCCGCAGCCCAACGTGCCCATTCGGCTGGGGCGAGGAAACTATTCGCAAAACCGGGCTGGCGGTAGTGACAGCACCAACAACAGCGACATGCTGTTAACGCCGATTGCGCCGCCAGCGGATGCTAAAGTATTTGCCTACCACTATTCCGGGGAGCAGCTCTGGTACTGGTATGGCACTACGGATGAGAGCGGCAGGGTGCAGTTTGAGCTGACGCAGGATAATACCCCCGGCCTGAAAACAGCGCTGCAGGCGATGCTGTCCGACAATCCGCCGACCGTCAGCAATATGGATGTCATTTTTACCGTCATTACCAGCCCGGACAGCGATAAAGCCAAAATGTGGGGCCATATGCCGGAAACGGCGGCCAACAGCGCGGGGGTGAAATTCCACCGCCCGCTGCTGGCTGCGGAGATGACGTCGAATAGCGGCACCTACTATTACAATAACGAAACATGGCCTCTGGTGACTATCGCGAACACCCAGAAAGCGGGCGCGACCACCTGTGATGCGGCATATCAGCCGTTGTTTAATGACCTGCAAACGCTGTATAGCGACCATCCAGACAGCGCTCTCAATACGGCATTCGGCTGGCCGGTAGGGGCGGGTAAAAGCTGGCTGGCGGTGGACCAGGAGCCTGGAACCGGGTATTACCAGTATCTGCGGCTGGATACCGGCGCCAAAGGCCACACCAGTTCCACGAGCGTGTCTGGCGCGCAGGTGTGTCTGGTCGAGCCGCATACGTCTACTCCTGCCAGTATTACGCTGACCTCGACGGCGATGGACAGCGCGAAAAACGCGGCGGTAGTGGAGAAGGGAAGCGCGATGCCGTTAACGGTGACGGTAAAAGATAGCAGCGGTAACCCGGTCGCCAACGTCGGTTTTACGTTGTCACGTGGCGATTCGAAAAATCGGGCAGGTACGGTGGTAACGGATGGCGACGTGGCAGCGGATGCCGGAGCAGATGATCTCATGCTTAAAGAGCTGACTCCCGCAAGCGCCAGCCGAAGTATGACCACCACCGGGATTGTCTTTACCGGCACTACCGGCAGCGACGGTACGGCAACGTTTACGCTTAATCAGGATAAAAGTCTGGGGTTAAAAACGCCACTCACGGTGAAACTGACGGACAATACGGCTCTTCACGCCTCACTGGATGTGATTTTTATGGTACTTACCAGCCCGGATACGGATAAAGCGTTGTTCTGGGGAAATATGTCGGATACGACATCCGTCAACGGAAAAACGCTGCATCGTCCGTGGCTGCAGGCTGAGCTACCGTCAGGCGTGACGCCAGTATTTACCAACGGAGTTCATGCAAATAACGAGTACTGGGCGATGACGCATACGGTGGACAACACTAAATGGGATATTGCTAAACAGTGCGGTAGCCTGAGCAAAGCACCGGATAATAACGACCTGTTGACGCTGTATCATTCAATTAGCTCGTTAGGCTGGCCGACGCTGGGCTATCCCTATTTATCTAAATCAACCTCGGGCGGCGGCATGTATTGCGGCGTGGATGAGAATACTAAGCAGCAAAACTGCGCCATTCAGCCGGCAAGTACAGCAGGTTATGCGACGTGCGTGGAGTAACGTATTAAGCGTCTGGCACGAAAAATAATTTGTTTTTCACGTTCAATTGAGCTTCATGAAAAAGTGATCGGAGCATTCATTGAAAAGTATATGTTCTGCTAATTGGAGTCATCACCGTTTGCCGCTGGTGTGTAGATGCGCCGTTTCCCTTCTGTAACCCGGCATCTGGCGCTACCTATATTTAAAGTAACACCAGGTGTCGCATGATAATCACACCTTTTATCTCACGTATCTATTTATCTCAATATATGAAATTATTAAATGTTATTCATAATATAAATATTTATTAAATAGATAAATATATTCATATTAATTATAAATTAACCAGAGGCTGACCTGGTATTGAAATAAGGCTTGAAATTAGTTAATAATTTGTCTTTGATAATACATTGTTACAGATGACAGCGACCATTCATAGAATCATATTTTTGTTATTTATTATTTAACTCATTTATATACACCATTTAAAAGTTATTTGCAGCCAATCAAATCAAGTTTGCTTCGTGAATGTTATTAAAAGGAAATTTAAAAATTGAACAGGACCTACAGTATCGTCTGGAGCGCCGTGCGAAATATGTATGTCGTAGCTTCAGAACTGGCGCGAAGCCACAGCAAAGTTAAAATACAGGCGCACGCTAATGAAGTCGCCCCTTCTATTAAAAAGCCTGATTCAGGATGGGCAAGACACCATGCGCTGGCCCTGGCAATTGTTGCCGCGCTTGGCTTTGCCAGCCCGCTGGCCATCGCCGATAATCCGGTGTCATACACCGATGGGGTCGAGCACGACCTGAGTGCCGATTCGCCGATTTCCTACTCAGGCACTGGTGAAGGTTCTGCACTGCACCTCGAAGGCCTGGCAACGCCCGAAGGGGGGTGGCAGGCAACGTCGGGTACAGGTACAAATGTCGTGATTAACACCAACGGCGGCGGCGATCCTGTTCAGGGAACTCATGCTATCGCCACGGCAGTTACCCTCAACAAGGGCGCAACACTTGACCTGACCGGGGCGCAGATCTCTACGGAAGGAACCTACACGGCAGGTATCGACCTCCAGGCGCAAAGCAGCATGACGCTGAATGGCGGGAGCATCCAGATCGGAAGTAATTACGGCATCCTGACCCTCTCTGGCGAGTCATGGGCTGCCCTGATTGGCACCAACGTTACGGCAACGACGCAAAGTCGTAGCAGCATAGTGTCACAATCAGGTAGCACGCTTAACATTAAGGACGGGAGCGTAATCACGCTGACAAACGGCCAGGTGCGCGTAGTAGGCGAGACGACATACAACTCCTGGCTGAATGTGTCCGATAGCACGATGAGCTCCACGGGTACGGATAGTACGCTTCTTGTGTCCAACAAGGGCGTTCTTGATATTACGAACTCTACCGTCACGCACGATAATGCCACAGGCGCCGCCATTGAGGTGAAAAACGCCTCAACGGTGAGCATCTCTGACGATAAAGATTCGATGGCCATCAACTCCAAAGGCATCGGTATTAAAATCCTCGCCTCCAGCGTGGATATTAACGGCGCCACCATCAACGCCGACGGCGACGGCATCTTTATAACAAGCAAAGGTAAAAGCGGTGGGTATGATGATATCAACGCGCTGACGGTTAACAAAGCACAGGTTAATTCAGAGACGATTGCGCTGCATGTGGACTCTGGCACGACGATTAACGATCCTATCGTGCTAACCGATAGCGCATTTGACGCGCCGGCAGTGATCAAGCTGGGCAGCAAGGCGGTCATTCAGGCCGACAATACGACATTGAACGGTGACGTTGTTCAGAGTGACATGTCATCGTCATCGCTGTCTTTAAGCCAGGGTTCCACGTTAACCGGTAGTGTAGATGCGATGTTTACTACACTGTCGCTCGACGATACCAGCCAGTGGAATATGACCGACTCGTCAATCATCGGCAACCTGACCAACAACGGCGACATTACGCTGAACAACGAGAGCGGTTCGACAGGCACGCTGCTGACGGTGGGCAATACCCTGACCTTGCAGGACGGCAGCCAGATAAACGCGACGCTGGATACCGCCAACAGCTCGCCAATTATCAAAGCCGCCAACGTCACGCTGGGCGGGACGTTGAACCTTAGCTCAGCGGCCACCTTTGTCGCGCCCGAAACCGACGAGCAGTTAGGATCGTTCACGCTAATTGATTCGCAAACCGCGATTACTACCGATTTTGACAGCGTAACGCTGGATGCCGACACCTCCGCTATGCCGGATTACCTGACGATCAACGCGGGCGTTGATGCGAATGATAATACCAACTACGTGTTGTCTACGGGCCTGAGCTGGTACGCGGGCGCAAAATCTGCGCGCGTTGCGCACGGCACCTTTACCGTTGACGCAGGCGATACCTTTACCGTCACCAGCGAACTGGATGAAATCGCGGCCACCTCCAACTGGGACGGTAAAACGCTGTTCAAAGAAGGCGATGGCACGCTCATCCTCAGCAACACGGCGAACGACTACGGCAATACCAACATTAACGGCGGTACGCTGTCTGCGAATGATGCCGCCGCGCTCGGCAGCGGCGACGTGGCCATCGCAGAAAACGCAAAGCTTGAGTTGAGCCAGGGCACGCTGGATAACAACGTGACCGGCGAGGGCCAAATTGTCAAAAGCGGTAGCGATGAGCTGATCGTGACCGGCGATAACAACTACAGCGGCGGCACCACCATTACCGACGGTACGCTGACGGCTGACCATGCAGATTCGCTGGGCACTGGCGCTGTTGCCAACAGCGGCGTGCTTCAGGTCGGCGAAGGCGAGCTGGAAAACACGCTTTCCGGCACCGGTTCGCTGGTGAAAACCGGCACAGGCGAGCTGACGTTAAACGGCGATAACGATTACTCCGGCGGCACCACCATTACCGGCGGCACGCTGACGGCTGACCATGCGGATTCGCTGGGGACCGGGACTATTGCCAACAACGGCGTGCTTCAGGTCGGCGAGGGTGAGCTGGAAAATACGCTTTTCGGCAGCGGCTCGCTGGTGAAAACCGGTACGGGCGAGCTGACGTTAAGCGGCGATAACAGCTATTCCGGCACCACCACTATCACTGACGGCACGCTGATTGCCGCCAACGTTAACGCGTTGGGCGGCGGTGATGTCGATAACGCGGGTACGCTGAAGCTGGACGCGGAGGGCGAATTCAACCTTGCGAATGTCACGACCCAGTCTGGAGCAACGACTGAGCTGGCCAAAGGTACGACGCTCAACGTCGACTCGCTGACTCAGCAAGCCGATAGTACGCTGAATATTGACCTCAGTAAGGCCAACGGTGAAAGCGCCATTACCGCCGACAGCGTCACGCTGGGCGGCACGCTCAACATCACCGGTATCGGCAACGTCACAGACAGCTGGACGCCTGAGGCATACACCTACACGCTGATTGACAGCGACAGCGCCATTACGACCGATTTCAATGATCTGACCGTCGCGGGAATGAATAGCGAAGATGTTGACTTCCTGACCATCGACGGAAAAGTCGACGAAGCAGACAACACCAACTATGATCTGACGGCCTCCCTCTCCTGGTATGCGGACAGAGACAATGCTTCTACTGACGCCCACGGCACCTTTACGCTAAGTGACCCTGACGGCAACTTTAACGTTGCGGCTAATCTGACAGACGTTGACGACACGCTTGATCCGAATAGCACATGGGACGGTAAATCGCTGACCAAAGAAGGCGCGGGCACGCTGATCCTCTCCGGCGACAACGACTACAGCGGCAACACCACAATCAATGAAGGTACACTGATCACCGCCAGCACGATGGCGCTGGGCACCGGTCTGGTGGACAATAACGCCACGCTGGTACTGGACGCAGACGGTGCAGTCAGCGCGGCGGGCGGCATCACCACTCATAGCGGCGCGACGACCCAACTGGCGCTCGGCACCTCGTTGGATCTCGGCGACAGCGCGTTAATTCAGGAAGATGGCAGTACGCTGAACGTTGAGCTGAATAGTGACTCAGTGCAACCGCTGATTACCGGTGGCAGCGCCACGCTTGGCGGCGATTTGGTCGTCAGCGACGCCAGCCTGCAAGCGCGCGCCTCCGACGCGGAGTTCCAGTCCTTTAAACTGATGGATATGGACAGCGATATCAGCGGCGACTTTACCAGCCTGACGATGAACCTCACCGACAAGCCGGACTATCTGACCGTAACCGGAGCAATCAATCCTCAAGACCAGTCTGAATACCTGCTTACCGAAGGGCTGAGCTGGAATGCGACCGCCACGTCAGCGACGCCAGCACACGGCACCTTCACTCTGGGCACAGGCGATAGCTTTGAAGTCACCAGCGTACTGGGCGATAAAACCGGCAACGGCGACTGGGATGGTAAAACGCTGACCAAACTGGGCGCGGGTAAACTGACGCTGAGCGGCGCGAACACCTACACCGGCGATACTAACGTACAGGAAGGCACGCTGTGGCTGTCCGGGGACGGTACGATCGGTGAAATGGGCAGCCAGCAAGCGGTGAACATCGCCTCCGGGGCGACCTTTGGCGGCAGCAATGGTACGACCGTTAACGGTAAGGTGACCAATGAAGGGACGCTGGTCTTTGGCGACAGCGACGAAACAGGCGCCATCTTCACCCTCAATGGCGATCTGATCAACATGGGGACGATCGCCAGCGGTAGCAGCGCCAGCACGCCTGGCAATACGCTTTATGTCGATGGTAATTACACTGGCAACGGCGGCTCGCTTTACCTGAATACCGTCCTGGGCGACGATGATTCGGCGACCGATAAGTTGGTCATTACCGGCGATGCCTCCGGCACCACCGAGCTGTACATCAACGGCATCGGCGATGGGGCGCAGACCACTAACGGTATCGAAGTGGTGGATGTTGGCGGTGTATCGACCAGCGATGCGTTTGTGTTAAAAAATGAGGTAAACGCCAGTCTGTATACCTACCGTCTGTACTGGAATGAAAGTGACAACGACTGGTATCTGGCGTCAAAAGCACAGTCTGATGATGACGACAGCGGTGGCGATGTCACGCCTTCGGATGGCGGTGACGATGGCGGCGATGTCACGCCTTCGGACGACGGCGGCGATGGTGGCGATGTCACGCCTCCGAACGGAGGCGGCGATGTCGCACCGCAGTACCGTGCGGATATCGGCGCGTACATGGGCAACCAGTGGATGGCGCGCAACCTGCAAATGCAGACCCTCTATGACCGCGAAGGCAGCCAGTATCGTAACGCCGATGGCAGCGTCTGGGCGCGCTTCAAAGCGGGTAAAGCGGAATCAGAGGCTGTCAGCGGCAATATCGATATGGACAGCAACTACTCTCAGTTCCAGCTAGGCGGCGATATTCTGGCCTGGGGCAACGGCCAGCAGAGCGTTACCGTTGGCGTCATGGCGAGCTACATCAACGCCGATACCGACAGCACCGGTAACCGTGGCGCGGACGGTAGCCAGTTCACCAGTAGCGGCAACGTAGACGGCTACAACCTCGGTGTTTATGCCACCTGGTTTGCCGATGCCCAAACGCATAGCGGCGCGTATGTCGACAGCTGGTACCAATATGGTTTCTACAACAACAGCGTAGAGAGCGGTGATGCGGGTTCTGAATCTTACGATTCAACCGCTAACGCTGTCTCGCTGGAAACCGGCTATCGCTACGATATTGCGCTTAACAACGGCAATACGGTCAGTCTGACGCCGCAGGCGCAGGTTGTCTGGCAGGACTACTCAGCGGATAGCGTGAAGGATAACTACGGCACCCGGATCGACGGTCAGGATGGCGACAGTTGGACAACGCGCCTGGGTCTGCGTGTTGACGGCAAGCTGTACAAAGGCAGCCGTACGGTTATCCAGCCGTTTGCTGAAGCCAACTGGCTGCACACCAGCGATGATGTGTCGGTATCGTTTGATGATGCCACGGTGAAACAGGATCTTCCGGCTAACCGTGCGGAGCTGAAAGTGGGTCTGCAGGCAGATATCGATAAGCAGTGGAGCGTTCGCGCTCAGGTTGCCGGGCAGACTGGCAGCAATGACTTTGGCGATCTGAACGGTAGCCTCAATCTGCGCTATAACTGGTAAGTGAGCGACAAAACCGGGCGGGTATTCCCAGCCCGGTTTTGAGTCTAATGACAAACCGGTTGATCGTCGGATTATGGCTACACCTTATCCGATGTGGCGCGTAGGTTGGCTGAGGCGAAACCGAAACCCAACATCGCGGTGCAAAGGGTGAGGGAATATTGGATTACGTGCCCGGCGTGACGGATTTGACTTCACTTTCAAGCCAACCGTCCTCCAGCCGCGTAGTCATGATATCGCCCGCTTTGACCTGTTTGATCTTTTTCAGCACCTTGCCGTCCGTTGTCGTCGAAACCGTATAGCCGCGCGCCAGCGTGGCTAACGGACTGACCGCCTCCAGATGCGTGACCGCGTTGCCGAAACGCTCGCGCTGTTCGCTTAACCGTGAGCGGATATTCTCCGTCAGACGATATTCCAGCTGTTGGATGCGCGACTGCGCGCGGTGAATGCGCGGCTGCGGATTTTGCTGGCTCAGGCGTTGACTTACGCGCTGTTGGCGCTGATTGGCCTGCTTAATCCTGGCCTCAAGCGCAAATCCCATCCGTTGGCGTAGACGTTCCAGCGCGGTTTGCTGACGGGCCAGACGCAGTTGCGGATGTTGCTGTTGCAGACGGTGAAAAATCTGCGTGAAACGACGGCTGCGATTGGCGAGGTAGTAGTCCATCGCCATGCCCAGGCGCTGCTGGGCGGACTGGATCTGACGTAACAACTCCTGCTGGTTACGGCTGACAATTTCTGCCGCTGCTGATGGCGTCGGCGCGCGCAGGTCGGCGACAAAATCGGCTATCGTGACATCCGTTTCGTGACCGACGGCGCTGACCACCGGAATGCGGCTGGCAAAAATCGCCCGCGCCACGCGTTCGTCGTTAAAACTCCACAAATCTTCCAGCGAACCGCCGCCGCGCCCGACGATCAGCACGTCGCACTCGCCGCGCGCGTTTGCCAGTTCGATAGCATGAACGATCTGCCCCGGCGCGTCGTCGCCCTGTACCGCGGTAGGGTAGATAACCACCGGCAGCGACGGATCGCGGCGTTTAAGGACGTGGAGAATATCGTGCAGTGCCGCGCCGGTTTTCGAGGTAATCACCCCGACACAGTGGGTCGGGGAGGGCAGAGGCTGCTTATATTGCTGATCGAACAAGCCTTCCGCCTGCAGTTTGGCTTTCAGCTGCTCATATTTTTGCTGCAATAGCCCTTCGCCAGCCGGCTGCATACTTTCGGCGATGATTTGATAATCGCCGCGCGGCTCGTACAGCGTAATGTTGGCGCGTACCAGCACCTGCTGCCCGTGCTGCGGGCGGAACGTCACCCGGCGGTTGCTGTTGCGGAACATCGCACAGCGCACCTGAGCGGTATCGTCTTTGAGCGTAAAGTACCAGTGGCCCGACGCAGGCTGCGTGAAATTAGAAATCTCGCCGCTGATCCATACCTGTCCCATCTCCTGTTCTAACAGCAGACGAACCGTCTGGTTAAGGCGGCTTACGGTAAAAATTGAGGAAGTTTGAGAGGATAACATGTGAGCGGGATCAAATTCTAAATCAGCAGGTTATTCAATCGATAGTAACCTGCTCACGGGGGATCGCAAGCACTATTTGCAAAAAAATGTAGATGCAACCGATTACGTTCTGTATAATGCCGCGGCAATATTTATTAACCTCCCAGGTGAGATATTGCCCATGCTACGTATCGCTAAAGAAGCCCTGACGTTTGACGACGTCCTCCTTGTTCCCGCTCACTCCACCGTTTTGCCGAATACTGCCGATCTCAGCACGCAGTTGACGAAAACTATTCGTCTGAATATTCCTATGCTTTCTGCGGCGATGGACACCGTGACGGAAGCGCGCCTGGCAATTGCCCTGGCCCAAGAAGGCGGCATCGGTTTTATCCACAAAAACATGTCTATTGAGCGCCAGGCGGAAGAAGTTCGCCGCGTGAAGAAACACGAGTCCGGCGTAGTGACCGACCCGCAGACCGTCCTGCCAACCACCACGTTGCATGAAGTGAAAGCCCTGACCGAGCGTAACGGTTTTGCGGGCTATCCGGTGGTGACTGAAGATAACGAGCTGGTGGGTATCATCACCGGTCGTGACGTGCGTTTTGTGACTGACCTGAACCAGCCGGTTAGCGTTTACATGACGCCGAAAGAGCGTCTGGTGACCGTTCGTGAAGGCGAAGCCCGTGAAGTCGTGCTGGCAAAAATGCACGAAAAACGTGTAGAAAAAGCGCTGGTCGTTGATGATAACTTCCATCTGCTTGGCATGATTACCGTAAAAGATTTCCAGAAAGCGGAACGTAAACCAAACTCCTGCAAAGATGAGCAGGGCCGTTTACGTGTCGGCGCGGCGGTCGGCGCAGGCGCGGGCAACGAAGAGCGCGTTGACGCGCTGGTGGCGGCAGGCGTTGACGTCCTGCTGATCGACTCCTCTCACGGTCACTCTGAAGGCGTGTTGCAACGTATCCGTGAAACCCGTGCTAAATATCCTGACCTACAAATCATCGGCGGCAACGTTGCGACGGGCGCAGGCGCTCGCGCACTGGCGGAAGCCGGTTGCAGCGCGGTGAAAGTGGGTATCGGCCCGGGTTCCATCTGTACCACTCGTATCGTGACTGGTGTGGGCGTTCCGCAGATCACCGCTGTTTCCGACGCGGTGGAAGCGCTGGAAGGCACCGGGATTCCGGTTATCGCTGACGGCGGTATTCGCTTCTCCGGCGATATCGCCAAAGCCATCGCCGCAGGCGCGAGCGCGGTAATGGTGGGCTCTATGCTGGCCGGTACGGAAGAATCCCCGGGCGAAATCGAACTGTACCAGGGCCGTTCTTACAAATCTTACCGCGGCATGGGCTCGCTGGGCGCGATGTCCAAAGGTTCCTCCGACCGTTACTTCCAGAGCGACAACGCCGCTGACAAACTGGTGCCGGAAGGTATCGAAGGTCGCGTAGCCTATAAAGGCCGCCTGAAAGAGATCATTCACCAGCAGATGGGCGGCCTGCGCTCCTGTATGGGTCTGACCGGTTGTGGTACCATCGACCTGCTGCGTACGAAGGCTGAATTCGTGCGTATCAGCGGTGCGGGTATCCAGGAAAGCCACGTTCACGACGTGACCATCACCAAAGAGTCCCCGAACTACCGTCTGGGCTCCTGATTTTCTTCGCCCGACCTTCGCGTCGGGCGATTTATTTAATCTGTTTCACTTGCCTCGGAATAAGCGTCAATGACGGAAAACATTCATAAGCATCGCATCCTCATTCTGGACTTCGGTTCTCAGTACACTCAACTAGTTGCACGCCGCGTGCGTGAGCTGGGTGTTTACTGCGAACTGTGGGCGTGGGATGTGACAGAAGCACAAATTCGTGACTTCAACCCAAGCGGCATTATTCTTTCCGGCGGCCCGGAAAGCACCACCGAAGAAAACAGCCCGCGTGCGCCGCAGTATGTCTTTGAAGCAGGCGTGCCGGTATTTGGCGTCTGCTACGGGATGCAGACCATGGCGATGCAGCTTGGCGGTCATGTAGAAGGTTCTAATGAGCGTGAATTTGGTTACGCGCAGGTCGAAGTATTGACCGACAGCGCGCTGGTTCGCGGTATTGAAGATTCCCTGACCGCCGACGGCAAACCGCTGCTGGACGTGTGGATGAGCCACGGCGATAAAGTGACGGCGATTCCGTCCGACTTCGTGACCGTAGCCAGCACCGAAAGCTGCCCGTTCGCCATCATGGCTAACGAAGAAAAACGCTTCTACGGCGTACAGTTCCACCCGGAAGTGACTCACACCCGCCAGGGTATGCGCATGCTGGAGCGTTTTGTGCGTGATATCTGCCAGTGTGAAGCACTGTGGACGCCGGCGAAAATTATCGACGACGCCGTGGCGCGCATTCGCGAGCAGGTAGGCGACGATAAAGTGATCCTCGGTCTCTCCGGCGGCGTGGATTCTTCCGTCACCGCGATGCTGCTGCACCGCGCGATCGGTAAAAATCTGACCTGTGTTTTCGTCGACAACGGCCTGTTGCGCCTCAACGAAGCCGAGCAGGTGATGGACATGTTTGGCGACCATTTTGGTCTGAACATTGTTCACGTACCGGCAGAAGATCGCTTCCTGTCCGCGCTGGCTGGTGAGAACGATCCGGAAGCCAAGCGTAAGATCATCGGTCGCGTTTTCGTTGAAGTATTCGACGAAGAAGCGCTGAAACTGGAAGACGTGAAATGGCTGGCGCAGGGCACCATCTACCCTGACGTTATCGAATCTGCGGCGTCTGCAACCGGTAAAGCGCACGTCATCAAATCTCACCACAATGTCGGCGGCCTGCCGAAAGAGATGAAGATGGGTCTGGTTGAACCGCTGAAAGAGCTGTTCAAAGACGAAGTGCGTAAGATCGGTCTGGAGCTGGGCCTGCCGTACGACATGCTGTACCGTCATCCGTTCCCGGGGCCGGGCCTCGGCGTACGTGTACTGGGTGAAGTGAAGAAAGAGTACTGCGACCTGCTGCGCCGTGCTGATGCCATCTTCATTGAAGAGCTGCGTAAGGCGGATCTGTACGACAAAGTCAGCCAGGCGTTCACCGTCTTCCTGCCAGTACGCTCCGTTGGCGTAATGGGCGATGGTCGTAAGTACGATTGGGTGGTCTCCCTGCGTGCTGTCGAAACCATCGACTTTATGACTGCGCACTGGGCGCATCTGCCGTATGACTTCCTGGGTCGTGTTTCCAACCGCATCATCAATGAAGTCAACGGGATTTCCCGTGTGGTGTATGACATCAGCGGTAAACCACCGGCTACCATTGAGTGGGAATGATTTACATCTAACTCATAGCTAATCATTTCTATTCAATTTCATAATCAACCCTCTGTTTTTACAGGGGGTTTTTATTTATATCACATCATATCTATTCACTCTATCTCACATTTTTCGTCGGTACAGGTGACGGTATTACCCTAAAGGTATAATCTTCATACCGTCAAACCATGGATGCTTTACGGGTGAATTGTGCTTACTGATACCAAATTAAAAAACCTCAAACCGCAGGACAAACTGTATAAGGTTTCAGATCGTGACGGGCTGTATGTTGCGGTGCTTACTTCCGGCTCCGTCTCGTTCAGGTACGACTACCGCATTAACGGACGACGGGAAACGCTGGTCATTGGTCAGTATGGTTGTGACGGTATCAGTCTGGCGGAAGCGCGTGAAGAACTCATTGCTGCAAAGAAGCTGCTAAAGGCAGGCCACTCGCCAGCTGCGGCTAAACGTGACGGTATCAAAAAGATACACGGTGCTGAGACATTCGCGGTACATACCGACAGCTATATGAAGCACGTCATTCTGGCTGACAGTACCCGGGCAATGAAACAGGCCGTTATCAAGCGCGATATCATGCCGGTCCTGGGTAACAAGATGATGGCTGAGATAACCACCGGCATGGTTCGTGACCTGTGCGATCGCATTGTCGAACGTGGTGGCCGGGCTACAGCGGTGCAGGCCAGGGAGATAATCAGCAGCGTGTACCGTTATGCGAATGACCGCGGGCACGGCCTGTTTAATCCTGCTGCTGACATCAAGCCTTCATCAATAGCCATGTTTAAGCCGCGCGACCGCACGCTACAACCTGAAGAGATCGGCGTATTCTTCCGCGCTCTGGATCACATCGGGACTATGGCCACGATGAAACTGGCGTTAAAACTGGTGCTGCTCACCCTAGTTCGTAAAAGTGAATTCACTCATGCCACATGGTCAGAGGTTGATTTCAAAAAATGGACGTGGATCATACCGTCAGACCGTATGAAGGGAAGCCGGGCGCACGTTATCTATCTGCCAAAGCAGGCACAGGATCTCATGGTTGGCCTGCAGATGTGCGCTGGTGGAAGTGAATACCTTTTGCCTGGGCGCTACTCAGTGAGCAAACCATTATCCAACGCCGCACTGAACAGGCTTATCAATGTTACTGTCGAATCGGTAAATGATGCTGGTGGGTATCTGGATAACTTCTCTGTGCACGACCTGCGCCGAACAGCCAGCACGCTGTTACATGAGGCAGGGTATCCATCAGACTGGATTGAAAAGGCGCTGGCGCATGAACAGAAGGGAGTGCGTGCGGTGTATAACAAAGCGGAGTATGCCAGGCAGCGCGCCTACATGTTGCAGCAGTGGGCGGATATGGTTGATGCCTGGATTAACGGGGAACACACCGATCTGGTGCCGTTCTCCCCGTCGAAGTTTGAGGTGTGGCAGCAGCAAAAATAAAGCCGCCAGCGGGATGTATGAAAAGAAAAGATAATGTGAAGACTATTTCTGGCTTAAAAGATTCACAATTCGAATGGGATAGACTTGCTGAAAGACGAAATTGCTGACAAAAAAGCCCTTACGGGCTTATTTTGATTTATGAGGATTGGTGAAATCAGGATTTGAATCTTTTCATGGTCTGTTCCCATAAGAACGCACCAATAACGATAATGTCGCCTATGAGTATTATCGGGTTGGGTTTCAGCCATCCCATCATGATACTTATCAACGAAATGCATGATAACACAACGAAGATGAGGAAAAGTGGTTCGGGTATAAATGACTTTCTTGGTTCCATAGGTATGCCAAACGAAAAGTTTTGACAATCCTAAGTCCCGTCGCATCTGCCCGTCAACCCTGATCGCCAATTCATGCGGATGATGAGGCGTAGGATTGGGTAAGCAGAATTATTCTGTCTGCATTAGGAAATCTCAATCGCACAGCCTGGCAGCAGTTCAACCGCCGCACCATCACACTGATTCCCCCAAACATCGAAGCCATGCGACGACTGACGGGCGAATAACTCAATGCGAGGCACATCGCCCAGCAATTGCACCAATTTTTCGCGGATGACGTCAGGCTTGCGGGAGTTTTCCATGCGCGGTGCGGTGACGTGCTGGCATATTGAGGCATCCATGCGGGCAGGAAGTTTCCCGCGCACCGCAAACAGGCAGTCTTCGCTGTTCGCCCTGGTCATGTGCCCCATGCCGATCGCGCTGTTTCCTTTGTGCTTATTCGTCTTATGCCAGGTGAATCCCTTCATGGTCATCAGGCGGAAGCCCCACGCTTCGATTACCTTGAGCGCTTCAACCGGCTGTGTCGGTACCCACCACATTGCCAGCAGGCAACTATCGGCAGCCAGATCCCACACTGGAAGACGGCAGATATCCTGCACGTTCATTACCGGATATTTGAATTCTGCCCCGCGGTCACCGTCGGCGGCTTTATCACGGTAGACCCAAGGCGGGTCAGCGTAGATAAGAGTGTATTTACCGGTCATGCCATACCTGCCTTAATTGGACGAACCTTAAGAGATTCATTCAGCTTTTCAGCTACCCTCTGAGCTGCAATAGGGTTGCGAATAATCAGTTTGGCTGGAGTTAACCAGCCTCCATACTTCGTCGAATAAATTAATGTCACCATTCCAACGGTGATATCGTCTTGATGATTAGTCATACACCACCCCGCGACATCCGATCCCTGCATATTCTCCACGGCGCATTCCATTGCCTTTCGATATGCACTGATCACGGCGTATCGCTATTCTTGCGCGTTCAACTTCACCAACCGCAACATCCATACACAGCAACCAGAGCCTGGCTGCAATGCGGAACTGGCCTTTCGATTCACGCTCAACAGCGCGCTTTTCTACCTCCATTGCTGCCGGAGTTACGGCGACAACCTTTGACGCCTGACGCTGAGACACATAGTTCAGGTGATACTTTTCAAGACGGGTTAATTTGCTCATCTGATCCAGCCTTCTCTGAAAATTACCGCCAGCAGATACAGCCAGGCGGAAACAGCGGTCAGGAATAAGTACCATCCTGACCATTTTCCCCAGTGCCTGATCAGCGCTGTCATGCGGCGTTACTTACTGGGCGGTAAACACGCTGATCAACCGGCGGCTTTTTTCCGGTGAACTCTGCTGGGCTGGTGGCCTGACGTTCATCAAGCCAGTTCTCAACCTCTTCAGCGTTCCATGCACAACGCTTATCAGTGATCCAGAAACGCTGCGGGAACTCGCCATTGCGCTCCATGCGGTCAATGGTGCTCATAGATACCGGCACCACTGCCATCAGTTCCTTTTTGCCAAATGCTCTTTTCATAATTACCTCTCTTGCATTTGCGACGCGCGCGGCGCCGCAGTGGTGGTTACATCGGTACTTCGTTCAGTTCGTCACAGCGGATGGTGTAAACGTCGGTTGCTTTTGCCAGCAGGTCATCATCACCAGCCAGTTTCTGAGCAACGTATTTGTACGCTTTGTCCAGGTCAGACTGGGTGTTGTAGTTCATCGCCGCGCCGGAAAATGCGTGCAGAATCTCTTCAGGACCGCGCTCGTCTTTATGCTGCTGACGCTCTTCCTGCTTCTGCTCTGGTTTTGAGTTGATCAGGCTGTTCATGCCTTGAGCCGTTGCCGCTGGTGGCGTGATATCGCGTTCAACTCGCGGTGTTGTCTCCTGCAGTTCATCAGGCGTGTAGACACCAAGAAGAACATCAGGAGCATGCAGTCTCGCCCAGCGCTTAACGCACAGGTAAGCAAGCTGCTGGCGTGGATCCTGTTCCCACAACGGAGAGTTACGGACAACGGCCTGAGCCATGCTGATGGTAAGTTCACGCGGCTCTGCTTCGCCTTTCAGCACTGCCGATACAGTTACGGTCAGTGATGGAGATTTGTCGCTCTTGCCATTCACCTTTGACCAGTCGCCGTCCCAGCGGTAATTCAGGCGGGTTGAAAGCAGGTTTGAAGAGGACACGACAGCGTTAACTAGCTGAGCTTCATAGCCAAGAGTGCCGTTTACAACGTGCGTCTTCTGCGCAACAGCGAACGGGTTCATGCCCCATTGCGCTGCCTGCATGGTTACTGCCAGGCAATCGGCAGGTTTACCAGCAAGGTGCTGAGGAACGGTTGCTTTACTGTCTGCCATCAGGGTTGCGAAACGCACCAGGCGGTCCATACCCTCAGGACTGAAGATTGCAGCAGCGGTGCCGACGGTAGCGCCTGGCTGTGATGTGATTGCGATATCGTTGCTCATACGTACATATCCTGTTTGCGTGCCCATTCAGGGCGTTTAATAATTTCCACGCCACCCCATTCATCGCTGATGCGGCATTCGTGATAGGTGTTCAGATCCCGGCGGAATAACTGGTGCCCGGCGTCAACGTCCGGCGCATCCAGTTCAAATACGCGGACCGGGTATCGACCGCAGTCGATGGTTTCGCTCACAGCCAGGAAGAAGAATCCGTGTGGCTGCCCGGTTACTTTCAGTGCACCCTCTCTGTACATGGCGTCCTGGACGTGGTAGCGGAATTCCTCGATGTGACGCGCAAAGCGATCCATGTCTGCAACCTTTTTCACGTCGACGATCACGTTGTGCTCATTCAGCCATTTATCAGGACGGATGCGGCACAGTTCGCCAGTCTCATCGTCATTCCAGTACATCGATGCTTCGCAGTGGCCTGGCGCTTCCAGCATCCAGCGCGCCGCCGGGTGAGCCATTGCACTGTCGCGCATCAGTTTCAGCTTCCGGCCCTGTTCGGTATCCATTACCGTCATACCCATACTGGCAACGTCTTTCAGGAATGCGGCTTCATCCGCTTTTCCTTGATTGGTGCGACGGTTAAATTCCGGCGCTACGATGAAACGTTTATCGAATTCCTCTGGCTCAAGCAGCAGGCAGTGCAGAGCAGTCCCCATGTCCAGTGCGGACTTCTTCTCTTCGTCTTCCGGAGCAGCCTTCACCCATTTCAGAAGGCAAGGGTTCTTGGCCACCATATCCAGTTGAGACTTACTCACGCCGTCGCCGGCGTGGTAGTCCTCGTTGCTGATGTCGAAATAGATACCGGTATTCATAACTTCACCTTGTATTCGTTCTGCTTGTTGGAGCGGGTTCCATCGTGAAACCATATTGCGCACCTGGTTACTTCTACCCATTTGCGACGTTCAAGCTCAGCGATGAACCAAGAAACCTTCGATCTTGAAATACCAAGAATCTTTGCCATGTCTCGGATGCTGTGTTTTCCACCGCGCAGCAATGAGAGGAGCGTTGGTTTCATGCCGCATTCCTTTTGCTGTCGATCTGGTCAGCCAGGTCAAGACGGGCGATGACGCCAGTTAATTCACGTTTGACTGACGCTATCAGTTCTTCGAACTCGCAACTTTCACGCGCTGCGTCGATGATTTCTTTACGTACTCCTGAGCGCAGCAGCGCTCGCTCGAATGACTCTTCCATTTCGCAACCAGCAACTGCTTCGATCAGCTCAACGTGGCGGTCATACAGTTCAGATGACAGTTGATAGTCATTGCTGAACTGAGATGCTATTTTTTTCAGGTTATTGAATTGCTGAATGTGCATAGCCACCTCAGTAGTTAATGGTTGTTGCTGGAACTTTCCCGCGAGCGATAGCGACAACGCATGCCTTCGCCCAGTCATCAGGAATACCCTGGTCAATTAGCGCTTGGACCGCAGCAGCATTAATGGCCAGACGGTGCTCTACATCAGCAGCGCGTGCTGCTGCTTCATCAGCGATACGTTTTTCTTCAGCAAGGCGAGCAACCTCCTTTGCTTCAGCTTCACGCTTAATGCGATCGGCTTCTTCCTGCGCCTTGCGTTTCTCTACTTCGATAGCCTCCTGCTTTTCGCGCTCGGCACGTTCAGCTGCGGCCTTCTTCTCTGCTTCCGATTTTTGATCTGCGGCAATACGTTCACGCTCTGCCTGCTCTGCCTTGAGCTTTAATTCAGCCTCACGACGGGAAGCTTCAGCGCGTTCACGCTCTATTTTCTCTTCGGCTTCGCGCTTGGCCTTTTCTGCTGCCTGACGCTTTAACTCTTCTTCATGAGCAATGCGCTGGCGTTCGGCTTCTTCAGCTTTCTCTTTTGCTTCACGGTCATGTTTTTCGTTCATCAGCAGGGCCATCTCGTGATCCGCTTCGAACTTGGCAGCCCGCTCCTGATCGAACTTGATGTTCATCTCCAGTGCTTCGGCGTGCAGCACATTCATGGCTTCTTCAGCCTTGATGCGTTCCTGCTCTGCTTCCCATTCGGTAAGTGGGCGGCGAACCTCATCGCGCATCTCATCGCAAGCTGATACAAATCGACGAAGCTCAGCCTCAGCAGGTTTGACTGCTTCTTTCAGATGACGAAGGTAATCGCGACCAGGCTTTTCAACTGCTGTTTTACTGCGAGAAACCTGTGCTGCCAGAGATGCAATGCGGGCACGACCTTTGGCAGTACTCAGGTCAGGAACTTCCTTAACGCTTTCGCGGATCTGTTCGAGGAACTTTTCCAGACCGTTTTCTACGTAAATGCTTGGCGCCATATCTGGCGCAATTTCGATAATTGCTAATTCGCTCACTTGCTCACCCCCATATCCCGTTATCGTTGGCAACTTCGTGCGCAACCTTGTTGGTAAATGCCCATTTCATGCCCTCACTCAGCGTGCGGAACTTCCAGCTCATCAGCCCGCAAGCTGTAACGCAGTACCAACCATTGATGACTTTCCACTGCATATGAACCTCTCTATTACCATTTTGGTAATACTTGACGATGCAGGAAAGCCACGAAGTGGTGGTTTCTGCCCGAGCGATGCGCTCTTGTATTACCTTTTGGGTAATAATCAGATCAAAAAGTGATTGTGTCAATAGGTATGACGAGAAAAAAATTACCATTTTGGTAATTAATTGAGGCGCGAGCTTACCGCCATCGGGCAGGTAAAGCGTCAGAATGGCGGGGGTTTACTTGCTTTTGTTTTGCTCAAACACGAAGTTGATGAATGAGGTGATCTTGTTTTTCTCTTCCTGCGGCAGAGCTGCATACATCCGGTGGTCGTAGTCGATAACACCAGGAGCGCCGACGGGAATAATCATCTCGTATGCTTCATGCCCGAACGCGCGCGCCAGGGAGGAAAGAACGCCGATGGTTGTGCTGACTTCCGCTTTCATAATCCGGTTAACTGTGGCCGGGCCAATACCAGCTGCTACAGCAACTTTCTTTTCGGATGTCATCTCGGTGTTCTTTCTCATCCAGGCATTGAGCGTGGCTGCAGCCTGTTTCTCTACAGTCCATTCGCCATCATCAGTGGCCGGAATAAAGATATCAGCCTGTACTGCGTCCAGTTCGTGATCAACATCAAGCCAGAACTTTTCTTTGCGCGCCGCTTCTTCAATGATACGCGCGGCATTCGGCCCGATGTTTTTGATGCCAGTGCACCACCGGTTGACCAGGTTCTGCGAACGCTTCACCCGTTCTGCAAAGCGCAGCTGGGTATCATCGAAATCCCGGCGAATGATTTCGTTAAGGTTTTTGCGTCTTATGTCATAAATACTTTTCATAGCTATTGTATTTGTCCATTTAATGTTACCTAACTGACTAAATTTAAATGAATATTACCATAAAGGTAAAGTTACCATAACGGTAATAATCATTGATTTTTTCACCAGAAAGGTAATAATTCAGATATGAATAGACAGGCTGAGATAAGCAAAATATGAGTGACGAAAAAAAATTTGATTTCAAAAAGCACTGGCTGGGACTGTCTCCTGATGAGCGTGAAGCATTTGCAGATGAAGCCGGAACCACCAGTCATTACATCCAGACTCACCTGACTGGGCGCCGCAAGATGCCTGGTAAGCGACTGATGGACGGACTGTTTAAAGCATGTCGTTCCCGCGAATGGACAAAGTCAAAACCTGAATTAGTGCTCTTCTTCTACGACCGATAATCCCTCCGAACACATCAATGCCGTCATCTCCTGGCGGCTCCTTCCTGCATAAAACACCTTTCAGGTAATAAAAACCATATATGGTTGATCTTTTTTCGCCTTAGTGCAAAATTACCAAAGATAAATAACAAAGAGGTAATCCGATGAAGCGAATCACCCAGCGTGAGGCTCTCGATTTGGGCCTTACTCGCTTCTACACCGGGAAGCAATGCATCCACGGTCATGATAGCGAGCGTTACACCCTGAGCGGGGAGTGTGTGCAGTGCAATAACGAACGGGCACGCCGACAGGCAAAGCTTCGTTCCGAAAAAATGAAGGCAGCCAGAATGGCAAGAGAGGCAGCATGATCCCAGCAGCCTACTACAACGAAATTGATTCATTTGCAGCTCAATGGCTGCGTAACCTAATCGCTGCCGGTCATATCGCCCCGGGAGAAGTTGATGAAAGGAGTATTGAAGATGTCACACCTGACGACCTGCGAGGATTCACACAGTGCCACTTCTTCGCCGGGATTGGCGTCTGGTCCCATTCCCTCCGCCTCGCCGGATGGCCAGACGATAAACCAGTGTGGACAGGCTCCTGCCCGTGCCAGCCTTTCAGCGCGGCAGGCAAAGGAGATGGGTTTGCTGACGAGCGGCACCTATGGCCTGCTTTCTTCCACCTCATCAGCGAGTGCAGACCTCAGCATGTCTTTGGCGAACAGGTTGCAGCAGGTAACGCAAACGAATGGTTCGACCTTGTACAAGCTGACCTGGAAGGAGTGGGATACGCCTTCGGGCTTGTGCCGTTTACGTCAGCGGGCATCGGTGCGCCGCACATCAGAGAGCGGGCCTACTGGGTGGCCCACTCCGGTAGCAAATACGAATCCGCAGCCGGAGACGAAACGGGGTCTGCAACATGTCTCCGGAGCTGCGCGGCTGTCGGGCTGGCCAACTCCGCAGGTGAGCAATATCACCAACGCGACGACCGTGCAAATGAGCGGGGATGGTCGAGCAACTCCGAACAAAATCGGGTGGGCAGCGGCATTGGCGGGGTGGGTGACGCCAACAACTCGCGACTGGAAAGACACTTCAGGAATGACAGCGCAGCGGGGTGGGAAGGAGCGGCTGGATCAGTTACCTCGGCAAGCTTACACAGCAGGCCCCTTGAGATTAACGGTTTTTGGCGAGATGCGGACTGGCTCTTTTGTCGAGATGGGCAATGGCGTCCAGTTGAATCCGGCACATTCCCGCTGGTTGCAAGGTTTGCCAAAAGCCTGGGACACGGCAAGTCCTCATTACGAGCAATGGCAGGCCGCAACCGCACAGGCAGACTTAAGGGTTACGGAAATGCCATAAACGCACAGGCTGCGGCTGAATTCATCCGGGCTTATATGGGGGTTAGCTATGGCCGGTGACTGGATCAAAATGCGTGCTGACCTGCACACGCACCCTAAAGTTGTCCGCATGGCGTCCGCATTGAAAGCGGACAGATTGCGGATAGTTGGCGGACTACATTCCGCATGGTGTCTTTTCGATGTCCACTCTGTTGACGGCTTTCTTGACGGATACAGTGCGGAGACTCTCGACGACCTGATCGGCTTCCCCGGATTTGCGCGTGCAATGATGGCTGTCGGATGGCTGGAAGAAGAAGGCGAAAGCCTAGTAATGCCGCGCTTTGAAGCCCATAACGGACAGTCAGCCAAGCGTCGTGCTCAGGACGCAGACAGGAAGAGAAATGTCCGCAAAGCGTCCGCATCAGAAGCGGACAAAAAGCGGACCAGAGAAGAGAAGAGAAGAGAAGATCTAAAAGATAAAACCCCACACATAGGCGACGCGGAAAATCAGCCTGTGGATAACTCTGGAGGTGACAAACCAGACCCCCATGCAACAAATTCGGTGATTGATGGATATGTCCCACCAGGAGGTTCCTGTTCGCTGGGTAAATTCACTATGCCGGATAGCTGGACACCGGATCCTGATTTCACCAAACGAGCTGCCCTATGGGGGGTAAACCTTAAAACCGATGTGACGCCATTTGAACTGGCTGATTTCATCACGTACTGGAAAGCCGAGGGAAAAGCATTCCATCACGACCAGTGGCAGCAGAAACTGGCGCGCAGTGTTCAACTTTCCAGGACAAAGCCAGCGAGAACGCAGCAGCGGGACGTTAACGCAGTACCAGAACCGGACAGCGAGATCCCCCCAGGATTTCGCGGTTAACACCGGCAGCGCAGTAGCGCATTTTTTTACATTTAATGAATTACCAAAAAGGTAATGAAATATGCGTATTGCTATTGAAATTAACTCATTTGTGGTTTTAAATTACCTGAGAGGTAAATCATGGCGGCAGTATTAGGGATTGACCCAGGATGCAGCGGATCACTGGTCCTGATAACTGAACAGGGCGGCTACATCGACCATCTGGCAATGCCGACCATCAAGGTTGGGACCAAGTCCAGAGTCAACGGAGCAGCGGTGTCTGCATGGGTTCGGAAGTACGGAATCACTCATGCATACCTTGAGCAGGTCGGTGCAATGCCAGGGCAGGGAACAGCGAGCATGTTCACGTTCGGGCATGCAGCTGGCGTGGCGGAGGGAATACTTCAGGGGCTGAACATTCCGTACACGCTGGTAACGCCGCAGGCATGGAAGAAGTCAGCCGGACTTATCGGCAGCGACAAGGACGCGGCGCGCAGCAGGGCGATTCAGCTTTACCCGGAACTCAGGGCGCTGGATGCCAAAGCGAAAGGCCAGGCCATTGCGGATGCGCTGTTAATCGCAAGGCACGGGATCGGTATCAAATAACGATCCTTTTAGTTATCAACCTAATCAATAACTTATACGGGTAAGCGAGGGTAATAATGGGAAGCAATATCATTGAATTAGCGAAGTTAGGGCATGAGCGGGCGGCTGAACTGAAAGGTTCATACGAGGCAATCAACGCGTGCAGCGTGGTTAAACCAGATGGCAAAGAAATGAGCGTAAATCGTTATGAGTTTGAAGATTACGGCACGAATGAACCAGATGGTCGCTACGTGACTTACGAAGACTACTCCGCATCTGAAGCCAGATGCGCGGCGCTGTCTGCAAAGCTGAGAATGATTAACGACCTTACGGAAGCCGCCGAACAAGCAAACAAACTGGCTCAGGAAGCAGTGGAAACGCTGGTTCAGGAGCGTAATGCGCTGGCTGCGGAGAATTCGGCACTGAAAAAATCAGAGGCCGAATTCAACGAATATTGTCGTCGCGAGTGCGAGGACGTTGGCGATACGTGGGTAGACGATTTCACTGAGACCCCGGCGACAGACGCCTTTCTGGCTGAGGTGCGGGCGCAGGCTCACAAGGAAGGGGCTCACTTTGTTGCTAACCGAATGCTGGCCGCATGGGATGCAGGATTTATCGACGACACAGCAAAGAACGCTGCGGACATCGCACGAATGATACTGACCTCCACAGAATTTATGGCTGATGCGCCGGAAGGCGATTTTGATCGCTCATTCGCCGATGGCGTTCTCGAAGGTATCGCCGCCCAGCTTCGCAAAGGAGTAGCCCAATGAGCAACATCGACAAACAGGTGCTGCGTGAAGAGTTCCGCTACATGCAAGACCACTACAACGATCCGGCAGACCGTAAGAGACAGGAAATATATATCGCTGCTGAAGCGCTGCTGGATGAGCTGGATAAAAAACAGCAATACATCAAACTCCGCGACCAGGAGAACGAGGATATTGCGCTAACGGTAGGGAAGCTGCGAGTTGAGCTGGAAGCAGCAAAAAAGAGCATGACAGAACAAAGCGCGATTGTAGCTGCTGCTGAAAAACTGGTTCGCTGCAAAGGTCGTTATCACAGCGAACTGAATTACCGGGCGCTGGCAAAACTTTTTGGTGTCATTACGCCGGATTTACCACCACTTGTGCATGAAAACGTTCATTACGCAGACGCTGCTGAGGTGGAAATTACAGCATTACGCCAGCGCATAGCAGAACTGGAGGCGAAACTTGAAACTGCTGACAAGTTGCAGGATAGCGCATTCCGTGACGGCCTGAAAGCCGGGTTCAGTTATGGGCAGACAGATGACCAATCCGGGTTCGCGCAGTGCATGTCCGCATATAGCACACGCGCTGGCATTGGCGTGAAGCAGCAGGAAGATAGCGTCGATTCTGATGTAGGCAGGAATCAGCCTGGAATGGTTGTCGCGGTTCATATCTGCGCCGGTGACTTTGTGAAAGTCAAAGGACAAGTGTTTGAGGTCGAGGAAACCGACTTTGACGACCACGACGTTACATTATGGTTTGTGGGTGGCAACGCATTGAAATGTGAAGCTGGTTGTCCAGTTGAGGTGGTATCTGCGCCGGTTGCCGCTGGCATCAAGGTTAAGGGGGAGTGAAATGACAAAAATACTCCGGAAGAATTATCCACGTCAAAGTCGGTTTAAAGAGGCTCTATTTTTCCTTCTCTTTCTTATTTTAATGGTTCCAATATCACCGATATTCTTCATCTGGTTAGCAGGCGTACAGGCAGAAAAAATAGCCGAGTGGTATAGCTCCATCGTATGGGGGCCATTTAACAAACTGCACAACAAATTAAATCCGTACAGGGAGGACTAACCCATGACCACTATTACCAAAGAACAGGCACAAGAAATAATTGATGCTGCCGACGAGGTCATCACTGCACTTGCTGGTACTAACGAGGATGTACACCCGGACAACAGCCAAGAGATGATCCGGTTGTACGATGACCTAAATGACCACTACGCCCCGCCAGAAGTTGTGCGCGAGCTGGCGCGTATCGCGTTGGTATCGCTTACCGCTGAACCTGTGGCGTACAACCAAGTGCAGCGTTACATGATGAAGGACATTATCGTCAGGAAGATGGGAGGGAATCTGGCAGGAGAAAAATTGGTTATGGATGACATACATGCCGTAACGATGGCGCTGATTGATGCTGGATTCAGAGCCTTCCCGCCAGCGCCGGTAGTGCCGGATGACTGGGTAATGGTGCCAAAAGAGCCAACTCAGGCCATGATTAACGCGTGGCTATCAGAGGTTGCTGACTGGCGCGGTCATGTGGCCGGTTACAAGGCTGCGCTGGCAGCAGCACCAAAACCACAAAATGTACCACAAAATATTCCGTAAAATATTCCTTCTGGAAAATCAACGTTAACTCCGGATGGCTGGATAAGCTGTAGCGAACGGATGCCCGCTCAAGATGATTGGGTTTTAATTTATTCAAAGCACGGCGAGTATTTGGCAGGTCAGGTGCAAGGGGAATACGTGGAGTTGAACGACGGCACGCTATCGTGGCTAGGAAGTGCCTTGCATTGGATGCTGCTACCAGAACCGCCGCAGCAGGAGGTGAAGTAGTGAATACCTCAGTAATTCGAACATACACAGAGCAGCTTGAGTCCACCATCGAAAAAGGAGTTGAGTTACGAGACTCAATGCGTCAGGAGATATCCCGACTCGAACGACTTGTAAAAGCTCAGAAGTCTGAAATCACCAATGCGGTTAATGCCAGGGAGTTGTACCAGCACAGGCTTGGTAATTACAAAAAGCGTCTGATAGTTGAGCGGGAGAAGCGGCAGAAACTTGAAGGTCAGCTTATCAAGCTAAAGCGGAAAATGAGTAATGGCTAAATCCCCAGCAGAGCGCAAAGCAGCGCAGCGTGCGCGGCAGTACGCCGCCGGTGAGCGCAAGCTTGAGCTGGTACTGGATGGGCAGGAACTGGAGATGTTGGCGCGGAACTGCGCCGTCCGTCGCCCTGGTCGTGCGCCGTATGACATGAACGAGTACATCGCGTTGTTGATCCGCCAGGATGATGCTCGGGTTCGTGGTCGCATCAAGTCAATCAGTGCTAACCGCTGTGGTAAGTGCGGCGATGCGCTGCCTGTTGAGTCATGTCCATGCGACGGTGATTCGGCATGTTGGGTGACGCGTGGCTGGCATGATACTAAATTATCAGTGTGACATGTCACGATATCGACAATAAATTGCAATGGCCGCCGACTATGGCGGCTTTGTTTTGCGTGTTACTATTACCAAAACGGTAATTATTACTTTGGTGGTAACAATGCCCGCAGAACCAAAAGCACCAAAACGCAAATCAACGCAGTACAAGCCACTGACAGCGATGCAGGAGGCTTACGCGCAGGAATACACCAAATGCCCGGAGAATCAGACTCAGGCAGCGATTAACGCAGGATTCTCACCTAATACGGCAGCGGTCAAGGCCAGCGTCATGATGCGAGATGAGCGCATCCAGAAACGGATCGCCGAGCTGATGGAGGAACGTAACAAGCGCTTGCGCGTTAGTGCGGATTACGTACTGCTCCGCCTGGTGGAAATTGACCAGATGGACGTGATCGACATCCTGAACGATGACGGCACGCTGAAGCCGATCCGCGAGTGGCCGAAAATCTGGCGAACCACGCTCAGCGGGTTTGACCTGTCCTCAACCATCATGAACATGGATGAGGATTCGATAGAGACAATCCTCAAAAAAATAAAATGGCCTGACAAGGTGAAGAACCTCGAGTTAATCGGTAAGCACGTAGACGTCAACGCGTTCAAAGAGCGCCTGGAGGTTTCCGGCACCGTCACGATTGCCGACCGCATGGCGAAGGCCCGACGTCGCGTGAAAGAGCGGGCTGGTGGTGAAGAATGACAGCCGCAGCCATGTCGCCGGAAGAGCAGCTCGTAGAGGATATTGCATCGTTCACGTATGACCCACTGGGCTATTCGCTTTATGCGTTCCCGTGGGGCGAGGATGGCACGGAGCTGGCGCACGCCACCGGGCCGCGTAAGTGGCAGGCCGACGCATTCCGCGAGATACGCGATCACCTCCAGAACCCCGCTACCCGTCACCAGCCGCTGATGCTGGCCCGTGCGTCCGGGCACGGTATCGGTAAATCTGCGTTCATCTCGATGCTGATTAACTGGGGCATGTCGACCTGTGAAGACTGCAAGGTGGTGGTGACCGCTAACACCGACAACCAACTGCGCACAAAAACATGGCCTGAAATCATAAAATGGTCGAACCTGGCTATTACGAAAGAGTGGTTCACCTGCACCGCTACCGCAATGTACAGCAACGATCCCGGTCACGACAAACGCTGGCGCGCTGACGCAATCCCATGGTCTGAGCATAACACCGAGGCATTTGCCGGACTGCACAACGAGCGAAAGCGCATCATCGTCGTATTCGACGAAGCGTCCAACATTGCCGATCTGGTGTGGGAAGTAGCAGAGGGTGCTCTGACGGACGAGGACACCGAGATTATCTGGGTGGCGTTCGGAAACCCGACGCGTAACACCGGGCGTTTCCGCGAATGCTTCCGCAAGTACAAGCACCGCTGGAAGTGCGCGCAGATAGACAGCCGTACTGTCGAAGGAACAAACAAGCAGCAGTTGCAGAAATGGGTGGACGACTACGGCGAGGATAGCGACTTTGTGAAGGTCCGTGTGCGCGGGATCTTCCCTGATGCGTCTGAAAACCAGTTTATTCCATCCGGCCTGACGCAACCAGCTGTTGGCAGGGTTATCACTCCGGCACAGGTCCAGCACGCTGCTGTAGTTCTTGGCGTCGACCCGTCTCACCAGGGTAAAGACCCCGCAGTTATCTACCTGAGGCAGGGGCTGCACTGCAAAAAACTCGGGGAGTGGCAGCGTACCACTGACGATGTGCTGTTTGCGAAAGTGATTGCCGACTTCGAGGATCAGTACCAGGCTGACGCTGTGTTTATCGATTACGGCTATGGCACAGGTCTTAAATCTGTTGGCGATAACTGGGGGCGCAACTGGACGCTGATAATGTTCGGCAGCGGTACGGCAGATCCCGAGATGGGCAACAAACGCGGCGAGATGTATAAATCCGCCCGTGACGCGCTGAAGCTTGGTGCGCAACTGGATAGCCAGGAACTTGCCGACGAACTGAGCGCACCTGAATACAAAGTCAGGCTGAAGGACAGCAGGAAGATTTTACAGGACAAGGACGAGGTGAAAGAATTGCTTGGCCGGTCACCGAACAATGCCGACGCCTATGTGCTGACTTATGCTGCTCCGGTCACCAAAAAACAATTCAACTATGGGCAGCAGCAAAGCCAGCAGGGTAAGGCTCTCACAGAGTACGATCCCTATGCATGAAAAAGCCCGCGCATCGGCGGGCTAATTGTGACATGTCATAGCGTTACTTGATGGCATCAAAGCCAGCGTTGATGGCTTCCGCAATGTTGGTGGCAGTGGTTTTATCGAATTGCCCATTCTGAATAAGCGCCGCATGCAGACATTGCAACTTCATGTTGTATAAGTGTTCGCGTATGTAATCATCATCACTTTTTTCTTTATTGACGTAGGCACGAGAAATATCAGGCACATCACCATTTTCCATTGCCGACATACGTGCAGCAACCCACTCCTGACAGGTGATGCACGTTCCAGCATCTTCACTCAGCATTAACCCTGCCAGTTGTTCACCGGGTATTGCCTTAGTTATTACTAAATCAGTTTCGCCGATAGATTCTTCACCATAAAAAATGGAGTCACTACCCTGAAAGACTCTGATGTATTTGCTTGGCCATGTGTCTAAATACGTAGCCAACATATCAGCTGTTTTCATAATCTCACCTTAAAAAAATGCCCACCGAAGTGGGCGAACTGGAAGCAATGGTGCCTTCCATGGCAGTTACGGGTTTACAGCGCAACGTCATCGCAATGGCGTTCTGGTGTAAAAGTGACGGTGGTCAGCATCAAGGGAAACTGCCACCGCCAAAGGCTACACAGCATCGTTCTTATGGGCGCTTCATCACGGTCCTAAGGCGTGATTAGGTTGTGGTACGCAGTCTATTCGGCATAGCAACTCTGCGCAGATGCTTCTAACAATCACCGGTGGTAACCGGTTTAATGCCTTATTCACCACAACGTTGAGAGCACTGCGCCTGTATCGGTTAGCGTCACGGGATTAACCGGTCACCCCAATGCTCTCATCGTTGCATCCTCGTCTCTTCCGAGGTGTCACACCGTATCGCCACGATGGTGAGTCGTCTGTCCGTGCTTACCTAACACTGGCTTGCACATTCCGGCTACCCGGCTGGGGAAGTAGCATCAAGGGAACCCATCCGGACCGCTGCGGCACATGTGCCATATGCCGTACTGCTACACACCTGAAAGCGCACTCCACCGTTTGGATTTAACGACCAGGCTCAAAGGTCATTCACTGAAGCGCGCTTTTAGTTGTGTGCGGAGATGATGCTCCGCTTATCCACCGCCTTTACTTTTAAGCCCAATTTATTGCTGCGGTACTCCGGGCTACTGCACAAGCGGTCACATAACCACCTCCGCAATTCGTCAATTCAATACGAGAACTAATTACCTAAAAGGTAATATCTGATGTTATAAGTGTCAATAGCCTACGCTAAATAAATCATATGTGGTTAAATTGGTAATAATTTAATTGCGTACGGAGCTATTGCTATGTGTATCGGCAGCAAGCCATCAGTGCCAGCGGCACCAGAAGTACAGGCCGCGCCACAGGAGCAGGATGCAGCAGTTGTCAGTTCTCGTGATGACGAAGAGCGCCGCCGCCGTGCAGCTGCTGGTCGCAGTTCTACTCTGCTGACTGGTGCGCAGGGCGACACCTCAACCGCAAACACCAGCGGTAAAACGCTGCTCGGTCAGTAACGGAGTAGGCAGAGATGGCGGAAACCGAAAAAAAGCGTCTGCTGAAGCAGCTCGCACAGCTGAAGAGTGAGCGCACATCGTTCGAGTCGCACTGGCGTGACCTGAGCGATTTCATCAATCCGCGCGGCTCCCGTTTTCTGACGTCTGATGTAAACCGTGATGATCGTCGTAACACCAAGATTGTTGATCCTACCGGTTCAATGGCTCAGCGCATTCTCTCCAGCGGCATGATGTCAGGCATCACCAGTCCTGCCCGCCCATGGTTCAAACTGGCAACGCCTGACCCTGACATGATGGATTACGGTCCGGTGAAAGTCTGGCTTGAAGTTGTGCAGCGACGCATGAACGAAGTTTTCAACAAATCGAACCTGTATCAGTCATTGCCTGTCATGTACGCCAGCCTGGGTACTTTTGGTACAGCTGCGATGGCTGTGCTCGAAGATGACCAGGACGTGATCCGCACAATGCCTTTCCCGATTGGCAGCTACTACCTGGCTAACAGCCCGCGCGGCAGCGTCGACACTTCATTCCGTCAGTTCTCCATGACCGTGCGCCAGTTGGTGCAGGAGTTCGGTCTGGATAACGTCAGCGCATCAGTGAAAGGAATGTGGGAAAACGGCACGTATGAAACGTGGATCGAGGTTAACCACTGCATTACGCCAAACATTAACCGCGACACCGGGAAGATGGACAGCAAGAACAAGCCGTTCCGCTCCGTGTACTTTGAGACTGGCGGCGACTCCGACAAGCTGCTGCGTGAATCAGGATTCGATGAATTCCCGATCCTTGCTCCGCGCTGGGAAGTTAACGGCGAGGACGTTTACGCCTCATCCTGCCCTGGCATGCTGGCACTCGGTCAGGTTAAAGCCCTTCAGGTTGAGCAGAAGCGTAAAGCTCAGCTGATCGATAAGGCTACCAACCCGCCGATGGTTGCACCTACCTCGCTAAAAACACAGCGTGTTTCCCTGCTTCCTGGTGATGTGACATACCTCGACGTGTTGAGCGGTCAGGACGGTTTCAAACCTGCATACCTGGTAAACCCGAATACTGCAGATCTGCTCGCTGACATTCAGGATACCCGCCAGACCATCAACAGCGCCTACTTCGTCGACCTCTTCATGATGCTGCAAAACATCAACACCCGTTCTATGCCGGTGGAAGCAGTGATCGAGATGAAGGAAGAGAAACTGCTGATGCTTGGCCCGGTGCTCGAGCGCCTGAACGACGAAGCGCTAAACCCGCTGATTGACCGTGTGTTCTCCATCATGGCGCGTAAGAACATGCTTCCGCCACCGCCGGACGTTATGCAGGGCATGCCGCTGCGCATCGAATACATCTCCGTGATGGCTCAGGCGCAGAAATCTATCGGCCTCACCAGTCTGTCGCAGACTGTTGGTTTCATTGGTCAGCTCGCACAGTTCAAACCTGAAGCACTCGACAAACTCGATGTTGATGAGGCTATCGACGCGTTCTCCGAAATGTCAGGCGTATCGCCAACTGTCATCGTTCCGCAGGAGCAGGTGCAGGGAATTCGTGAAGAACGAGCCAAGCAGGCGCAGGCAGCACAGGCAATGGCAATGGGACAGGCCGCAGCGCAGGGAGCCAAGACTCTCAGCGAAACGCAGACTACTGACCCGAGCGCATTAACCGCTATCGCTAATGCAGCAGGAGCGCCACAGCAATGATGGATATCGACGACGAAGGCCGTAAAGCAGAGCTTGACGCTAAACAGCAACTTCTTGCGCAGCGAGATATCGACGACATCCAGTTCGTTATGGGGAGCGAGCAGGGCCGCCGCGTGATCTGGTCACTGCTTGAGAAAGGTCAGGTGTTTGGAGCTTGCTTCAACGTAGATCCGCACATCACAGCATTCAACGAAGGGCAGCGCAATCTGGCGCTGGTTCTGTTTCAGCGCGTCATGGCGCACTGCCCCGATCAGTATCTGAAGATGGCCGCAGAGGCCAGTGAACAGGAGTAACCATGAATTTATTTGAACGTTTGCTGCATCGCCGTCTTTGCAACGAGCAAACCACTGAAGGTGGTCAGGCAGATACAGCATCAACTGGTGCCACTGAAACAACTCAAGGCGCTGGCGAAACGCAGCAACAAACTCAGGAGCAAACCCAGACGCAGGATAACGCAACGGGTACTGATTCTAACAAAGGTTCAGAAACTCAGAAAACTGATGAAGAACTTGCTGCTGATAAAGACAAGGCCGAAAAAGCTGAAAAAGAGCAGAAGCAGGAAGGCGCGCCGGAGAAATACGAGTTCAAACCAGCCGAAGGACAGGAGCTTGATGCTGCTGCTCTTGAGCAGTTCGAGCCAATCGCCCGTGAACTGAACCTGACCAATGAGCAGGCACAGAAGATGGTAGACCTGTACGGCACCAAGATCATGCCAATGGTCCAGCAGCAGCAGGTTGAAGCATGGCAGAAAACCACTGAGCAGTGGGCTGCTGACGTTAAAGCAGACAAGGAGATCGGTGGCGATAAGCTCACCGGTAACCTGAGCGCTGCACAGCGAGCTCTTGCTCAGTTCGGTACGCCTGAACTGAAAGAATATCTGGAAGGCACTGGCCTGGGTAATCACCCTGAACTGGTCAAGGCGTTCGTGAAAATCGGTAAAGCCATGTCGGAAGACGGCATGGTAACCGGGAAAGAAAGCGGTCAGCGTAGTGCTGCCGAAGTGCTCTATGGCAAATAAGAGAGGAAATAACCATGGCTGTTAAAGGCTTAACTGCGCTGACGCTGGCAGACTGGGGTAAGCGCGTAGATCCTGATGGGAAAATCGATAAAATTACCGAGCTTCTCAGTCAAACGAATCCGATTCTGGAAGACATGCTGATTGTTGAAGGCAACCTTCCAACCGGACACCGCACCACCATTCGCACCGGCTTACCGGATGCCACCTGGCGACTGCTGAACTACGGCGTGCCAAACAGCAAGAGCACCACTGCACAGGTAACAGATTCCATTGGTATGCTGGAAACTTATGCCGAGATTGATAAATCGCTGGCAGACCTGAACGGGAATACTTCTGAATTCCGTCTTTCCGAAGACCGTGCGTTCCTTGAAGCCATGAACCAGAAAATGGCTCAGACGGTGTTCTATGGTGATACCAGTGTTAACCCTCAGCAGTTCATGGGTCTGGCTTCTCGTTATTCCAGCAAATCTGCCGGTAATGGGCAGAACATTATTGATGCTGGCGGTACCGGTACCGACAACACTTCTATCTGGCTGGTTGTGTGGGGAGAAAACACGGTTCACGGCATCTTCCCTAAAGGTCAGAAGGCAGGCCTGCATATGGAAGACAAAGGTCAGCAAACTCTGAAAGACGCCGCTGGTGGTCAGTATGAAGGCTATCGCACCCACTATAAGTGGGATAACGGCCTGACCCTTCGTGACTGGCGCTATGTTGTTCGCATCGCCAACATCGATGTGAGCGATCTGTCTGTTCCAGCTTCTGCTGCAAACATCGTAACTCAGATGGTTAAAGCTCTGCACCGAGTTCCTAACCTGAAGATGGGGCGCGCTGTTTTCTACATGAACCGCACCGTTGCTCAGGCTCTCGACCTGCAATCTCTGGATAAAGCTTCTCTGGCTCTGTCCGTCAAAGAGACTGAAGGCGAATGGTGGACTACTTTCCGTGGCATCCCAATCCGTGAAACTGACGCAATTCTGGAAACAGAAGCGCGCGTTGTTTAACGCCTGTCATTAACTAATGGGCCTTAACTGGCCCATGAATGGAGAAAGAAAATGATCCTCGACAAACTGTTGATGTTCTCCGAGAAGCAGGCGGTTACAGCTTCTGCTGCTTCTACGGATGTGATTGACCTTGGCCCTATCGACGGCACCCGCCGCGATATCGGCGTGGGTTATCCGCTGGAGTTCTGGGCAACCGTTGACACCACAGCAACCGCTGCCGGTGCCGCGACTCTGAACGTTCAGCTACAGACCAGCCCGGACAACTCCACATGGACAACTATCTACGACAGCGGTGCTTTGGCACTGGCTGCGCTGACTGCTGGCAAGCGCCTGTTCTCTGCGAAAGTTCCGGCAGGTGTTCAGCGTTATCTGCGCGTGAACTATTCAGTTGGTACCGGTCCGCTGACGGCTGGCGCGTTTACCTCGGGTATTAACCTGGATGTTGATAACAACAGCCCGTACTACCCGACTCGTTCAAAAGTGACTGGCTAAGGGGATAGCGATGTCAGGTGAAAAAGCAAAATACCGCGTCCTGCGTTTATCCCACATTCATAACAACCTATGGCCTGAAGGCTCTGAAGTTGAGTATGACGGTGAGCCAGGAACAGCGCTGGAGCCATTGAATAAGGCGGCAGAGATAGCCAAAGCTGCGGCGATGAAAAAGCGTGGTCTGGAGTTTGTTAAGCCAGAGTCAGATGCAGTGGAAGCTGATAACGGTAACGATAATTCGGACAGCGCTGATGATGGTCTGGATAAACTCCGCGAAGAGTATGAGTTCCTCTTCAACGAGAAACCGCATCACAACGCCAAAGCCGAAACGCTCCGCGAGAAGATCGCAGATAAGCGTGCCGAACTGGGCGTCTGAGCCTCGCTAATCAAACAGGGGCTTCGGCCCCTTTCTTGCAGGAGTCCGTTATGGATCTGGTAAACCTCAAAACCGGCACCGACACATATCAGGATGAGGATGGTAAAACCCAGACTCGTGATGATTATCCGTGGGGCCTTTGCATTGAGTTGAACAACGAGACGCTCGCCAAGCTCAAGGCAACTTCTCAATCCGCTGGCACTGAAGTAATGATCACCGCAAAGGCAACTATTCGCTCAACGTCTACCCGCGAAACGGAAGATGGAATGCAGCATAACGCCAGTCTGCAGATCACTGATATGGCACTCAGCCCAGTATCCGGTGAGCAACCGAAGTCAGCAGCGCAAACTCTCTACGGTGGGGAGGATGATTAATGGCATCCGTTATCGAGATTTGCAACCGCGCGCTGAGCAATATCGGCAACAGCCGCAGCATTAACAGTCTGAATGAAGCCAGTAAAGAGGCCGGACAGTGCTCACTGCATTTTGATGCTTGCCGCGATGCAGCACTGGCTGATTTCGACTGGAACTTTGCTACCAAGCGCGTGGCGCTGGCCGATACCAATAATCCGCCTCCTGACTGGCAATACGCTTACCAGTACCCATCTGATTGTGTTCGCATAACCGAGATCATGCCGACAGGCATACGCAATCCTACTGCTGCGCTGCGCATTGAATATGTTGTCGGTTCCAATGAGGATCTGACAGGTAAGCTCATTTACACCGATCAGCCGAAAGCGTGGTTGAAGTACGTGGCTCGGGTTACTGACGTAAATATGTATGACGCCATTTTCATGGAGGCGCTTTCATGGCGTCTGGCTGCTGCTATCAATATGGCGCTGACCGGTAGCGCAGATCTCGGTAACAACGCACTGACGATGTACAACCGCGTGATCCTGAGCGCTGGCTCACATAGCCAGAACGAATCGCAGGAGCCACAACCACCGGTAGATGAGTTCACAGCAGCGAGGTTGTCATAATGGCTTTTAGCTGGATTCAACCGAGCTTTGCCGGTGGTGAAATTGGTCCGTCACTGTACGGCCGCATTGATATGTCAAAGTATCAGGTGGCGCTTCGCAAGTGCGACAACTTCATTGTTCGTCAGTATGGCGGCGTAGAGAACCGACCTGGTACGCGCTTCGTTGGTCCGGCTAAATATCCTGATCGCAAGTGCCGGTTAATCCCGTTTCAGTTCTCGACTGTGCAGACCTATGCGCTGGAGTTCGGTGACGGCTACATGCGCGTTATCAAAGACGGTGCGTATGTGCTGAACAGCAGCAATGTGATCTACGAACTGGCGATGCCGTATGCTGAGGCTGACCTGTTCCGCATCAAATTCACGCAGAGCGCCGACGTGCTTACGCTTGTTCACCCAGCATACCCGCCAAAAGAGCTACGACGCTATGCACACGATAACTGGCAGATCGTCGATATAACCACAAAAAACGGACCGTTCGAAGATATCAACGTTGACGAGACAGTGAAGGTCTACGCAAGCGCCAGCACCGGAACCATTACTTTGACGGCAAGTACTGCCATCTTCGGTGCTGAGCAGGTCGGAAAACTGTTCTATCTCGAGCAGCCTGCTATTGATTCCGTACCGGTATGGGAAACCAGCAAGACCACAGCAATCAATGATGTTCGTCGTGCAGACAGCAACTACTATCGCGCCAATACTGCTGGTAAGACCGGAACACTTCGCCCTTCGCATACCGAGGGAATGTCGTGGGATGGATGGGGCGGTACCGGTTCAGATGATACCGGGATCCAGTGGGAGTACCTGCACAGCGGTTTCGGCATTGCCAGAATTTCAGCGGTGGCTGGCGACGGCCTGACCGCAACTGCCGATGTGGTTTCATTCATTCCGTCTCAGGTTGTTGGATCCTCTAACTCCAGCTATAAGTGGGCGAAATACGCGTGGAACAGCGTTAACGGATACCCAAGTACCGTTGTTTACTATCAGCAGCGCCTCTATTTCGCCGCGTCTACCGCGTACCCGCAAACCATCTGGGCGAGCCGGACCGGTGACTATAAAGACTTTGGCAAGAACAACCCTATTCAGGACGACGATCGGATTATCTACACTTACGCCGGGCGGCAGGTGAATGAGATCCGTCACCTGATTGACGTTGGTAATCTGGTTGCGCTGACTTCTGGCGGGGAATATACGATATCCGGGGACCAGAATAAGGTTCTCACGCCGTCAGCGTTCTCGTTCAGCTCTCAGGGAAATAACGGATCCAGTAACGTACCACCTATCGCAGTGGCTAACATTGCGTTGTTCATCCAGGAGAAAGGCAGCGTTGTGCGAGATCTGGCGTATTCCTTCGATGTTGACGGGTACCAGGGTACGGACCTGACGATACTGGCAAACCACCTTTTCCAGAAACACAGCATTGTTGACTGGTCCTTCTGCATCGTGCCGTACAGCAGCGCGTTCTGCATTCGTGATGACGGTAAATTGCTGGTGTTGACCTATCTGCGCGACCAGCAGGTTTTTGCATGGGCGCCACAATCAAGCGCCGGTAAGTACGAAAGCACCTGCTCTATCAGTGAAGGCAGCGAGGATGCTGTTTATTTCGTGGTTAACCGTACCATCAACGGGCAGACAAAACGTTACATCGAACGCCTTTCCAGTCGCCTGTTCACCAACGATGAAGATGCGTTCTTTGTCGACTGCGGCCTGAGCTACGACGGACGCAATACATCATCCCGCACAATGACCATCAGCGGTGGCACGGGTGACTGGAGCTATCAGGTCGATTATCCAGTTACGGTTACTGGTGGTGCATACTTCGTTAACACTGACGTCGGTGCTCAGATTCAGTTCCCTTATACCGAAACGGATCCAGACACCAATGAACCGGTGGCTAAAGAGCTGCGCGGCGATATCATCTCGGTAACAAGCAATACCGCAGTTACCGTCCGATTCAATCGCAACGTTCCGGCGATACTTCGCAACGTGCCAACAACTAACTGGCAGATGGCCAGACAGACGTTCGGCGGCCTGTCACACATTGAAGGCCAGACGGTTAACATCCTGTCAGATGCCAGTGTTGAACCTCAAAAGGTTGTCACTGGTGGCTCTGTCACACTGGAATCACCAGGTGCAGTAGTGCATATCGGACTGCCTATTTATGCAGAGTTCGAGACGCTGGACATCAATATCAACGGACAGGAAACGCTGCTCGATAAAAAGCAGGTTGTCCCTACCGTCACAATGATCGTAAACGCCAGTCGCGGAATCTGGGCAACCACGCCGGGTGGAACCTGGTATGAATATCCACAGCGTGAGGATGAGTTTTATGATGATCCGGTTAGTGATGCCACTGGAAAAATTGAAGTTAATTTAGATAGTAACTGGAATAAAAACGGTCGAGTTAAAGTTCGACAGACTGACCCACTTCCGCTTTCCGTTCTTGCCGTACTGCCTCGTCTTACCGTAGGGGGATTCTGATGATTAACGCTAAGATCGTACCCGCTACCGCAGAGCACATCGAAGCAATTCTGCCTAATGTCCGCCAGGCTGATATCGATGAGTTTATGGCAACTAATGGATGGAGTCCGCGCCGCGTGCTGGAAACTGGTCTGCGCACGTCAACATTCTGCTGTGCCGGATTGATTAACGGTGAAGTGGTGACTGTCTTTGGCGTAGCACCAGCATCGATGATCGGCGGCAGCGGTATTCCGTGGCTGGTGGGTACTGACGCGCTGGAGAAATACCAGCGCACCTTCCTTCGCCGCTGCGGAAAAGTGGTCAATGCAATGCTGACTGTTTACCCGTATCTTGAAAATTATGTTGATGCGCGTAACCACACTGCGCGCATCTGGCTTCACTGGCTGGGATTCACCATCGACGAACCTCAGCCATACGGCATTAACAACCTACCGTTTCACCGTTTCCACATGGAGAGAAAATAATGTGCAGCCCGGCTATCGCTCTCGCTGGCGCCAGTGTCGCTTTAAGTGGCGTTTCAGCATACAACCAGTACCAGCAAGGTAAGTATTCATCTGCTGTTGCCGAGCAAAATGCAGAAGTGGCTACGGCGCAGGCACAGGATTCTATCAACCGTGGCAACGCTCAGGCTGATGAGGTTCGCCGTCGCAATCGACAGGCCGCCGGCACCCAGGCGGCAACTATGGGTGCTACAGGTGCAGATCTTTCCACTGGTGGCGTGCTGGATATCTTCGGAGATACAGCACAGTTTGGCGCGCTTGATGCACTGACGACAGTCAACAACGCTCAGCGTGAAGCGTATGGCTATGAAGTCCAGGCTGCAAACTATAAGGCCCAGGCCAGCGCTTCGCGTAAGCAGGGGAATATGGGGGCATTTACTACACTGCTGACTGCTCCACTTCAGGCATACGGCGCTTACCAGATGGGCGGCGGAACGTGGTCACCATTCACTCAAAGCAAAGCGGCCCCTATATCTGCCGCAATAGGCACACCAACCGGTCGATAAGGAGATACCGAAATGCCAACAGTACCAACAGTCACTGGTCGTCAGGTTGAAAGTCGCGGGTTTCAGTCTCCAGGTCTACAAACATTTAATACTCCACAGATGGGCGATGTTTTAGGTGGGGTTGCGGATAAATATGTCGATGTTTTTGCACAGGCAAAGCAGCGCGCAGATGTTGCTCAGGCTCAGGATGCCTCATTGCAACTCAGCCAGATTTCCAGTGATCTGCTGACTAACCCGGATACCGGGCTGCTGAATCTCCAGGGTAAAAATGCGCTCGGCAAAGGTCAGGAGTACACCCAACAGTTCGATGCTCAGGCAGAGCAGATCGCGATGACACTGCCGGAAGGTGCCCGGGCTGGTTTTATGCAGCAGGCGCAGCAGCAGCGCATTCAGTTCACTACCCAGGCTGGACGACATGAGATAAGCCAACTTAATGCCTATGAAGAAGGGCAGTTCCAGGCGATTCTGGCGAACAACGGGAAACTGGCTGCTGCCGCCTACAGTGATAATGCTAACTATGTGCTCTACAACCAGCAGACTTTCCAGCAGATTGAAGATTACGGCGCTGCTCATGGCTGGAGCACTGAGCAGATTCAGGCCAAGAAGATCGAGTTCAAGGAGAAGGTCGCCGACGCGTCACTGTCACAGTGGTCGGCTAACAACTCTATCGAGTTTATCCAGAGCAATGGCGAGCTGAGCGATACAGTTGCTGGTTCAAAGCTGGCAACAGTTAATCCTTATGGTGGAGATCCAAAATCTACAAAAGGAATGGTGACACAGGGCAATATCAATCTGTTTAATCGACCATCTGTAAAAAACGAAGATGGAACGATTAGCACCGTAAGAACCATTTCCATAGGAACTGATGCCGGTGAAGTTCTAATTCCTACCGTCAGCGACGACGGTAAATTGCTTTCTGATGATGAAGCCATTGCGCTATATGAAAAAACTGGTAAACACCTTGGTATATTCGACAACCCTGAGGATGCGACATCCTATGCTGAGAAACTGCACGAACAGCAGGATCAGTATTATGCAAAAGGTGAGAAAGGCGACGCCCGTGGCATTCGCAACAACAACCCCGGCAACCTCGAGTACAGCAAAACCAATCCGTGGGTAGGCCAGACCGGCGATGATGGTCGCTTTGCCAAGTTCGAAACGCCAGAGCACGGCATTCGTGCGCTTGGTCGCAACCTGCTTTCATACCAGCGTCAGGGTATTGATACTGTCAACGACATCATTAACCGCTGGGCGCCGCCGTCTGACAATAACAACACCGACGCATACATTCAGGCAGTATGTGCGCAACTCGGCGTGACACCTGACCAGCCGCTTGATGCATCAAACCCTGAAACACTAAAGGCTTTGTGTGCATCCATTATCCAGCATGAGAACGGCAGCCAGCCGTACAGCGATCAGCAGCTTGCCACTGGTGTTAGCGCGGCTATAGGTCTTTCTCAGTTACCTACCAGCACCAAACGCTACACGGGGAATGCTGCTTTCGATGCTGCATCTCCGGAGGCCCAGGCGACATTCCTTCGCCAGGCTGACCAGATCCGTAAACAGCAGCAGGCTGAATACCGCACCAATATCGACAGCCGTGTACGCGATGCCAGCGCGGCATACATGCGCGGCGTGGATTTCCCTGATGCTCCTACGCAGACCGATTTTCTCGCAGCCTACGGAGTGCGTGAAGGAAACCTGCGTTACACCGAGTTCAGGAATACGCAGATCGCCGGGCAATACATTGGTTCATTCCGTAATATGCCGACCAATAGCATTCAGGCGGCAGTAGAAAACCTGAAGCCAGACACCGGTGAAACTGGTGAAGGATATGCAGCGCGCGCCCAAACCTATGATGCCGTTGTCTCTGCTGCCAGTACTGTTCTTGCGCAACGTAAAGCAGACCCAATTCAGTTTTCACTTTCTTCCGGGCAAACAAAGCCTATCGATATGACCAACCAGAACAACTTCAGCCAGACGATAGCCCTTCGGGCTTCTCAGGCTGTAGAACTGGCTAAATCATACGGCACACCGCTGACATTCTTTTCCAAAGATGAAGCTAATCAGATCGGGGCTTTCTTCCGCGATGCGCCAGTTTCTCAGCAATCTGCATATCTCGACACCATTAGGCAGAGCACCGGGGGCGGTCAGGTATATATGTCGGCGCTTCAGCAGATCAGCACCAATGCCCCATCGGCAGCTGTCGCCGGGATCCTTATGGATAAGCCTGGCGGTGTTGTGGCTGAGAAAAACTGGTTTAACCCTGATGTTTCTGTATCACCTGAATCGGCAGCACAAACCATCCTTTCTGGTGCTGCAGCTCGCAAAGGTACAGATGATGTGAAAGGCATACCAATGCCGAAAGATAACGATCTTCGTCTTGAGTTCTCTGACATGGTGAAGGATGCGTTTGCCGGTGACGCGCATGGCGCATCAATGGCCTACGAAATAGCGAAGGACTATTACGCTGGCGTGATGGCGAAGAAGGGCGTTGTATCAGGTGAGATTGACAGTGACACATGGAAGCAGGCTGTTAACGTAGCTACTGGCGGCGTACATGACTATAACGGCATGGGAAGCGTGCTGTTACCGTGGGGTATGTCTGCCGAGCAATTTGATAAACAAGTTGATCAGGCCTGGAAAACACAGGTGACTGATGCAGGAATAAAAGCCCCACCAGGGCAGTATGGGCTGCAAAGCTATGGAGATAGCCAGTATCTGGTGAAGCTCGGCACCGGGTATTTGCTGAAAGATGATGGAACTCCTGTCGTTATCGATCTCACACAACAGCGCCAGAGGTTCTCTGGGGGGATCCCGCAATGAGTTACTTTGGTCTTAACGCTGTTAACCAGAATCAGCAACTGGATGAAGCAGCGTCTAACCCAGCAGGATTTAATACCGATGTCGGCTTCTTCGATAACTCAGGTACCGCTGCGGTATCAGGTCTGTATTCTGGACTGGTTGCCAAACCTGACCAGCTTCTATGGGCTGGAATGGATAAGATCGTCTCGCCCATCGCGAAGTTCGTTAACGAAAATACTTCCATTAACGACACTTCTGCCGAGTACATTGCGGAACAGCGTAAGCTCGCAGAGCAACAGGTTAAACGCCTGACGCCTGACGCAGCAACAACAGGCACCGCTGGTCAGGTTCTTCATGGTCTGTTCGACATGGGCGGGCAGGCGGTCGTTGGTACACTGCTTTCTGGTCCTGCAGGCGGGGCTGCCGCCGTCACTGCGTTGCAGGGTTTCTCTGAGTTTGAACGCTTGACTGCTCAGGGAGTAGATTTTAGGACTGCTCAGGAAGCTGGTCTGGTGCAGGGTGTCACAGCTGGCGCTGGCACATTGATCCCTATGAGCCTCGGTCTACGCGCTGGTGGTGCGCTGGCAGAAAGTGTTGGCGCACAACTGGCGAGAACAGGTGAAAGTGCTGTGCGTAATGTTGCAGCTACTGCTGTTCGCGCAGCTCCAGACATCGCATACGCAGCCGGAACTAATATTGCCTTTGGGATGGCCCAGCGCGGTCTAACAGCAAAGACACTGCGTGATGGCGGTTATAACGAAATGGCGAATCAATATGATGTATTTGATCGCCAGTCTATCGCCATTGATGCTGTTCTTGGTGTGGCGTTTGGTGGTGTAGGTCGATTCATGAACTCCCGCGGTGAGAGCGCTGCAGCTCCTGAATTTTCCCCGGCTGAGGTGGATGCTGCGCTGGCGGCTAATGCCTCACATCACGCTGAGATTGATGTAGCCCCTGGCGTTCCTGTTAATGTCCTGTCACGTGATGCGCATATACAGGCGCTACAGAAGGCGATGAATGACGTAAGCCAGGGGCGTGCAGTTGATGTGGCCAGCATTGCCGAACCAGCATCATTTAGTGATGTACCCGGGCGCCGCAGTCTGATAGCGCAGTCTATTGATGAGGTTCTTTTCAATGCTGATGAGGGAGCGGCGGCGCGTGCAGTTGAGACCAGGGTGCTTGAAGAGCAGGCGGCACAAGTTTTACCGCGCGGTGATCGTCAGGTGTACCAGTCTGAAATCGCCAACAGTCAGCGCATTATTGATAACCTGACGGATCAACGTAACCAAATCCTTTCTGAAGAACCAAAGGGAAGCGGAAAGGAACTGGCACAGTCACGCGCTGAAAAGCAATCCAGATTGCGCGATATTGATCAGCGCATCATAGAGGCACAAGGCCGCCTCGAATTCTCGCGTAACGCGCTGTCACCTCATGAGCCTGGTGGGGAGTTCTTCGAGGCCAGGGCAGAGCTTTCACGACGTCAGCAGGCAGAAAGCGATCTGAACGCACAGGCCATGTCATTCTATAAAACTGCAGAAGTGCGGACTCCTGATGAGGCTGCACCTTTTGAACCTGGTGCTGTATTGCGACAGGCAGAGCAAAGGCCAACGGCGGAACAGGCAGGGGACATGGATCTTCGCATCGCTGAAGATTCACTGGTTGAGTCTCCGGACATGATGATCACCGTCCTGGATGACGAAGGAAACCCGCAGTCGCGAAGCGCTCGTGAAGTGCTGGATGAAGCAAGCAGAGAGAACGAACAGGCAATACAGGATTCCAGCCTCTTTGATGTGGCTGTCTCGTGTTTCTTGAGAGGGTAATTTGATGAGACAGGAATGTATTCAGGCAGTACAGCAGGCAGCTAAGCGAACACTGACAGCACGTGAGATACAGGATATTGAAGATCGCATCTACCGAAACATGCGTTCACTTGCCAGAGATGACCCAGCGTCGTGGCGTCAGCTTACTGATGCTGAGAGATTACGCCGCGCCGGGCAACTGGCATCCGATGAACTTCAGCGAGAGGCTGCTCTCAAAAAACGCCGTGTCGCTTTGACCATTTCCGCCAGACAGCGCTTGGACAACTTCATTAACAACTATCAAGGCGCAGATGGAAAATTGGGTGCGCTCAATCGAACTATCGCTTTCAGTGCTGATGGTAAATCGAATTTTTTGTCTGTTGAGTCGCGTACGAAAGCTACCCGTGATTACGCATTAAGCCAGTTACAGGAGGCTTTCGAAGCTGTTGACCCTCGTTTCTTTGGCCTGTTTGAAGATGAAGCAGGCGTGCGCGATCTGGTGTTCGAGATGCGTGGGCAGAATACCGGCAATGCGAAGGCCAGAAAAGGGGCGAAAGCGTGGGGAGAAGTTACTGAACTGCTGCGACGTCGGTTCAATGATGCTGGTGGTGATATCGGGTACCTGGAAAACTGGGGTATTCCACAACATCACTCGATGGAAAAGGTTGGCGCAGTAACAAAGGGCAAGTGGGTTAGCGATGTGATCGGTAAGCTTGACCGAAAATATTACACTCGTGCCGACGGTCAGTTGATGAGTGATTCTGAGCTTACAGTCTTCCTGGGCGAAGCGTATAACACCATCGCCACTGGTGGTCTGAACAAACTTACTGATACCGGTATGCGTATTTCTGGTGCCCGCGGCAACCGTGGCAACGCATCTCGCCAGATACACTTCAAAGACGCTGATTCCTATTTGCAATACCAGCAACTCTACGGCGACCGATCGCTCTGGGAAATAATGGTCGGACATCTGGAAGGGATAAGTAAAGATATTGCGCTGGTGGAGACATACGGGCCAAACCCGGATCACGTGTTCCGATCACTGCTGGATCAGACGAAGTCAGAGACAGCAATGGCTAACCCGCAGGATACCGGTCGCATAGAGCGCCAGGCAAACAATACTGAGAACCTGTATAACTTCATCTCGGGCAAAACTCAGCCTGTTGCCAACCAGCACATTGCACGCTGGTCGGATAACATCCGCAACTGGATGGTTGCCAGCCGTCTTGGCTCTGCGTTGCTGGCGTCTTTCTCCGATCTTGGCACCATGTACCTTTCGGCAAAGGTTACCAATCTCCCAATGAATCAGCTTTTCCGTAACCAACTTGAGGCTATGGACCCAACTAACCGTACTGAATTGGCCCGGGCGCGCAGGGCTGGTCTGGCTATGGAATCCCTGCTCGGTAGCGTGAACCGTTGGGCGATGGATAATATGGGCCCGTCTGTCTCCCGGTGGGCTGCAACGGCGGTGATGCGAGCCAGTGGATTAACAGCATGGTCCGACGCCCATAAGCGCGCCTATGGCGTGACAATGATGGGTAGTCTTGGTGACGTTGTTACCAGAACGCCAGATCTGAAAAGCCTTTCAAATGACGATTTTCGCATCCTGAAAAGTAAGGGTATCACCGACACTGACTGGAACGTGTGGAAACTGGCTCAGCAGGAGGACTGGGGTAAAGGCAATAATACGATGCTGACTCCGGAAAGTATCATGCGCATTCCTGATTCTGCTGTGCAGCACCTTGGTGCACCAGAGCGTGTAAAATTCGAGGCTATGCGTAAACTTCTCGGCGCTGTCACTGAAGAAGTTGATATGGCAGTTATTACTCCTGGTGCACGCGAACAGATGATTACCGGATCAGGCATCCAGCGCGGGACGTGGAAAGGGGAATTAACCCGCAGCGTATTCTTGTTCAAGTCATTCCCGATCTCTGTTGTGATGCGTCATTGGTCGCGCGCTATGGGTATGCCGTCTGCCGGTGGCCGTGCGGCATACATCGCGACGTTTATCGCCAGCACGACAATTCTTGGTGCACTTTCTCAGCAACTAAACGACATGGCATCAGGCCGGAATCCGCGAGATATGGCTGGTGAAGATGCTGCTAAATTCTGGCTTGGTGCGCTGCTGAAAGGTGGTGGTCTTGGGCTGTACGGTGATTTCCTGCTGTCGGACCACACCCGGTACGGTAGCGGTGCACTGGCTTCAATGCTCGGCCCGGTAGCTGGTCTGGTCGACGACGTTATCAAAATCGGGCAGGGAATCCCGCTGAATGCGGTTGAAGGAAAGAGCGAGCAGACTGGCGGTGATCTGGTTAAGCTTGGCAAAGGCCTGACACCTGGTGCTAATATCTGGTATCTGAAGGCAGCGCTTGACCATATGATTTTTAACCAGATGCAGGAGTATTTTTCCCCTGGCTATCTGCGTAAGATGGAACAGCGCTCGAAGAAAGAATTTAACCAGACATACTGGTGGCGACCTCAGGATGTTACTCCGCAATAAGGATGTGAAAATGATTTCTTTTATTCTTGTTGTGTTGGCACTCGTCGCACTTGGAATAATGAACCGTAAAGGCATCATTGAAGATGGGGAATTTGCCGTCGCAGTTGTTTTAATATTATCTGGTATAGCAGGGTACATAGGTTTGCCATACCATGACTGTGACATGTCACGAGGCCGCAACAGCGGCCTTTTATTTTTCATTAAGTGGTTTGCTTGCGTAACTGTTCGGCACAGTAATCGAGATGTGTTTGCAGATCCTGCATATTCATTTGAGAACTTGTGACGTAATTCACAAGCGCAACTAGTTCAGCTAACGGCCCATCAACGTTGAAGCCGTCTTTATCGAGTTCCCGCAGCAACTTCATAAGATGCGAGTCCTCCACCAGGGATCTAACGCCTATCGGCGTGTGTATTCTCTCTTCAAATCCTTCTTCCATCGGATGGTGATACTGCCGTTGCATCTCTTCTTCTCCATGCAATTACTGTATAAACATACAGTAGCAGAACATCTATGTTCTATCCAGCATGAAATGCAAATTACCTGTAAGGTAATAAAGCAACTGATTAATACCTAAACGATTCATATAAGGTTTATTGGGTAATAGAATGATCCAGAGTGCATGCGCGCCGGGCGCAAAAGCAATCTGGAGAAAATGACATGACGGTTTCAACCGAAGTTGACCACAACGATTACACAGGGAACGGGGTAACGACGTCTTTCCCTTATACCTTCCGAATTTTTCAGAAGTCTGATCTGGTTGTGCAGGTTGTTGACCTGGACGAGAACATCACAGAGCTGATTCTTGATACAGATTATACCGTTACAGGTGCGGGAGGGTATACAGGCGGAAACGTAATACTGTCAACACCACTGACAAGTGGATACCAAATATCAATATCACGCGTACTGCCAGTGACGCAGGAAACCGACCTACGTAATCAGGGAAAATTTTTCGCAGAAGTGCATGAGGACGCTTTCGATAAACTAACGATGTTGATTCAGCAGGCTATTAGTTGGCTGCGTCTCTCCCTGCGTAAGCCATCATTTGTAGCCAACTACTATGATGCGCTTGGCAACTACATCCGCAATCTTCGTGACCCGTCACGGCCTCAGGATGCAGCAACGAAAAATTATGTTGATAACCTTAGTGAAGGTAATAATTCCTATGCGGATAATCTTTTTAGTAGAACGCTTAGAGTTCCTGAGAAAATAAACACTCTACCATCATCGCTGGATCGGGCTAACAAAATCCCTGCTTTTGATAGTAATGGAAATGCAATTGTTATCATCCCGCAATCTGGCTCAGCATCAGATGTATTGATCGAACTTGCTAAACCATCTGGGTCTGGTTTAGTCGGATTCTCACACAGCAATAATTACAACCCAGGGATGGTTGGTGAAAAGCTTCAAAACGTTGTTTATCCAACTGACGCCCCATTTTATGCACCAACCGATGGGACTAGCGATGCAACGACTGCGCTTCAAAGCGCCATTACCCACTGCGAGGGAAAAAATGCAGTTTTATGCATCAATAAAAGTTTTTCGGTCTCTGACAGTCTTTCAATTTCATCACCGCTATGTGTATTTGCCATGAATGAGCAGTGCGGGATTGTATCATCCGCTCCAGCCGGGCATGCTGCTGTTATTTTTAATGGAGATAATATTTGCTGGAATGGTGGTTTTATTCGTGGTTTAAATCAACCAAGTAGTTCCACTATAAGACAAGATGGCGTCCTGCTTAATGGGAATGATTGTGTTTTAGATAATGTCTCTATCAATGGTTTCTTCGCTAAAGGGTTACATACCTCTAATGCAGATGGGAGCGGTGTTGGCATCCGGGACTATGGTACGCGAAATACCATCAGTAAGTGCCGGGTAGAGTATAATAAATTCGGCATATCTCTCGAAGGGAAAGACGGTTGGGTACTCGGAAACTATGTGAGTAACCATTACCGGATGTCTTCTGAAGCCAAGCCGTGGGACGATACCAGTAACTACTGGGATGGTATTGTTGGCGGCGGTGAATGGCTTGGCGTTGCAACCGGATATCTGATTGATGGTAATGAGTTTGAGGATAATGGTCAGAGCGGTATCTATGCTGGTGGCAACGGGGGTATTTTCGCCAAGAACAGGATTACTAATAACCACATACATGGAAACTGGAATCGCGGTATAGATTTTGGGGTTGTACAGCGTCTTGCTAATAGTGATGTTTATGAAAATATAATCACCGACAACATAGTGCATAACAACCGAGCAGCTAACATATGGTTAGCTGGCGTTCGGGATAGCATAATAAATAACAATAACTCCTGGTTTACTGATGATTATCGGTCTATGTTCGCTGGGAATTTTGATGCCTGCGTGTGCCTGACGTTAGCAGACGGCGGTGAAAAAGCAGCGCCAACCGGTAATCAGGTAAACGGTAACCGGTGTAAGACCTTGGAATCTGATGATCAGATCAGCGGTTTTACGTTAAATATTACAGACACCGCCAGAGGAAACCAGGTACGGGATAATGTGTTGTCCCCTATAGGGGAGGCATATATTCCAAATCCAGAACTATATGCTGTTAATAATATCGATATCCCTACTGAGTTCGCATTCACACCGCAACTCATAGGCGGGTCAGGTGTGACACTGGGTAACAGTTCTGGCAAGTTAACCGCTAACGGAAATGTGTTTAGCCTAAGTTTGTCTATCTCTGCCCAGTCTGTCTCATCCCCAAGCGGCAGCCTGACAATCGGGTATATACCGGGGCTTAGTGGTACTAGTGTTCGCCATCACAACGTACGAACGGAATTCTATAACAACCTGAATACTACAATGCAACGGGCGCAGCCGTACGTAAATATCGGTGATAGCGCGGACCAATTGCGTGTATACAGACTGGCTGATGGATTATCTAAAGATGATTTACTAGAGTATTTTATGTCTAATTCAGATCTACGTATGGTTGGCGATATTGAAATAGAGCCATATAACTTTAGCCGTTCAGTTACCGTGGTTGGGCATAGCTTCTGTACCAGTGATGTTATGAGCACAGAGTTGAACCGGCTGCTTGGTACCGATATATACAACTTCGCCAGGGGCGGGGCTAGTGATGTTGAAGTTGCCATGTCGCAAGAGGCAATAACACGACAATATGCGCCTGTAGGCGGGTCAATACCTGCGTCTGGTTCAGTAGCTCTTACGCCTACGGAAGTAGGTATATTCTGGAACGGCGCTACGGGGAAATGTATCTTTGGAGGTATCGACGGTACATTTTCAACAACGCTGGTAAACGCGGGAACTGGTGAGACTCAGCTTGTATTCACGCGTGATTCTGCTGGTAGTGCGGTAAGTGTGTCAACAACTGCAACATTTGCTATGCGGCCGTATACAAGATTTAATACAAATACTATCCCAGCAGGGCGAAAGCACTCTCTGCATAGGGATGATATCTATATCGTTTGGGGCGGTCGTAACTCAACTGACTATACTAGATATGTGTCAGAGTTGCATACCATGGTTGCTAATATGCATACTCAGCGCTTTGTTATTTGCCCTGAGTTTCCTTATGATACGGAGACAACGGGAACTACTGGAGCTACAAATTTAGCAGCTCTCAATAACAACCTGAAAGCCGATTTTCCAGATAACTATTGCCAAATTAGCGGCGTTGATTTATTGCAGAACTTTAAAAGCAAATATAACCCAGCCTATGCAGGAGATGTAACTGATATTGCAAACGGTATAACCCCTCGCTCTCTGCGAGAAGATAACCTGCACCCATCTGAAACACTACAGCCAAATGGCTTGTATATAGGTGCAAAAGTAAACGCTGATTTTATTGCTCAGTTTATTAAGTCGAAGGGGTGGGGTGGGTAATTCACATTGTATCTGGTGGGCTATTACACCCACCAGATTTTTTATCTTGACGTTCTGATTAATCTCGAGATCACAACAGATAAAGAAAGGAAACACCACATTTCTATGTCATACGCGGTATATAATGTGCAAGACATCACAAATGATGATGCAATAAATACAAAAGCTAGTTGTGGATTAAGGTTTTTAAGATATATGAAAAGAGAAATTATCATTGCTATATAAAATGCAGCGCCAATCGCACCTAAATCCAAATAAGTATTTAAATATAGATTATGGACATTTGGTTCACCATTATAATATGCGCTGTATTTTGGAAGAAAATCTCTCGCTGATAATAATCCATTACCAAACAGTCCTATAACATCAGTGTTTGAAATCACAGCGATCCAGTATAATATCCTTATTGACATACCATCAGAAAGTTGGCCTTGATTTATAGAAGACAATCTTAGGTAGTCAAATATATAAGGTGAAGCGATAGCCAAAGCAGTTATTACAAAAAACGCAGCAACCATTTTCATAGCAACGCCACGGCTTGATGTTATTTTATAAAGTGCAAGTATAGCTATAAGGAATGCCACCGGTGTCCGTGACATACTTAAGAAGCCAGTAATTAATACTATTAGCATCCATATCACTGCTCCTTTTTTATAAATTGTTTTATGTAGTATGTATTGCAATATACCGAATAAAGCGACTTTTGCGCCGAACATGTTTTTATCATTTCCGCCAAAAAGTGCGTAGTCGCTGTCAAATATAAAGCTAGCTGTATATGAGTTACTGGCAGTTAACCCATACCCTCCGGACTGTATGTGTAAAAAAACAACTTGTATAAAACAAAATAAAATAATAGCACTAATATATCTGTGTATTATTTTCAGCATGTCAATACTATTTGTTTTTTCATAGCTAAATATACTTGATATAATTAAGAATGAGATTCCTAATATTGATTTTATGATTGCCGTGACTGTGTCATCATCCTGAATTGTATACGTAGAGGTGAAAATAATTAACAATAGTATCAATGATGCAAAAAAAGAAAAAACATAAAATTTCAGTGATATCCTATACAACATCATAAGCAAAGAAATTGCGAATACCACTGGGTATATTTTTATTGGCAAAAAAATAGAAACCATAGAAAGACCGATTAAATGAGAAATTATCCTCGATCTTGATGTGATAAATTGGCTTTTAAAATTAATCTCTTGCATTTTTATTCCGAATTATTCGCAACGTTTCTGTAATTTTGCATTACTTTGCTTTTCTTCATGCTCTGATTTTATTTTTGAATATATAAATGCCATTATTGAAACTATCTCAATGGCAGCTATTAAATTTGATGTAACGTCATCTTTCCCTGCAACAAAATACACAATAACATGAGAAGAAATAAATAAAAATAAAATATTAATTACTATCTTCATTACGTAGTCCTGTGATGGTGTGCATTTTCATTTCTACAATTTTACCATATGGGTAATTTTCTCGCCATGTTTATAGATTGCATCATTCCATATGTGGTTTATTGTGTATGATGAACTCACCAACTAAGGGGGTTCGTTATGCACAGTAAACGGTGGTCACTATGTCAGCTCAGCTAACCAGTGAGTCTTTAAATCAGTGGCTTAGTATGGGTTCTCTGGCTGCGGTTATCGCAGGAGTCCCTCCAGAGGTGGCTCTTGGAGCTTTATCAGGCGCGGTAATATTTATTACCTCAGCCGTTGAGTATCCAATACGCCGCCGGGTTCTCCTGTCGATGCTCAGCTTTCTCTGTGGGCTTCTCTTCTACAAACCAACAGCATCAATCCTTATCGGCGTAGCCAGCCTGATCCCAACTATCACGCAGGATTCATTCGAGAAAGGGATCGTCTTCTCTGCTGGCGCGTTCGTGTCGGCAATCGTCGCAGTACGTATTGGTATCTGGCTCTATCACCGTTCCGACAATCCACGCGATTTAATCCCGGGGAGAAAAGACGATGACAACTCATGAGCTGCTTTTACTCATTGCCAATGCGGTTATCTGTTCTGCGATAGCAATCCGTGTTGGAACCTTCCGGCGTAATGGATCGCAACACCGCAGGTGGGGTGGGTGGATAGCCTACTTCCTTATCGTGGCATCAGCCAGCATCCCAGTACGTGCCGCATATGCAATCTGGTATCACACGCCAATGGCCGCTGATTTATCAGAGGTCATCATCAACGCTGTCATGCTTGCCGCTGTTCTGAAGACGCGCGGTAACGTCGTGCAGATGTTCAAAATATCGAGGTCTCAACATGGACATTAACCAGTTCCGGCGCGCAGCCGGTATCACTGAGCAACTGGCAGCACGCTGGTATCCACATATCACTGCAGCCATGAATGAATTTGGCATTACCAAGCCAGATGACCAGGCGATGTTTATCGCACAGGTCGGGCATGAGTCAGGAGGATTTACCCGGCTACAGGAAAACTTCAACTACAGCGTTAACGGGCTGTCCGGGTTTATCCGTGCCGGGCGAATCACTCCAGACCAGGCCAACGCACTCGGCAGGAAAACATATGAGAAGTCTCTTCCTCTGGAGCGTCAGCGTGCAATTGCCAATCTGGTGTACAGCAAGCGCATGGGAAATAACGGACCGGGCGACGGATGGAATTATCGCGGTCGTGGACTTATTCAGATCACCGGCCTGAATAACTACCGCGACTGTGGCAACGGCCTGAAGGTGGATCTGGTTCAGAATCCTGAACTGCTGGCGCAGGACGAATACGCGGCCCGCAGCGCGGCGTGGTTCTTCGCAACCAAAGGCTGCATGAAGTACACCGGCGACCTGGTGCGCGTCACGCAGATCATAAATGGCGGGCAGAACGGTATCGACGACCGGCGCGCGCGGTACATAACTGCCAGTAAGGTGCTGGCGGTATGATCTGGGCATTCGTCAAAGCGTACTGGAAACAGTTGCTTATCGTGTTGATGCTTGCTGCTCTGGTCATCGTCGGGGTGGTTGCCTGGAATGTTCACGGCGATCGACAGTATGACGCCGGATATGCGCAGGCAAAAGCAGACCGTAAAGCCGAAGATGATAAAGCTCGTCAGCACGACGAAAAGGAGAAAGCTACCAATGAACGTGAAGCGCAGCGTGCACTCGACCGGGCGCGCAATGATGCTCTTGATGCTGCCGCTCGTGCTGGCAGGTTGCAGCAACAGCTCGTTGCCATCCGTGAGCAGCTCAGGCAGTATAACGCCATTGTCGGCGCTGGGTCGTCAGCCGCAGACACCGGAGTTTTGCTTGCCGACGTGCTCAGCAAATCTCTCGAGCGAAACCGACAACTGGCAGAGTACGCTGATCGGGCAGCCGAAGCCGGAAGAGTCTGTGAAAAGCAGTACGATTCGTTGACCCGGTGACATGGCATTTTTCATGGTACTGATTTCCGGTGACGGTATATAAAACGGTATGGTGAAAATCTGTTTTCATAAAGTTGTTACAATTCAATAAGTTATGTGTATTGTAAATAATTGAGTGGGAATAAGTCGATAACCCTTCCTGTGTTTTCATGAACAGGTAAAAGTGAATTTAACCCTCTGTTTTTGCAGAGGGTTTTTATTTATGTGCATAGATGCATTTTCTGTGTAGCGCACAGCTCCTGACGGCAAATTTGACGTAATCCTCGGAAAAGTAAACAGTACGAGATCGATGGAGTAAGCAGCAGGAGTTCGAGCGAATGCGGCAACGTTTTGTGCTGTCTCAGCTCACTCATAGTTTTCCTCGAATTGCATGCAGGAAAGCCAGACTACAATGTCCGTTGTGAGCGAGGAGAGGTCGTCCCATCCAGCGTAAGAACGTAAAAAAACCGCCGTGAGGCGGTTTAGTTGTTCAGTTAGGAAGTGACGCTTGCGAGTCGTGCTGCAAATCCAATGAAGAACATACCTACCAGCGTGTTTCCAATGGTTGATAATCTACGGTTGCCTTTCAGACGGCTTAGCAGATAAGAGCCGCAGAAAACGAGGAAGCCGAAATAAACGAGAGTAATCGCGAACATTACCGCAGCAAGAATGATAAACGCCATCCAGGAGTGTTCAGCCTGAACATTGATGAACTGGGCGAAAAAAGAGATATAGAACAGTAGCGTCTTTGGATTCAGTAGAGTAACCAGCATTCCGCGTCCGATGATCCCCTTAGCATTAGCTGAAGATTTCTTTTCCTCACTCGTTTCGATAGCTGGCTTAAAGATAGTGCGTATCGTCTGGACACCGAGATAGAAAAGATAGGCAGCACCTGCGTATTTGATGGCGTTAAACAAGGCAGGGGTTGAGCTTATGACCGCAGCCAGCCCACACCATGCCAGCAGAACCAGAAGTACGTCACTCATGAGAATGGAAAATATTGCAGCAAAGCCTCGTTTGATGCCGCTTGTAATGCTTGTTTTAATCACGAACATGGTCTCAGGGCCAGGAGCAAGGACTATCAGTGTCGCACCAAGCAGATACGTCCAGAAATTCACGATACCAAAATCAGCAAACATTTTTACCCCAGCTCTATCGTTTTCAACGAGGTTATTCTAACGTAACAGGCCATAATGAAAACACATCATGGCTACTTTCAATTCAGCCAATGTTCGCTTCTGGCACCAGGCCGACTACGCCTAAAAAGTTTCAGAGCTTACTGGGCTCTTTACAAAACAAATCCTGACGTATGGGACTGGTCACCTTATTCTCCTCCCACGACGGTTATCTTCCTGATTTCGCATTGACACTGGCGGATAGGGCGGAACCGCAGGTGACCTTTGAGTATACGTTTATGGTAAAGCACTGCATCGACACAATAGCGGGTTCCTGAAACGCGTTGAGGTTGAGCGGCATCCGGCTATCGCAGAGATACTTACACAGTTTGAGAGTACCGTACGCCAGTGCCCGCTGGGATGCCAGATTTGCCCTGAACTTGTGCCAGCTACCGGGAGTTTAACCACGCTGAAGGCTATCGGGTTTTGTATTCGGTCAAGGGAATCTTAGTAACCGCGTATATGATCTTATCACCCAGGCAGGATATTCCGCAGTCGCTCTTTAAGCGTCTGATTATGGTCTGAACCCATTGAGTGGGATTGACTTTCTGTGTTAACGCGAAAGCTTCTTTTTCTTGCGCGGGCTTTTTAACGGATAACAGCTTAACGTTGTCCCGGCGTGGTGACAGAAAGCGATGACTGTTGCGCTTCTTTTTTATCCTGATGGTGCTGCCAGGCGCCGATAGAAGAGTAGACGAAACGTCCAAAGAAGAAGAGAAAACTGATAAGCAGTACGATACGGGTCATGCGAGTGTTAAATCGATGTCGTTTTCGCATACTGTTGGCCTGACTCACAAAGGGTTCCTTAACGTTGGCCCAGCGGTATGGGCGGGATCAGGCTGAGTTCTTCAAGGGTATTATCAGGGCGAAGAACGTAACAAGCCTGCGTTCACTCTACATTAAGGCATACTGCGAACCGATGGTCAATTCCTCTTAATGTAAAATTGCGTCAGTTGATTTATCTTATATTGTTATGGAAGATAATTTTAGTATTTACATTAATAATAAATTAATGATAACAAAGAATAAAAAGACGAATAAAGGCTGCAGGAGAAAGGTAATAATTGACTTAAATCAAATGTTACTTTTGTTTAATAATTACAATCGATGACTATCGTGTGATGTATATCGCATCATCAATTTAAAGTCAGGTGGGATGCCTGTCTGTTAACGCCCCTTTGGGATTGGGGGGTTCTGCTGAGCATCTATGAAGCTGAATAAAACTTATATAAATATCAGAGATAAATGGTGGGGACTACCGCTCATCCTTCCTTCGATTTTACTACCTGTTTTAAGTAGCGCAAATACTTATGCGCTTACCAGCACTGGAAATGTGGTTCTTTTTTACCTGCCGTTAGCTTTTATGCTTAGTCTGATGCTCTTTTTCGGCTGGGCAGCACTGCCGGGCATTGTGCTTGCTATCTTCTGGCGCAGATACCCGCAGACAGGGCTGTATGAAACCCTTTCTGTGACGATGCACTTTATCATTACTATCGTGCTAAGCTGGGGCGGCTATCGTGTCTTTTCCCCCCGGCGAAACAATGTTTCCCACGGCGACGCCCACCTGTTGTTTCAACGAATGTTCTGGCAGGTATTTTGTTCAGCGACATTATTTCTGGTCATTTACCAGTTTGCCGCTTTTGTTGGCATGTACGAAAGTAAAGCCAGCCTGATGGGGGTAATGCCCTTTAATATCAACACGCTGATTAATTACCAGGCGTTACTGGTCGGTAACCTTGTCGGCGTGCCATTGTGCTATTTTATTATTCGTACTCTCCGCAATCCGCTGCACCTGCGGGGGTATTATCAGCAATTAAAGCTACAGATTGATAGCAAGGCCACTAAAAAAGAGATCGTTATTTGGCTGGCTGTATTGACTATACTAATGTTTATACTGTGTATGCCATTGACGGATAATAGCTCAATATTTAGTACCAACTATACGCTTTCGTTATTATTGCCGGTCATGCTGTGGGGCGCGATGCGCTATGGCTATAAGTTTATTTCAATTATCTGGGCCGTCGTGCTAATTACGTCGATTCATTATTATCAGCGTTATATGCCCTGGTATTCAGGTTATGATACGCAATTAGCGATTACCTCTTCGAGCTATCTGGTTTTTTCTTTTATTGTTAATTATATGTCTGTACTGGCCACGCGTCAGCGCGTAGTGAGTGGTCGCGCACGGCGCCTGGCCTATCTTGACCCGGTTGTACATCTTCCCAATTTACGTGCGTTAAATCGCGCGCTTAAAAATGCACCCTGGTCTACGATCTGTTTTTTACACGTGCCGGGTCTGGAGCTATTGGGTAAAAATTATGGCGTCATGTTACGTATCCAGTATAAGCAAAAGCTCTCTCACTGGATTACGCCGATGTTGGCCTCAAATGAGTGCGTCTACCAGATGTCAGGGCACGACCTGGTGCTGCGTCTTAATACAGAGGCGCATCAGCAGCGTATTGAAGCGCTGGATAAACATATTAAGCAGTTTCGTTTTATCTGGGACGGACTGCCGCTACAGCCGCCTGTCGGCGTGAGCTACTGCTGCGTACGTTCTCCGGTTAGCCACCTTTATCTTCTGCTAGGCGAATTAAGCACCAGTTCCGATCTTTCGTTGACGACTAACGCGCCGGAGGATTTACAGCGGCGCGGCGCAATGCACCTGCAGCGCGATTTGAAGGGCAGAATTGCGATGATGAATCGCCTGCAACAGGCGTTGGAGCACGATCATTTTTTCCTGATGGCGCAGCCTATTTTTGGTGTTCGTGGGGACGTTTACCATGAAATCTTACTGCGACTCAGGGATGACAACGGCGACGTTATCAACCCGGACAATTTTTTACCCGTGGCGCATGAGTTTGGTTTGTCTTCCGCTATCGATCTCTGGGTGATTGAAAACACGCTGCGGTTTATGGCGGCCAGCCGGGAATATATGCCCGCGCATCGTTTTGCCATTAATCTGTCGCCAACATCGGTATGCCGCGCCCGTTTTCCTGCAGAAGTTAAGCAGCTGCTTACGCAATATCAGGTTGAACCCTGGCAACTGGTTTTTGAGGTAACGGAAAGCAACTCTCTCACCAATGCTGAGCAGGCGCAGTTGACGCTGGGACAGCTACAGCAGTTTGGCTGTCAGATAGCGATTGATGATTTCGGTACTGGCTACGCCAGCTATGCGCGGCTGAAAAACGTTGACGCCGATATTCTTAAAATTGACGGCAGTTTTATTCGCAATATAGTGTCAAACAGTCTCGATTATCAGATTGTGGCTTCTATTTGTCATTTAGCGCGAATGAAAAATATGCAGGTCGTCGCGGAGTATGTCGAGAGCGAAGAAATACGAAGCGTAGTGCTGTCGTTGGGGATCGACTATCTTCAGGGATATTTAATTGGCGAGCCGCAGCTATTATCTGAGATTCAGTAAAGGCAGACGCCGCAGCGCGGCGTCTGATCCACAATTTACGCGGCGATCTCCGGCGAGCTTTCTTCCTCAATATTGAGACGCCAGCCAGTTACCGCTTCCCAGTACTGCTGTTCTTTTTCCAGATCAAGCAGTACCAGCGCATTCTGGCTGAACCAGTCATGCGGAAAACATAACGTCCAGTGGCTGTCATCGGTCGTTAGCCGCAGCGTCGGCGGTGTGGTGGTCGCCTGCCGCTGGTTGTTCAGTAATACGCCCAGCCGAAGTAGCTGAATTAACGGCAGATACTGTTTTTTCTTAAACAGCGTAAAGCGGGGCATATCATCCAGTTTTATGGCTTTACGATGATAACGCACCAGCGTCGCCATCATCATTTGCTGCTCCTGATTAAAGCCGGGCAAATCGCTGTGTTGCAGAATATAAGCCGAATGGCGATGTAAACCGCTGTGATTAATATTCAGTCCAACCTCATGCAGCATTGCCGCCCAGCGGAGCAACGCTTCAAGCTGCGGATGCGCCAGTTTTGGCTGCTGGGCCTGCCACTGCTCGTACATCTGCATGGTGGTTTCCAGCACACGTCTGGCCTGTTCTCTGTCAATGTTGTATTGATTGGCCAGACTTTTTGCGGTACGGCTGCGAACATCCTGATGGCGGAAGCGGCCTTCCATTTCATACAGTACGCCTTCGCGCAACGCGCCGTCGGAAAGGCGAAGCTCGCGGATAGCCAGAGCATCAAAAACGCCGCACAGAATCGCCAGGCCCGGCACAAAGACCGCTTTTCGTTCTTCAGACAGACCCGGCAGGCTGAGCGCATTAAAGGAGCGGTGCTTCAACACTTCTGACTTCAGTTTATCGAGGCGCTCCGGCGTAATGAAGCCATCTTTCTCACCCAGCGCCAGGAGAACTTCATGAGCGGCCTTAATCGTACCGGAAGCGCCCATCGCCACGTTCCAACCCTGAATACGATACTGCCAGGTTAAGGTTTCCAGTTTTTGCGCCGCCGCCATTCGGGCGCGCTGGAAGTTTTCTTTATTGATAACGCCGCCGGGAAAGTAGAGCTGCGCGAAGCTCACACAGCCCATACGACGGCTTTCAACCAGCCTGGGTTCGAAGTTTTCGCCAATGACCAGCTCTGTTGACCCGCCGCCGATATCGATCACCAGCTTGCGGCCTTTTTCCGGCTGCGTATGTTCTACGCCCATAAAAATCAGGCGCGCTTCTTCGTTACCGGAAATAATCTCTATCGGGTAGGGAATAACCTTTTCCGCGCGTTTGAGAAAATCAGCGGCATTTTGCGCCTGACGTAACGTATGGGTGCCTACGATACAAACGCTGGAAGGGGAGAAACCTTGTAAGCGTTCAGCAAACAGCGACAGACAGCTAAGCCCCCGTTCCATGGCTTCTTCGCTGAGTTTGTTATCTGCGCCCAGCCCGTCCGCCAGATGGACGCGCTGTTTTAAACGGCCGATAATCTGCATTGCGCCGTCAACCACGCGGGCAATGACCATATGAAAGCTGTTTGAGCCGAGATCGACCGCAGCGAACTCCTGCGGGCGAGGGGATTTATCGTAAATTGGCATAGCGTTAGTCTGGTTGCTCGAGTGATTTGATGTAGTCATAAATTGCCAGCTGCGCCTGAACTTTACGGCGATTGCCGCGCGGTACGTAGCGGTTGCTGAGTTCTTTATCGATAAAACGCGCTTTTACCGTGTCGCTAAACAGAATGTCAATGATATCCAGGACGCGTTGTTTAAGCCGCGGGTCGAGGATAGGCGTAGCGACTTCGATACGGTAGTCAATATTACGCGTCATCCAGTCAGCTGAAGAGAGCCAAACTTGCTTATCACCGCCGTTTTCGAAAATATAAACCCGATCGTGTTCAAGATAGCGATCCACGATGCTAATCGCGCGAATATTATCGCTAATTCCTTCCAGTTGCGGAATAAGAGAGCACATACCGCGCACCAGCAGATTGACCTGGACGCCTGAACCCGACGCGGCGTATAGCCTGTCGACCAACCCTTTATCGACCAGGTTGTTAAGCTTTAAGGTAATCCCTGACGGTAAGCCTTGCTGGGCATTGGCGATTTCACGATCGATCATCTCATACAGCAGACGCCGTGAGTTTTGTGGAGAAACCATCAAATAATCGAAAGTGACCGGGCGATAGGGGTTTTCAATAAAATTAAAGACCCGGCGCACTTCATTGGTAATGCGCGCATCGGCGGTCAGCAGCGAATAATCGGTATACAGCCGCGCCGTTTTCTCGTTGAAGTTACCGGTGCCGATATGCGCATAACGCACCACGTCATCGCCCTCTTTTCGTGAGATGAGAAAGAGTTTGGCGTGAATTTTCAGCCCGGGCGCAGAGAAAATAACGTGGACGCCCGCTTCGGTTAACCGCTTGGCCCAGTGAATATTCGCCTCTTCATCGAAGCGCGCCTGCAACTCCACCACCACGGTGACTTTTTTGCCGTTATGGGCGGCATGGATCATCGAGTCAATAATGCGCGAGTCTTTCGCTACGCGATAAATATTGATTTTGATCGCCAGCACGCTTGGGTCAAACGACGCCTGGCGTAGCAGTTCCAGCACATGTTCAAAGGTGTGATAAGGATAATAGAGCAGCACATCACGTTCACGAATCGCGTCGAAACCGTTACGAAACTTCTCTTTATCAAACCAAAGATGGCGTAACCGCGGTAACGGCTTATTGACCAGGTTGGCTTTACCGACATTCGGAAAATTAATAAAGTCTTTAAAATTGTGGTAGCGCCCGCCGGGTACGATTGAGTCATACCGGGAGATCGTCAGTTTTTCCCGCAGCACGTCGACCAGCGCGGCGGGCATATCGCGTTGATAGACAAAGCGCACAGGTTCAGCGGTCAGGCGCTGCTTCAGGCTGGAGGACATCAGCTCCATCAGACTGGATTCCATCTCATGCACCAGATCATATTCGGCATCGCGGGTCATTTTCATCGAATAGGCATTAAGCGCGTCATAGTCGAAGAACCCTTTAAAAATGTCATCCAGGCAGTAGCGCAGAATATTATCCAGCAGGATCATCGGCTTGCGTCTGCGCGGTGTCTCCGGCGGCAGATTAACGAAGCGTGGGACTTTGTCGGACGGTATCTCCAGCAGCGCATAGTTGATGGTGTCGCCGCGGATAATCTCCACCGCCAGATAGGTGTAATCATCTTTTAAAAACTGAACAAGATCCGTCTCCCGGTTAATGAGAATCGGGGTAATATGCTGGCGCAAATAGTGCTTAAAATAGTGGCGCAACCAGCTTTGTTGGTTCACCGAGAGCTGACGCTCGTTGATCAGAAAGATTTGATTACGCGCCATTTCCAGCAGTAATTCGTTGTACAGGCCGTCGAACTCCTGGTCTGCTTTCAACACGCGGGACTGAATTTTGCCTAACAAATGGCGTGAATGAGAATTTGAACCCTGTTCTTCGCTGATAATAATGCGTCGTTTCAGTTCAGCGAAACGCACTTTGTAGAACTCGTCGAGGTTATTAGAATAGATTCCCAGGAACCGCATCCGCTCAATCAACGGGTTGGATTTGTCCGCCGCTTCCTGTAACACGCGTTCGTTAAATGCTAACCAGCTCAGTTCTTTCTCGATATATAGCTTTTCCTGACCCATTACTACCTATACTCCGTTTTATTCACGGGACACTGCCTGATGATTATGGCGAGCATTACGCGTTAATGTCCAACTGCGCCAGAAAAATATGACAATAAACTGATAGCATAAAGGAAGGGAAAAGAGTAGGCCGGATAGGCATTTATGCCGCCATCCGGCAAGCAGACGCAGTCCTGTTCGATGACGTATTATTCGTCAGACGCATAACCTTGCGGCGGCAGACGACGCCCGTCCAGCCAGGCGGCGTTATCGCGCATCTTTAGACGCCCCTGCGCAAACCAGCTAATCACCAGCGGATAAATCGCATGTTCCTGAGTTTGTACGCGTGCGGTGATATCATCTTCGCTGTCGTCGGCAAAAACCGGCACCTTCGCCTGGAGAATGACCGGGCCGCCGTCGAGTTCGTCTGTCACGAAATGTACCGAGGTACCGTGCTCCTCATCGCCGTTTTCCAGCGCCTGGCGATGGGTATGCAACCCCGGATATTTTGGCAGCAGGGAAGGGTGAATGTTCAGCAGACGCCCGTAGTAATGCGCGACAAACATCGGACTCAGAATACGCATAAAACCGGCCAGCACGACCACATCGGGCGCATACGCGTCTATCTTGCGAATCAACTCGCGATCGAAGGCGTCGCGGCTGTCAAACCGATCGGCAGTCAGCGCTTGCGCCGGAATGCCGGCTTCTCTGGCGCGTTCAAGGCCGAACGCGTCGGCCTTATTGCTGAATACTGCCCTGAGGGTACCTTTAATTTTCTTCGCTTCGCAGGCATCGATAATCGCCTGTAAATTGCTTCCATTGCCGGAAATCAGCACCACAATATTCATTATTCAATAACCACACGCTGTTCGGAATCAGAGGCTTTGATGATACCGATTTTCCATGCGTTTTCACCTTTCTCGTTTAGCAGAGCAAGCGCTTTGTCCGCTTCCGGAGCGGAGAGCGCAATCACCATGCCGACGCCGCAGTTAAAGGTACGGTACATTTCATGTCGGCTGACATTACCGGCGGTTTGCAGCCAGGTAAAGATGGCGGGCCACTGCCATGACGACTCATTAATTACCGCCTGGGTATTCTCCGGCAGAACGCGCGGAATATTTTCCCAAAAGCCGCCGCCGGTGAGATGGGCGATAGCGTGTACATCGATGTTTTCAATCAGTTCCAGAACCGATTTTACGTAGATACGGGTCGGTTCAAGCAGATGATCGGCCAGCGGCTTCCCTTCCAGCAAAGTGGTTTGTGGGTCGCAGCCGCTAACGTCAATAATTTTCCGCACCAGCGAATATCCATTCGAGTGCGGGCCGCTGGAGCCGAGCGCAATCAGCACGTCGCCTTCGGCAACCCGGGAGCCGTCGATGATTTCTGATTTTTCGACTACGCCGACGCAGAAACCCGCCACATCGTAATCTTCGCCGTGATACATGCCCGGCATTTCCGCCGTCTCGCCGCCGACCAGCGCGCAGCCGGATTGCAGGCAGCCTTCGGCAATACCGTTGATCACGCTGGCGGCGGTATCGACATCCAGTTTACCCGTGGCATAGTAATCGAGGAAAAACAGCGGTTCCGCGCCCTGAACGACCAGATCGTTTACGCACATCGCCACCAGATCAATACCGATAGCGTCGTGACGCTTTAAGTCCATCGCCAGGCGAAGTTTGGTGCCTACGCCGTCAGTGCCGGAAACCAGTACCGGTTCACGATATTTTTGCGGCAACGCGCACAGCGCACCGAAACCGCCCAGACCGCCCATAACCTCCGGGCGGCGAGTTTTCTTCACTACGCCTTTGATTCGATCAACCAGAGCGTTACCCGCATCAATATCGACGCCGGCATCTTTATAGCTAAGAGAGGTCTTATCGGTCACTGCCTGGTTCCCCACGTTTTTTCTTGCGGTAAAAGTTAAATTCGGCGCAATTCTAACAGGGAAAGCAAACGTTTGCGAGCGTGGTCTGCGCCCTGGATATCCGGACGATTTTTTTGGCATGGTTTCGGTCGCTGCTTGAAAATTTCCCTGTTGGTAAAAAAGAAAAGGATATCCAGCACTTGGTTTACGACAGGCGGTCGGGACAGGCCATTCATCCTTAAAATTGCTAAGATTCAAACGGTTGTTAGCCTTTATCGCCTGTTTCAACGTGAGTGATTTATACTCACTTTTCCACTATCAGCGCTTTTGGTTGATCCAGGTCAAGCATACATTGTGTTGCGTCAGAGAGGAAAAGCGGTATAATCCGGCGATTTTTTTTGTGGTTGCCAGTCATCTGAGGATAGGAGAAGAGTATGAAGATCGTGGAAGTCAAACACCCACTCGTCAAACACAAGCTGGGTCTGATGCGTGAAAACGACATTAGCACTAAACGCTTTCGTGAACTCGCCTCAGAAGTAGGCAGCCTGCTGACGTATGAAGCGACAGCCGACCTGGAAACGGAAAAAGTCACCATCGAAGGCTGGAATGGCCCGGTGGAAATCGACCAGATCAAAGGTAAAAAAATTACCGTTGTGCCGATTCTGCGCGCGGGTCTGGGCATGATGGAAGGCGTTCTGGAAAATGTACCGAGCGCGCGTATCAGCGTAGTCGGGATGTACCGTAACGAAGAGACGCTTGAGCCAGTACCTTATTTCCAGAAACTGGTATCGAACATTGATGAGCGCATGGCGCTGATCGTCGACCCGATGCTGGCGACCGGCGGTTCTGTCATCGCGACCATCGACCTGCTGAAAAAAGCCGGCTGTAGCAGCATTAAGGTGCTGGTGCTGGTCGCCGCGCCGGAAGGCATTGCGGCGCTGGAAAAAGCGCACCCGGACGTTGAACTGTACACCGCCTCTATCGATCAGGGGCTTAACGAGCACGGATACATTATTCCGGGGCTTGGCGATGCCGGCGATAAGATTTTTGGTACCAAATAAGTGAATAAATAATTAAAAGCCGACTTTAAGAGTCGGCTTTTTTTTGAATAAAACAACTCATAACAAACACACTTAGAGGAAAACACTATGACGCGCCGTGCTATCGGGGTGAGTGAAAGACCGCCGCTTTTACAGACAATCCCGCTTAGTTTACAGCACCTTTTCGCCATGTTTGGCGCGACTGTGCTGGTGCCAGTTCTGTTTCATATCAATCCCGCGACGGTGCTGCTGTTTAACGGTATCGGAACGTTGCTGTATCTCTTTATCTGCAAAGGTAAAATTCCTGCCTACCTCGGATCGAGCTTTGCCTTTATTTCCCCGGTATTACTGTTGTTGCCGCTGGGTTATGAAGTGGCGCTGGGCGGTTTTATTATGTGCGGCGTGTTGTTCTGTCTGGTCTCTTTCATCGTTAAAAAAGCGGGCACCGGCTGGCTGGATGTGATGTTCCCGCCTGCGGCAATGGGCGCAATCGTTGCCGTCATCGGTCTGGAGCTGGCTGGCGTCGCGGCGGGGATGGCCGGATTACTGCCTGCGCAAGGGCAGTCGCCGGACACGAAAACAATTATTATCTCCATGGTCACGCTGGCGGTGACGGTGTTCGGCTCCGTACTGTTTCGCGGTTTCCTGGCGATCATTCCGATTTTGATCGGCGTGCTGGCGGGCTATGCGCTGTCATTCGCGCTGGGGGTGGTCGATACCACGCCGATTGCCCAGGCACACTGGTTTGCGCTGCCGACCTTCTATACGCCGCGTTTTGAATGGTTCGCGATCCTGACGATTCTGCCCGCGGCGTTGGTCGTGATTGCCGAGCATGTCGGTCATCTGGTGGTGACGGCGAATATCGTCAAAAAAGATTTAGTGCGCGATCCCGGTTTGCACCGCTCGATGTTCGCTAACGGACTGTCGACGATCATTTCCGGTTTCTTCGGCTCCACGCCGAATACCACTTATGGGGAAAATATTGGCGTCATGGCGATCACCCGCGTTTACAGTACCTGGGTTATCGGCGGCGCGGCGATTTTCGCCATTCTGCTTTCCTGCGTCGGCAAACTGGCGGCGGCGATTCAGATTATCCCGTTACCCGTGATGGGCGGCGTCTCGCTGCTGTTGTACGGCGTCATCGGCGCGTCGGGGATTCGCGTCTTGATCGAATCGAAAGTCGATTACAACAAAGCGCAAAACCTGATCCTCACCTCGGTGATTTTGATCATCGGCGTGAGCGGCGCGAAAGTGCATATCGGCGCGGCAGAATTGAAAGGGATGGCGCTGGCGACCATCGTCGGGATTGGCCTGAGCCTGATTTTTAAACTGATTAGCCTGTTGCGTCCGGAAGAAGTGGTTCTGGAGGCAAATGATGCGGAGCCTCCGCATCAGTAACGGGTTGCCGGGCAGCGATGCTGCCCGGTTCTATCTCACGGGAATTATGTGGTAAACTCAGCGCGATTTTATGTCATCCTGGGTTGAGGTATCTCTGAACACACCGGCACAGCTCTCTTTGCCACTTTATCTTCCTGACGACGAAACTTTCGCAAGTTTCTGGCCGGGGGATAACGCCTCTCTACTGGCCGCGTTACAAAACGTGTTGCGCCAGGAACATAGTGGATATATCTACCTTTGGGCGCGTGAAGGCGCGGGCCGCAGCCATTTACTGCACGCCGCCTGCGCTGAACTGTCGCAGCGTGGAGATGCGGTAGGCTACGTCCCGCTCGATAAACGTACCTGGTTCGTGCCGGAAGTGCTCGACGGTATGGAACACCTCTCGCTGGTGTGTATTGATAACATTGAGTGCGTCGCTGGCGATGAACTGTGGGAGATGGCGATCTTTGATCTCTATAACCGCATTCTGGAGTCCGGTAAGACGCGGTTATTGATCACCGGCGATCGTCCGCCAAGACAGTTAAATCTGGGCTTGCCCGATCTCGCTTCCCGTCTGGACTGGGGGCAAATCTATAAACTCCAGCCTCTTTCCGATGAAGACAAACTTCAGGCGCTACAGTTGCGCGCCCGGTTACGGGGGTTTGAACTGCCGGAAGATGTCGGGCGGTTTTTACTCAAACGTCTTGATCGCGAAATGCGCACGCTGTTTATGACGCTGGATCAGCTCGATCATGCGTCGATCACTGCCCAGCGAAAACTGACGATCCCGTTTGTCAAAGAGATCCTGAAACTGTAATACGCCGCGACGGCGGCGTTCAACGGTTAACCGAGGATGTCCAGCACCTGCTCAGGCGGTCGGCCAATGCGCGCCTGACCATTTGCCACCACAATGGGGCGCTCCATCAGTTTAGGGTGTTCAACCAGCGCCTGGATTAACGCCTCTTCACTTAGCTGGCTATCCGCCAGGTGAAGCGTTTTATAGAGATCTTCTTTCTGGCGCATCAGTTCGCGCGCGCTGGACATGCCCAACATACGCAGCAGTTCCCGCACGGTGGCGGCGTCGGCGGGCGTATCCAGATAAAGCACCACTTCCGGTTCCACGCCGTTAGATTTCAGCAGGTTCAGCGTGTCGCGGCTCTTCGAGCAGCGCGGGTTATGGTAGATTTTAATCGTGTCGGTCATGAGTTCTCCTTGTGACGCCATCCGGCTAATAAACGGCGATTACATTTTCGTGTATGGCTTGAAGCGTTCCTGTAACTGGCGCAACTGGTCGATACGCGCATCGTAACGCGCCTGTTGCTGACTACCCAGTTTTGCCTGGGCGCTGGCGCTACTGAGCAGTGAAATTGCCTGATCCAGTCGTCCCGCCAGCGCATAACTTTCAGCGCGCGCCGCCAGCTCCTGATCGCGGTTGTTCAGCGCGGCTTCGGCCTGAGCAAGCAGATCCCAGCCGTTACCGTCATCTTTATGGCTAAAGGTGTAGCGATTCAGAATGGTTTCCGCCGCTTTTGGCTGGCCTCCCTGGAGGTACGCATTGGCGAGGTTTAACTGCAGCACAGGATTAACGCGCAGATCGCGGGCATTTTTCAGGCGATTAATCGCGTCGTTGGCTCTTTTCTGCCCCAGGTCAATATCGGTGGCGAGGTCAAGATACCAGGCATTATTCGGTTCCGCGCTTAATAGCGGCTGCAACGTTTTGCGCGCTTCATCGTACTTGCTCGCTTCCATCGCCTGCAACGCCCGGCCATATTGCGCCGCATGTTGCTGACGCACGTTGCCTTTAGACCATTGATCCAGCAGGTCGCTGGTGAGCTGGTTACGTCCGGAATTGTACATTCCCAGGGCGCGCGCTTTGGCGAAATAAAAGTCGGCGGAAGATTGCACCACGACCGGGCGCATCTGGTTGGCACGGTTGCGGGCATCCGCAAGGCGGCTTTCCGGTAAGGGGTGAGTGAGCAAAATTTCAGGCGGGCGCGTGGAGTAACGCGCCTGGTCGAGCAGTTTTTCGAGGAAAGAGGGCATCGCCTGTGGGTCAAATCCGGCGCGTTGCAGTACCTGAATACCAATACGGTCGGCTTCTTGCTCATTTTGCTGGGTGAAACTTATCATTCCCTGGCGCGTTCCCGCCAGAGTACCGGTTAGCGCCGCCATACCGGCCTGTGGGCTGGCCATGGCCAGCAAAATGGAACCCAGCGCGCCCACCCAGGTAAGCGGCGCGCTGCGCTTTTGATCTTCCATCGCGCGCGCCAGATGGCGCTGCGTAACGTGGGAAATTTCATGCGCCATGACTGAAGCTAGCTGGCTTTCGTTATCCGCGTAGCGAAAAAGCGCCGAGTGCAGCACCACATTGCCGCCAAAGAACGCGAACGCGTTGATTTCGTCATTATTGATCAAGAAAAAATGGAAGGGCGTTTTGACGGAGTCGGCGTGCGAGACCAGACGCATCCCCAGCGCGTTAATGTATTGCACCAGCAGCGGATCGTTGATTAACGGCGCGCTGCCGCGTAGCTGGCGCACATAAAAGTCGCCCATTTGCATCTCTTGTCCAATAGAAAGCGTGCTTCCTGCCGAGGTTCCCATATCGGGCAGCGTGTCGGCAGGGTCGGCAAATGCGGGCGCGACCTGACCGAGAGCCAATGCTGCAATGAGGGTTGCCACCAGGTTTTTTTTCAACTGCCTGAACATAACCTCTATCCTGTTGTTTTGAGATAGCCCTTTGACCAACGTCGTGAAATATCGTTCCACGCTCCGACACTTCATAAGTGTAACTGTGATGAGCACAGACTCACTATTTTAGTTTCCTGAATCAACGATAAAAAGCGAAGTCTTTTTTGTGACATTTCGATACAATTCGGCATCACAATCCCGCAGTTGAGTTCTGGGAAGGGTTTTATGCTCGAAATGTTAATGCAATGGTATCGCCGTCGCTTCAGCGACCCGGAGGCGATTGCCTTGCTGGTCATTCTGGTGGCTGGTTTTAGCATCCTCTTTTTCTTTAGCGGCCTGTTAGCGCCGCTGCTGGTCGCAATCGTACTGGCCTACCTGCTGGAGTGGCCGACGGCGCGCCTGCAGGCGATTGGCTGTTCTCGGCGCTGGGCAGCCTCCATTGTCCTTATCCTCTTTGTCGGCATTCTGTTATTAATGGCGTTTGTGGTGATGCCGATTGCCTGGCAGCAGGGTATTTACCTGATTCGTGATATGCCCGGTATGCTGAATAAACTGTCCGATTTCGCCGCGACCTTGCCGCGACGCTATCCGGCGCTGATGGATGCGGGCATTATTGATGCGATGGCGGAAAACATGCGTACCCGGATGCTTAACATGGGCGATTCGGTGGTGAAGTATTCGCTGGCTTCGTTAGTCGGGCTACTGACGCTGGCGGTATATCTGGTGCTGGTGCCGCTGATGGTCTTTTTCCTGGTAAAAGATAAAGAGCAGATGCTGAATGCCGTGCGCCGCGTGCTGCCGCGTAATCGCGGGCTGGCGGGGCAGGTGTGGAATGAGATGAATCAGCAGATCACCAACTATATCCGCGGAAAAGTGCTGGAGATGGTGGTGGTGGGCGTAGCGACCTGGCTGGGCTTTTTGCTGTTTGGCCTCAACTATTCGCTACTGTTGGCGGTACTGGTGGGCTTTTCGGTCCTGATCCCCTATATCGGCGCCTTTGTGGTGACAATTCCGGTGGTGGGCGTCGCGCTGTTTCAGTTTGGCCTGGGGACGGAATTCTGGAGCTGTTTTGCCGTTTATCTGATTATTCAGGCGTTGGATGGCAATCTGCTGGTACCGGTACTTTTCTCCGAAGCGGTGAATTTGCATCCGCTGGTGATTATTCTCTCAGTGGTGATTTTCGGCGGTCTGTGGGGTTTCTGGGGAGTGTTTTTCGCCATTCCATTGGCGACGCTGATTAAAGCCGTTGTCCATGCCTGGCCGGATGGTCAGGTGACGGATGCCTCATCCTGAGCGGTCTGTACAAAAGTTGTAAAGCGTGAACGACATCATAGTGCCCTGCCGCCATTTTGCGCACGCCTGATGAGGGACAAGCGCTTAGAAAGCCGCTCTTTTTTTTAATGCCGCACCGTGTTGCGGCATTTTTATTGTTGGAACCTACAAAATTCTCGCTGTAAAGCCGCCAAAATTTGGTGACTTAGCCTAAGCATTCTTCTGAGAAATTCGTTAATAAGTGACATCATTGATGCGAGATTGTTTTTTTAATGTGAAGCGATAACGAAACAGGGAATGAGTGTGTTGAGAAAACATTACTTGAAAGGGTATACCGCGCGGCAAATTGTACAGCGAGCCATGAAAATTATTCCTTACTCGGTAAACGTCATGGATGAGCATGGCGTCATTATCGCGTCTGGCGAACCTTCGCGGCTTCGCCAGCGTCACGAAGGGGCCATTCTGGCGCTGAAGGAAAACCGTATTGTAGAAATTGATTCCGCTACTGCCAATCAGCTAAAAGGCGTGCGATCCGGCATTAATCTTCCCATCTCTTTTCATGAACAGCTTATCGGCGTGGTCGGCATTACCGGCGAACCGGAGGAGGTTCGCGCGTATGCCGAGCTGGTTAAAATGGCGGCGGAGCTGGTGATCGAGCATATGGTGCTGATCGAACAGCGACAGTGGGATAAACGCTATCGCGAAGAGCTGATCAACCAATTGATTTTGCGAGAAAATTCAACAGAGTCGTTGCGCTCCATGGCGGCCTATCTGGGTATTGATCTGGCGGTTCCCAGAGTGGTGCTGATTATTGAACTTTCCCAGCCGGATCGCGAAGCGTTGCGCAATGTAATGGATTATTTCGAGAATCACGCGCGCAACCATTTGGTGACGTTTACCGAATTTAATGAATTAATCATTATTAAGCCTATCACGTTAAAAGAGGGAAAGTGGAATACCCGCCAGGAAATGGGCGAATTGCAGATTTTTAAATCATGGGCTGCATCATCGGGCTTTAGCCGTATTTTGGTTGGGGGTTATTTTGCCGGCGAGACGGGATTGCACCGATCTTTGCTCACTGCGAGAGCCACGCAGGCGATGGCGAAAAGACAAAAGCTGCGCAGCCAGTACATTTTTTATCATGACCACGCGCTTCCCGCGCTGCTAAGCGGGCTGTCTGAAAGTTGGCAAGTGCAGGAGTTATCGCGTCTGTGGCTGCAACTGGCGCAACATGACGCGAAAGGCGTATTGCAACAGACGCTGCGGACCTGGTTTGAACATAATTGTGACCTGACGCAAACAGCCAAAGCATTGCATATTCATGTGAATACATTGCGCTATCGCTTACAGCGCTGTGAGGATATTACGCACATAAAAATCAACGAGTTAAAAAGTACGCTTTGGCTTTATATCGGTATGGAGCTCCAGGCCGAATCTGTACCGTCCGACAAGTTACCGCTGCCAGGTCGAATCGAAATTTGTTGAAAGCTCCAGCGGATTTTTAGGCGGGTTTTTCCATACTGCGCGCTCCATGTTAAAGGAGGCGCAGTATATGACGTCGATATCCACCCTGGGAGCCATTGCCGCATTGGTTGTGGCCATCGTATTAATTTTAAGAAAAGTGTCGCCAGCCTACGGCATGATGGCGGGCGCGCTGGTCGGCGGTTTGATTGGCGGCGCCGATCTTCTGCAAACCGTGTCGCTGATGGTGTCAGGCGCGCAGGGCATCGTTAATGCTGTATTGCGTATTCTGGCCGCAGGCGTACTGGCGGGCGTATTAATTGAGTCCGGGGCGGCGAATACGATTGCTGAGACGATTGTCCGCAAAGTGGGGGAAACCCGGGCGTTATTGGCATTAGCCATTGCCACACTATGTCTGACCGCCGTCGGCGTATTTATTGATGTGGCGGTGATTACCGTCGCGCCGATTGCGCTGTCGATTGCGCGTAATGCAGGCCTGTCAAAAAGCGCTATTCTGCTGGCGATGGTCGGCGGCGGCAAAGCGGGTAACGTGATGTCACCCAACCCGAACGCTATTGCCGCCTCCGATGCGTTTCATGTTCCTCTTACCTCTATTATGCTGGCGGGCGTGGTTCCGGGCATCGTTGGGCTTATTATCGCCTATCTGTTAGCGAAACGGCTGAATAATAAAGGCGCGGGCGTCGCCGATCATGAAGTGACTCACCATGATGACTCCGTCGCCAGACCCGGTTTTCTGGTGGCGATTAGCGCGCCGCTGGTCGCTATTTTCCTGCTTTCTCTCCGTCCGTTTGCCGGCATTTCCATTGACCCGTTAATTGCCCTGCCCGTAGGGGGATTGGTCGGTCTGCTGTTGATGGGACGCGCGCGCCACTGTAACCAGTACATGGTCGCCGGTCTGATGCGTATGGCGCCTGTCGCTATTATGTTGCTGGGAACCGGTACACTGGCCGGCATTATCGCTAATTCCGAACTTAAAGATGTCCTGATTCATGGCCTCACCGCTTCGGGATTGCCGTCCTGGCTGCTGGCGCCCGTGTCTGGCGCCATGATGTCAATGGCGACGGCCTCAACCACGGCGGGAACGGCGGTGGCGTCCGGCGTTTTCTCTCCCACGTTACTTGAACTTGGCGTTTCCGCCCTGGCGGGAGCCGCTATGATCCATGCGGGCGCCACGGTGCTGGACCATCTGCCGCACGGCAGCTTTTTCCACGCGACGGGCGGCAGCGTCAATATGCAAATTCATGAACGTTTAAAGCTAATGCCGTATGAAACGCTGGTGGGGTTAGCCATTACCTTTATTTCTACTCTGATGTTCGGTTTCTTTGGTTTTGCAGGATAATCCCTATGAAAATTGTTATTGCTCCTGATTCATTTAAAGAAAGTTTGTCCGCAATGGCGGTCGCTGAGGCGATAGAAAAGGGGTTCCGCGAAATTTATCCTGACGCCGACTACGTTAAAGTGCCCATGGCGGATGGCGGGGAAGGAACCGTACAATCAATGGTGGAGGCCAGCGGCGGGCGTTATGTTGACCAGTGGGTACAAGGCCCGCTTGGGCAACCGGTGGCCGCGCGCTGGGGAATGCTGGGCGATAGCGATACCGCCGTGATTGAAATGGCGGCGGCATCCGGACTGCATCACGTTTCGCCTGAATTGCGCAACCCGCTTAATACCACCAGCTACGGCACCGGCGAGTTAATCGTCGCGGCGCTGGAGCGTGGCGTAAAGCGTATTATTCTGGGAATTGGCGGCAGTGCGACGAATGACGGCGGTGCGGGGATGATGCAGGCGCTTGGCGTTATATTGCGCGATAAACAGGGGCGCTCGCTTTCTCCGGGCGGCGAGGCGCTGGCGGCGCTGGCGTCTATCGATTTGTCCGGTTGTCACCCATTGCTGCGTAAGGTATCGATAACCGTGGCGTGTGATGTCAACAATCCGTTGTGTGGTCCCCAGGGCGCATCGGCCATCTTTGGCCCACAAAAAGGGGCGACAGCGGAAATGGTGAACACCCTGGACGCGGCGCTGGAAAACTGGGGCCGACATATTTATCAGGCTACGGGGCGTGAGGTGATTAATGCTCCCGGCGCGGGCGCGGCAGGTGGAATGGGCGCCGCGCTTTTAGGATTGCTCAATGCGGAATTACGCGCCGGCGTAGAGATTGTCGTGGAAACGCTACAGCTTGAGCAGGCGGTTAAAGATGCCGATCTGGTGATTACCGGAGAAGGGCGGCTGGACAGCCAAAGTATTTGCGGCAAGACGCCGATTGGCGTCGCCAGAGTGGCGAAGCGGTATCATAAACCGGTTATCGCGCTCGCCGGTGGGCTGCAGCACGATCATCACGTTGTGTATCAGCAGGGTATCGATGCGGCGCTGTCGATTTTGTCGCATATCGTTACGCTGCCGGAAGCCTTACACGAGGCGGAATATAACCTGAGCCTGTCGGCGCGCAATGTGGCGGCGATATGGCGTCTGGCGCGGCAAGCCTGACGGCGCATTCCCTTTCCAGGCCGCACATCAGCGCGGCCTGAGGCTTTTACGCGTTTTCTTTCAGCCAGTTCAGCACCACATCATGGTGATTGCTGGTTTTAAAATCATTAAAGACGTGTTCAATCTTACCATCAGCGTCAATCAAAAAGCTGATGCGGTGAATGCCGTCATACGTTTTGCCCATAAACGACTTTTCGCCCCAGACGCCGAACTGTTCACACACCTGATGGTTTTCATCGGACAAAAGGGTAAAGTTCAGCAGCTCTTTTTCAGCGAAACGGGAGAGTTTTTCAGGTTTATCGGTGCTGATGCCCAGCACGTCCACGCCTGCTTTTTTGAGCTCGTCCATGTTATCGCGTAAGCCGCAGGCCTGCACGGTACAGCCGGGTGTCATGGCTTTTGGGTAGAAATAAACCAGAACGCGCTGTCCCTGGAAGTCGGTCAAATTTACTTGTTCCCCGTCTTGATCCGGCAAGCTAAATTTCGGTGCGATATCACCGGCTTTCAGTGGATTCATTACTTAACTCCATCCTGTTCATCATGTTGTGAGTAATTGACGACGTTTATACTGCCTTGCGCATTGAGTTCTGTACATAGTGCTTTAAAGGCTTGCTCAATATTTGCGGAATTTTGCGACGCCGGGCTATGTGCGGTGATTTGAATAAATAATTGCGCAGCTTTATCACCTTCAGCCGGCTGCGTGCGGGAGACCAGCTCCGCAATATTCATTTCATGACTATTAAACAGCGCGGTGAATCGCTCAATTAAATGCGGGGAGTCGGCGACCTCAACCTGAACCCATACCGTCGCGGGCATTGCCGGGCGGGGGCGGTCGGACGTCCGTTTCATCACAATCAGCAGATCCAGCTCCGCGCCTTTTAACGGCAATGTCGATTCAATCAAGGTAATCGCGTTCCACGTGCCGGACAACAGCATAATAAACGTGAATTCATCGCCCAGCATCGCCAGTCGGCTGTCTTCGATATTACAGCCGCAACTGCTGACATGGCGAGTAATGGTATTCACAATACCGGGCCTGTCGGCGCCCAGCGCAGTGATAACCAAATAGTGTTGTGATGACGGTGTCAAACCAGTTATTCCTTTGAGCGGTGAGGTAATCTTAAGGAAACCATAAAAAAAACCTGCATACAACAATCAGAACGGCTTTGGTCGCTTGCTTTTATTGCCATACCAAACGTACCATTGAGGGACTTGTTTGCACAGAGGATGGCCCATGTTCACGGGAAGTATTGTCGCGCTTGTTACGCCGATGGATGAGAAAGGTAACGTCAGTAGGTCTTGCCTGAAAAAACTCATTGATTATCATGTCGCCAACGGTACCTCGGCGATTGTTTCGGTTGGCACCACCGGCGAGTCTGCCACGCTAAGCCATGATGAACATGGCGATGTCGTGATGATGACGCTGGAACTGGCTGACGGACGTATTCCGGTTATCGCTGGCACGGGCGCAAACGCGACCGCGGAAGCGATTAGCCTGACGCAGCGTTTTAACGATAGCGGCATTGTTGGCTGCCTGACGGTAACGCCGTACTACAATCGCCCCACGCAGGAAGGTTTGTTCCAGCATTTCAAAGCCATCGCGGAACACACTGACTTGCCGCAAATTCTGTATAATGTGCCGTCCCGTACCGGTTGCGACATGTTGCCGGAAACCGTGGGTCGTCTGGCGGAAATAAAAAATATTATCGCTATCAAAGAGGCGACAGGGAACTTAACCCGCGTTCACCAGATCAAAGAGCTGGTTTCAGACGATTTTATTCTGCTTAGCGGCGATGACGCGTCCGCGCTGGACTTTATGCAACTGGGTGGTCATGGCGTGATTTCCGTTACGGCTAACGTAGCGGCGCGCGAGATGGCTGACATGTGCAAACTGGCGGCGGAAGGGCAATTTGCCGAGGCGCGCGCTATCAACCAGCGTCTGATGCCGTTACACAACAAACTATTTGTCGAACCCAATCCTATCCCGGTGAAATGGGCATGTAAGGCATTGGGTCTTGTGGCGACCGACACGCTGCGCCTGCCAATGACGCCTATCACGGACCATGGTCGTGACATCGTCAAAGCAGCGCTTCAGCATGCTGGCCTGCTGTAAAGTTTAGGGAGATTTGATGGCTTACTCAGTACAAAAGTCGCGCCTGGCGAAGGTTGCGGGTGTTTCGCTTGTTTTGCTGCTCGCTGCCTGTAGTTCCGATTCGCGCTACAAGCGCCAGGTAAGCGGCGATGAATCCTATCTGGATGCCGCGCCGCTTGCTGAACTTCACGCCCCGGCAGGAATGATCCTGCCGATAACGACCGGCGACTACGTTATTCCGGTCACGAAGGGGAGCGGCGCGGTTGGTAAGGCGTTGGATATCCGTCCGCCGGCGCAGCCGTTAGCGTTAGTGAGCGGCGCGCGTACCCAGTTCTCTGGCGATACCGCTACGCTATTGGTGGAAAATGGCCGTAGCAGCACGCTGTGGCCGCAAGTCGTCAGCGTGATTCAGGCGAAAAATTATCCGATTGAAAAACGTGACGATGCCAGCCAGACCCTGACGACCGATTGGGTGAACTGGAACCGCCTGGATGAAGACGAACAGTATCGTGGACGTTATCAAATCTCGGTGAAGCCGCAGGGCTATCAGCAGGCGGTAACGGTAAAACTGGTTAATCTGGAACAGGCTGGCAAGCCGGTCGCTGACGCGGCGTCGCTGCAGCGCTATAGCACGGAAATGATGAACGTCATTTCCGCCGGTCTGGATAAGACCGCTACGGATGCGGCAAATGCCGCGCAGAACCGTTCCGCCGCAACGATGGATGTGCAGAGCGCCGCTGATGATACCGGTTTACCTATGCTGGTCGTTCGCGGTCCGTTCAACCTCGTGTGGCAACGCCTCCCGGCCGCGCTGGAAAAAGTGGGCATGAAAGTCACCGACAGCACTCGCTCTCAGGGCAGCATAGCGGTAACGTACAAACCGTTGTCTGACAGCGACTGGCGGGATCTGGGCGCTAGCGACCCGGGCCTGGCATCCGGAGACTATAAATTGCAGGTCGGCGATTTAGATAACCGCAGCAGCTTGCAGTTTATCGATCCTAAGGGGCATACTCTGACGCAAAGCCAGAACGACGCGCTGGTTGCCGTCTTCCAGGCAGCGTTCAACAAGTAATTTAACAGGGCTGGAGTAATCCGGCCCTTTTTTCTGATAAGATACGCAAACGTGTGCGTCGGTACAAAAACGCGATTTAACCGCTATTTCGCACCACAATTACAGGCCGACGTCTCCGGCAGGCGTAGCAGGAAATGAATACTTATCGTTAATTCACACCCAGGAGTGTTAAAGATGCAAAAGCAAGCTGAGTTGTATCGTGGTAAAGCGAAAACCGTATACAGCACGGAAAACCCGGACCTGTTGGTGCTCGAATTCCGCAATGATACGTCAGCAGGGGATGGCGCGCGCATTGAACAGTTTGATCGCAAGGGCATGGTAAATAACAAATTCAACCATTTCATTATGACCAAACTGGCCGAGGCGGGCATCCCGACCCAGATGGAACGTTTGCTGTCTGATACCGAGTGTCTGGTGAAGAAGCTGGAGATGGTGCCGGTTGAATGTGTGGTGCGCAACCGTGCGGCTGGGTCGTTGGTCAAGCGTCTGGGCGTGGAAGAAGGCATGGAGCTTAACCCGCCGATATTCGATCTGTTCCTGAAAAACGACGCGCTGCACGACCCGATGGTGAATAGTTCCTACTGTGAAACGTTCGGTTGGGTAAGTCAGGAAAATCTGGCGCGTATGAAAGAGCTAACCTACAAAGCCAACGACGTACTGAAAAAACTGTTTGATGACGCGGGTCTTATCCTGGTGGATTTCAAGCTGGAGTTTGGCCTGTATAAAGGCGAAGTGGTGCTGGGCGATGAGTTTTCGCCGGACGGTAGCCGCCTGTGGGATAAAGAGACGCTGGACAAAATGGACAAAGACCGCTTCCGCCAGAGCCTGGGCGGTCTGATTGAAGCCTATGAAGCCGTCGCGCATCGACTGGGCGTGAAATTAGATTAATTCCGCTTCTGACCGGAGGGCAACCGCTCTCCGGTATCATCCTTTCCTCATTCTGATAGCGTTTACCTGTGGTAATCCTGCGCCTGACCGCCTACGATCATCTGTATAACAAAGAGAGAATGAGGTGATTATGCGCTGGCAAGGGCGTCGTGAAAGTAACAATGTAGAGGACAGACGTAATCGGCCAGGCGGCCCCTCGCTGGGTGGCCCAGGCTTTCGTCTTCCGCGCGGAAAAGGCGGCATCATTCTGTTGGTGGTGGTGTTGGTCGCAGGGTACTATGGGGTGGATTTAACCGGTCTGTTGACCGGTCAGCCGGTTTCGCAGCAGCAGTCGACGCGTTCGATAAGCCCCAATGATGATGAAGCGGCAAAATTTACCTCGGTGATTCTGGCGACGACCGAAGATACCTGGGGGCAACTCTTTCAAAAAATGGGGCGCGGCTATCAGCAGCCAAAACTGGTGATGTACCGTGGTATGACGCGCACCGGCTGTGGTGCGGGTCAGTCCGTGATGGGGCCGTTTTACTGCCCGGCGGACGGCACCGTCTATATCGATCTCTCATTTTACGATGATATGAAAAATAAGCTGGGCGCGGACGGTGATTTTGCTCAGGGTTATGTCATCGCCCACGAAGTCGGCCACCACGTACAAAAACTGTTAGGTATTGAGCCTAAAGTACGCCAGTTACAGCAAAACGCGTCGCAAACGGAGGTGAATCGCCTTTCGGTGCGCATGGAGCTACAGGCGGATTGCTTTGCCGGCGTGTGGGGACACAGTATGCAGCAGCAAGGTGTACTGGAGGCGGGCGATCTGGAAGAGGCGCTCAATGCCGCACAGGCTATCGGCGACGATCGCTTACAGCAACAGGGGCAGGGGCGCGTCGTGCCGGATAGTTTTACCCACGGCACCTCAGAACAGCGCTACAGCTGGTTTAAGCGTGGATTTGACAGCGGTGACCCGGCGCAATGTAATACGTTTGGCAAAAACTTTTGATAAACCGGGGCAGGGATGTCTGATATCGATGCGCTACAGGCGTTAACGTCGCAAATGACACAGGAAGGCATTCGCCGTTTACTGGTCATCAGCGGCGATGCGGCGTGGTGCCGGGAGCGGGCCGAGGCGATACGCGCTGTATTGCCCGGTGACTGGCTGTGGGTCGCGCCTGACGCGCCCGCCCAGCCGCGCTGTACGCCACAGGCGTTACAAACGCTGCTGGGCCGTGAATTCCGTCATGCGATATTTGATGCCTGGCAGGGCTTTGACGCCGCAGCGTTTGCCGCTCTGAGCGGGACCTTGCAGGCCGGAAGCTGGCTGCTTCTGCTGATGCCGCCGTACGAGACGTGGGAAAGCAGACCTGATACCGATTCACTGCGCTGGAGCGACTGCGCGCAGCCTATCCCCACACCGCAGTTTGCACAGCATCTTAAACGGACTTTCTCCCGCGATCCGCAAACGCTGCTTTGGCGACAGCGCCAGCCGTTTTGCTGGCCATCTTATCCTTCCCGTGAATGCTGGCGACCCGCCACCGGCGAGCCGCAGCCGGAGCAGGCGGCTATCTTATCGCGTTTACGTGAAATGCCGCCCGGCGTGGCGACGGTGATTGCCCCCCGTGGGCGCGGCAAATCGGCGCTGGCCGGGCAATTCATCTCCCGGATGGCGGGCACGGCTATCGTGACCGCACCGGCGAAAACGGCAACGGATATCCTGGCAGCGTTTGCCGGTGAGCGGTTCTGCTTTATGGCGCCGGATGCGCTGCTGGCGAGCGGGGCAAGAGCCGACTGGCTGGTGGTTGACGAGGCGGCGGCAATCCCCGCGCCGCTGCTGCTGCAACTGGTTTCGCGCTTTCCCCGCATACTACTCACCACCACCGTTCAGGGCTACGAAGGCACCGGACGCGGTTTTTTACTTAAGTTTTGCGCCCGTTTTCCGCAGCTTCACCGCTTTACGCTTCGTCAGCCTGTCCGCTGGGCGCCAGAATGCCCGCTGGAAAATATCGTCAGCGAGGCGCTGATATTCGACGATGAAGCGTTTGCGCAGGCGCCGCATGGCGGGATAGCAATCTCGGCATTTTACCAGCAGGCCTGGGGAAAGACGCCCGCGTTGCCGAGGGCTGTGTATCAGTTACTGTCGGGGGCGCACTATCGTACTTCGCCGTTGGATCTGCGCCGAATGATGGATGCGCCAGGACAGCATTTCTTGCAGGCTACGGCGAATAACCGTGTGGCGGGCGCCCTCTGGCTGGTCGAAGAGGGCGGGTTATCCGCAGAGCTCAGTCAGGCTGTATGGTGCGGTTTCCGGCGTCCGCGTGGAAATCTGGTGGCGCAGTCGCTGGCGGCGCACGGTAGCGACCCTTTAGCCGCGACGCTGGTCGGGCGTCGCGTAAGCCGTATCGCGGTGCACCCCGCCCGTCAGCGCGAAGGCATCGGTCAGCAGTTGATTGCCTGCGCGTGCGAGCAGGCGGCGCAGTGTGATTATCTTTCCGTCAGCTTCGGCTATACGCCGGAGCTGTGGCGCTTCTGGCAACGCTGCGGCTTTGTGCTGGTACGGATGGGCAGCCATCGGGAGGCGAGCAGCGGTTGCTATACGGCGATGGCGTTATTGCCGCTGAGCGACGCGGGAAAACGGCTGGCGCAACAGGAACATCGGCGTTTGCGCCGCGATGCGGATATCCTGACACAGTGGAACGGCGAGGCGATACCGCTGGCGGCGTTAGACGAACAGGCGCTTAATGATGAAGACTGGCGTGAGCTGGTCGGCTTTGCTTTCGCGCACCGCCCGCTACTGACATCGTTAGGTTGCCTGCATCGTTTACTGCAATACAGCGCATTGCCATTACCGGCGCTGAGAGGGCGGCTGGAGGAAAAAGCCAGCGATGCCGAACTGTGCGCCCGGCTACGCATTTCAGGCCGTAAAGCTCTGCTGGCGTTGCAGCGTGCGCAGGCGGCGCAGGCGCTAATTGCGCTGGATGCCGGACGAACGCAGCGTTTGCGCGACGTAATGCCCGGCGGTGGGGACCATACCGGATAGCGATGCCTGTCCGGCATGTTATCCGGTTACTTTTTCGGCTGATCTTTCTTCGGCCAGTCGTCTTCATCGTCCCACTTATCGTTAAAATCGCGATGCGGGGGCAGCTCAGGTTTGTTGGCAAGGAATTTCTTATGGTCGATGCGTTTGAGATCTTTGATCACATTCAGCAGTACGCCTACCAGAAACACCAATACCAGAATCCACCAATATTTTGCCAGCCAGTCCATGCTTATTTCCTCTTACCGGAACGCTCATCAGGCGACGAGCTGTTCCATAATACGTTGATACATACGGGCCAGTAGCTGGAGATCGGCGGCATTCACACATTCATTAATTTTATGAATGGTGGCGTTCACCGGCCCCAGTTCTACCACCTGCGCTCCCATACGGGCGATAAAACGTCCGTCGGACGTACCGCCCGTCGTCAGTAATTGCGGTTTAATTTCATTATAGTGCTCAATGGCGTTTACCACCGCGTCCACCAGCTTGCCGCGCGCGGTCAGGAACGGCTGACCGGAAAGCCACCAGTCTACGGTATAGCGTAGCTGATGCTTCTCAAGCAGCGCATGTACCCGTTCTTTGATCATCTCATCGGTCAGTTCCGTGCTAAAACGGAAGTTAAACTGCACGAACAGTTCGCCGGGAATGACATTATTGCTGCCGGTGCCTGCCTGGATATTGGCTACCTGCATACTGGTGGCCGGGAAAAAGTCATTGCCCCGATCCCACTCGATAGCGACCAGTTCATTAAGAAAAGGCGCAGCGCGATGAACAGGGTTATCCGCCAGATGCGGATAGGCGACGTGCCCCTGAACGCCATGAATAGTGAGGTTACAGGTGAGGGAACCGCGACGTCCGTTTTTGACGACATCGCCCACAATTTCGGTACTGGAGGGTTCGCCGACCAGACAGTAATCCAGCCGCTCGTTACGGGCCATCAGCGCTTCAACCACCTTTACGGTGCCATTTTTTGCGCTGGCTTCCTCATCAGAGGTAATCAAAAATGCGAGACGGCCCCGGTGATGAGGATGCTGCGCAACAAAACGTTCAGCAGCCACTACCATGGCCGCCAGTGAACCTTTCATATCCGCCGCGCCGCGACCGAACAACATTCCGTCGCGAATCGTAGGTTCAAACGGCGGATTGATCCAGCGATCGACATCGCCAGCCGGTACGACGTCAGTATGCCCGGCGAACGCCAGCGTTTCGCCACGCCCACGCCATGCCCAAAAATTTTGCGTGTCGCCAAAATCCATATGCTCAATGGTAAAACCGATTTTACGCAGGCGTTCAATCATTAATGCCTGACAGCCTGCGTCATCCGGACTCAGGGAGGGGCGACGAATAAGTTGCTGTGTCAGCTCAATAACCGGGCACGACATAGACTACACCTCATCAAAAAACTGCTGATAACGGGATTCACTGAAACCAAGCAGCATAGGCTTCCCGGGCGCGCAGAGCAATGGGCGTTTGATGATTGCCGGCTGTTCAACCATGAGAGCAGCGGCGGAGTCGGCATCGGTAATCCCGCTGCGGTGGCCTTCATCCAGTTTGCGCCATGTTGTGCCGCGCGTATTCAGTAGAGGCTGCCAGCCGAGTTCGGCAATAAAGGTATTAAGAAGAGGGAGGTCTATGCCATCCACACGGTAATCGTGAAAACGATAATCAATGCCATGCTCCTCCAGCCAACGGCGCGCTTTTTTGATCGTGTCGCAATTCTTAATGCCATAGAGGGTAATCATATTGAATCCTTTAACGCGAAATTCGAATAAATAATCAATAGTATCGTCTGCGGGATAATAAGTGTGGCCGTTTATGGTTATTTATCCAGCACTGATCGGCAATCAATATAACATTGTTGAGTGAATGTGAATAATGATTCCAAAACGTTCCAGATGTGGCTTGTTTATACTTCGTGGAATAAATCCTATTTTGTGCATATGCAATTGTTTGTTTTTTAACCCAATTTGATAAAGTAGTAGAAAAGGTATTAATGTTGCTAAATATTGCAGTAAGTCACATAAAATTTACGGCTACAGCGCCATAGTAATATCATAGACAGCATAACCAGAGGATATCGCAACAATCGGTTAAATGAACTTCTCTCTATACCGCTAACTACGTAGAATACCCATAATAATAAGAGAGGCTATTATGATTGAACGTGAACTGGGGAACTGGAAAGATTTTATCGAAGTCATGCTTCGTAAATAAATGCCTGGAAGGCACCGCGCTCCCATAGAGGATAAGAAAAGGCGACTCAACGAAAGTCGCCTTTTTTGTGCCCGATGACCCGTATCAGGCTGGCCGGGAGCTTATTCCGGGCGCGGCTTCAGCGGGAAGCGGCGACGTATCAGCACGAAAAACAGGGGTACAAAGAAGATAGCCAGAATGGTTGCTGAGATCATTCCCCCCATCACGCCGGTTCCGACAGCATGTTGGCTACCCGAGCCTGCCCCGGTGCTGGTGGCCATCGGCAATACGCCAAAGATAAATGCCAGCGAAGTCATCAGTATCGGTCGCAGGCGCTGGCGGCTGGCGTACAGCGTGGCGTCTAACAGCTCGTGTCCCTTCTGATTCATTTCGTTGGCGAATTCCACAATCAGAATCGCGTTTTTCGCCGAGAGGCCGATAACGGTCAACAGCCCCACCTGGAAGTAAACATCGTTTTCCAGCCCGCGCATCCAGGTGGCGAGTAACGCGCCGATGACCCCGAGCGGCACAACCAGCATCACCGAGAAGGGCACCGACCAGCTTTCATACAATGCCGCCAGACACAGGAAGACGACTAATAGCGAAATAGCGTACAGCGCAGGCGCCTGCGCGCCGGAGAGCCGTTCCTGGTAAGACATGGCTGTCCATTCCAGGCCAAAACCGCCCGGTAGCTGATGCACCAACGACTCCATGACATCCATCGCCGTCCCGGTACTGACCCCCGGCGCGGCCTCTCCGACAATTTCTACCGCCGAATAGCCGTTATAGCGTTCCAGACGCGGCGATCCGGTTTCCCAGCGCGAGGTGGCGAAGGCGGAGAAGGGGACCATGCCGCCCTCTTTGTTACGGACATACCAAAGATTAATATCATCCGGCAACATACGATATTTCGCTGCGGCCTGAACATAGACCTTCTTCACGCGGCCCCGGTCCATAAAGTCGTTGACGTAGCTCGACCCCCAGGCTGTTTGCAGGGTGTCGTTGATATCGTCAATCGATACGCCCAGCGCCTGCGCTTTCCGTTGGTCAATATCAATTTGCAGTTGCGGGCTGTCGTCCAGGCCGTTGTGACGCACGCGGGTCAAGGAACTGTTTTTCCCGGCCAGCTCAATGAGTTGATCTCGTGCGGCCATCAGCGCGTCATGGCCTGCTCCGGCGTGATCCTGTAATTCCATATCAAAACCGGCGGAGCTGCCCAGACCGCTAATTGCCGGCGGGCTGCTGGCGAAGACGCGAGCTTCTTTAATCTGGTTAAACGCTTTTGTCGCCCGCTCAATAATGGCGAACGAGGAGCCGGTGGTGGGATCGCGCGCGTCCCAGTCTTTCAAGCGAACAAACATGCGTGCGACGTTTTGCCCATTCCCTCCAGGGCCGGAACCTACCGTCGAGAAGACCGACATAATGTTGTCTTTCTCATGGGTGAAGTAATAGTTTTCAACCTTTTCAACGACTTTCAGGGTCTGCTGTTGCGTAGAACCGCTCGGTAGCTGGATAGACGTAGTGAACATGCCCCGATCTTCTTGCGGCAGAAAGGAGGTGGGGAGACGCAAAAACAGGAACACCATGCCGCCAAGCAACAGAACATAAATCAGAATCCAGCGCAGGCTGCGATGCAAAATTTTCGCTACGCCTTTCTCATAACGTTCGGCATTACGATTGAAGGTACGGTTAAACCAGCCGAAAAATCCGCGTTGCCCGTGTTGTTCGCCTTTGTGCAGCGGTTTTAATAACGTTGCGCACAGCGCCGGCGTCAGGATCATGGCGACCAGCACCGACAGCACCATTGCCGAGACAATGGTGATAGAAAACTGACGATAAATCGCCCCGGTGGTACCGCCAAAGAACGCCATCGGCACGAATACCGCAGACAGCACCATCGCGATACCGACCAGCGCCCCCTGGATTTGTCCCATGGATTTGCGCGTCGCTTCACGCGGCGTGAGCCCCTCTTCGCTCATGATACGTTCGACGTTTTCCACCACCACGATGGCATCGTCGACCAGGAGCCCGATCGCCAGCACCATCGCGAACATGGTTAATGTGTTAATACTGTAGCCAAACGCGTAAAGCACGGAGAAGGTGCCCATTAATACTACCGGCACGGCGATCGTCGGAATGAGCGTGGCGCGAAAGTTTTGCAGGAACAGATACATCACCAGGAAAACCAGCGCGATAGCTTCCAGCAACGTTTTGACCACATCGATAATCGAGGCTTTGACAAAGGAGGTGGTTTCATACGCGATCTTGTATTCCAGGCCGTGAGGGAAGTACTGCGCCAGCTCGTTGAGGCGATCCAGTACCAGCTTTGCGGTCGCCATTTCGTTCGCGCCGGAGGCCAGCTTAACGCCAAGGCCGGAAGCCGGATTGCCGTTAAAACGGCTGAGGTAGTCATATTTTTCCGCCCCCAGCTCCACGGTGGCGACATCGCCCAGTTTGACCTCGGAACCGTCCTGATTAACGCGCAGGGTGATATCGCGAAATTGTTGCGGCGTTTGCAGCAGCGACTGCGCATTAATGGTGGCGTTCAGCGCCTGCTTGTCGACCGAAGGCGTACCGCCAAGCTGCCCGACGGCGATTTGCGCATTCTGCGACTCAATCGCATCGGTCACGTCTTTCGTGGTCATCTGAAAACTATTCAATTTGGCCGGATCGAGCCAGATACGCATAGAGTACTGTGAACCATAAGCGTCAATATCGCCCACGCCGTTGACGCGGCTGAGCGGGTCCTGAATATTACTGGCGACGTAGTCGGCGATATCCTGCTTGTCCATAGAACCGTCGGTAGAGACGAAAGCGATGGTCAAAATATTGGTATCGCCCGTTTTGCGTACCGTGACGCCTTGATCCTGTACCGCCTGCGGCAGTTTACGCATCGCGGACTGTAACTGATTTTGCACCTGCTGAACCGCCTCATCAGGATCGGTTCCCGCAATAAAGCTCAGCGTGATGGTCGCCTGTCCGGTTCCGCTGCTTTGTGATGACATGTACATCAGATTATCGAGGCCCGTCATATTCTGCTCAATAACCTGGGTTACGGTATTTTCCAGCGTTTGCGCCGACGCTCCCGGATAATTCGCGGTAATACGTACGTTGGGCGGCGCCAGATCGGGATATTGTTCAACAGGTAAAGAGAAAATGGCTAACGCCCCTGTCAGACACAACAGGATAGCCAGCACCCAGGCAAAAATGGGGCGATCGATAAAAAAATTCGCCATTAAAGGGAAACCTCGTGTTTCTACATATCGTTATAGATTTGAACTGCTTCACTGTAGCGGCAAGCTACGAGCCAAACGTGGAGAAATAAAGGAGATAATGTAAATTATCATGCGCTTTTACAGCATACTTTTTGTGCCAACGCCGGAAAGCCTGACATCTGGCCTTCCGGCGATTTGCCGTTCTTTACGTTAACTGACTCTCTTCCTTGTTGGAGGAGCGAAAACTGATACTGACCAGTGTGCCGCCGCCGGAGGGTTGCGAAAAATTCAGCGTGCCGCCAAGCCGTTCCGCGCGCTCACGCATTATATTCAGACCATAGTGTCCGGCAGGCTCATGCGGTTCGCCGATACCAATGCCATTATCGCGAATATAAACGGTATGATCGCCGTCAGGCGCGGTGACGCAGCTCACGGCGATTTCGCTCGCGTTGGCGTGTTTAATGGCGTTCAGGACCGCTTCACGCACAATTTGCAATAAATGCACCTGCATTTGCGCATCCAGCGCCAGCGTGGGTAAACGGCAATCCAACGTGAGTTTAGCCGGAGTCTGACTCTGTAAATCTTCCAGCATCTCATGCAATGCGGAGGGTAAATCGGCCTGCTGTAACGTCAGACGGAACGTGGTGAGTAGCTCGCGAAGCTGACGGTAGGCGTCGTTCAGCGCTCTGGAAAAATCCGCCATGATGCTTTGCGCGCCGGCGTTATCTTCTGGAATGGCGCGCTTCAAAAGCGTTAACTGAATACGTAAATAAGAAAGTACCTGCGCCAGCGAATCGTGTAACTCACGGGCAATCGTCGCGCGCTCTTCCATTAACAAAAGTTGCTGGAAGTGTTTTTGCGCCTGATTAAAGTACAAACCACGCCCCAGCATCGTGGAGACGCTGTTCAGCAACGGCGTAGAGGCATTAACGTTGGGGCTTTGCCAGTGGAGTTCGCCATAGACCGTGTCCTGCATCGTCACTGGCAGCATTTGCATCGGCAGGTCGGGGCTTTGCGTGCCTTCGCTAATCCGCCAGTTATCGCCCACGGTTAACTCCAGATACCAGGCGGCGTCATGTTCACGGACAATTTGCAAAATATGGCGAAAACAGTGGACATCGATTTGGCTGGTATTCAGCGCCTGGGAGCACTGGTATAACACCTCCAGGCGGCGGTGCGCTTCGTGCAGATCGTGCGTTTTTTCTTCCACCGAGGCTTCCAGCGAACGATAAAGTTTATGCAGCTCGCTCGACATCTGACTAAACGTTTTCGCCAACAATCCCAGCTCATTGGGTAAGCTGGTATCCAGCGGCAGCGGGGCGAACTGACCATGTTCAATTCGCTGACTGGCGGTGACCAGTTGATTCAGCGGGCGAACGACCTGCTGGCGAATACGCCGTAGGGTAAAAAAGACCAGCGTAAATATGCCGATACCGCCCGCCAGCGATATGGCGACGACCAGCATGACTTTACGCTCGGCGTAATGCTGTAACGCCAGAACGAAGAGATCAATTTGATCGACGTAATTGTTGATATTGGACTGATACCAGAGAATGTCGCCATCCTGTAGGCGGCTATTCATCTCCAGCCAGTTGGCGTGCAGGCGCGCGTAGCGAGTTTTCACCGCCTGCGGCACATACCAGGCGTTGAGATTTTGCAGTACCGGCGAGTTGAGCGCGTGCTGGAAAAGTTGACGATGCGCATTAATCTGCGGGCTACGGCTTTGCAGATCGTAACCCAGCCGATAGCTCTGCATTCGTAGCGAACCGGCGATATTGATCGCTTCGGCATCCCGTAAACTGCTGGTCAGCGTCAGTAATGCGCTGCCGGTGGACAGAATAGACAACAGCACAATATAGAAAAAAGCCTTAGCCAGACTGGCCGAGACCGGGCGTTTAACCGTCACACTGGTACTCCCCGCATTTAGCTGAACCGCAATTTCATTTGCTTTGAAATAAATTGATCTGCCACAGGTTCTGGACAGATAGTTGTGCTTCCTGGGCAGATGAACATTGCCGACCCCGCCTTCGTCAGTTAATAACAATGCTCATATAAAGAATAAGGTTTTTGCAACCAAAACAGAAGGACGCCATGAATCGTTTTATTATGGCCAATAGCCAGCAGTGTCTGGGATGCCATGCCTGCGAGGTCGCCTGCGTAATGGCTCACAATGATGAGCGACATGTTCTGACGCCACAGCGCTATCAGCCCCGAATTACTGTCATCAAACATCAGCGCCAGCGCAGCGCGGTTACATGTCACCATTGCGAAGATGCGCCCTGCGCCCGTAGCTGTCCGAACGGCGCGATCGCGCATATTAACGACAGCGTGCAGGTCAATGCGCAGAAGTGCATCGGCTGTAAATCCTGCGTCGTCGCCTGCCCATTCGGCACCATGCAGATGGTATTGACGCCCGTCGCGCCAAACCAGTTCAAAGCCAGCGCGCATAAATGCGATCTGTGTCAGGGACGTGAACAGGGTCCGGCTTGTGTGGAAAATTGCCCGGCGGATGCGCTGCAACTGGTCACCGAAGACTCGTTGACCCGTCTGGCTAAAACGCGACGGCTGCGTACCGCCCGGCAGGAGATTCGCCCCTGGCGTACCGTTGATACACAACACCGTGGGACAGCAAGCAGCAAAGTCGAGCGTATGCAGGCGACGCCGCCGCGCGGCGAACCGGATAAACTGGCGATTGAAGCGCGTAAAACCACCTTTGAGGAAATTTATCTGCCGTTTCGCGCCGCGCAGGCGGAGCGTGAAGCGGCCCGCTGCCTCACATGCGGGGAACACAGTATCTGCGAATGGACCTGTCCGCTGCATAACCATATTCCCCAGTGGATCGAACTGGTGAAAGCCGGCGATATTGATGCGGCGGTAGAGCTTTCCCACCAGACCAACTGTCTGCCGGAAATTACCGGGCGCGTCTGTCCGCAGGATCGGCTATGCGAAGGCGCGTGTACACTCCGCGATGAGTATGGCGCGGTTACCATCGGCAACATTGAGCGCTATATCTCCGATCGCGCTCTGAGCAAAGGCTGGCGTCCCGACCTGTCGGACGTACAGAAGAGCGATAAGCGCGTGGCGATTATCGGCGCGGGGCCGGCAGGTCTTGCCTGCGCTGACGTGCTGGCGCGCCATGGCGTAAGCGCCACCGTCTACGATCGCCACCCTGAAATCGGCGGTTTGCTCACCTTTGGTATTCCGGCTTTCAAACTGGATAAATCTCTGCTGGCGCGCCGTCGGGAAATCTTCAGCGCGATGGGGATTCGTTTCGAGCTTAACTGCGAAGTAGGGAAAGATATTTCTCTGGAGACGCTGCTGGAGAGTTATGACGCCGTCTTTGTCGGGGTAGGAACCTATCGTTCCATGAAGGCTGATTTACCGAATGAAGACGCGCCGGGGGTATATGATGCGTTGCCATTCCTCATCGCCAATACCAAACAGGTGATGGGGCTTCCGGCGTTGCCTGACGAGCCGTTTATTGATACTGCGGGCCTTAACGTGGTTGTGCTGGGCGGCGGTGACACCGCAATGGACTGCGTACGTACGGCGCTGCGTCATGGCGCTGCCAACGTCACCTGCGCCTATCGCCGCGATGAGGCCAATATGCCAGGGTCGAAAAAAGAGGTGAAAAACGCGCGGGAAGAGGGCGCGAACTTTGAATTTAACGTTCAGCCGGTTGAGTTGGTGCTAGATACGCACGGGCGCGCCAGCGGTATTCGCTTTTTGCGTACGCGGCTTGGCGAACCGGATGGTCAGGGGCGACGCCGCCCGGTACCTGTACCGGACAGCGAGTTCGTGATGCCGGCGGATGCGGTCATTATGGCGTTTGGTTTTCATCCGCATGGTATGTCGTGGCTGGAATCGCATGGCGTGAAGGTGGATAACTGGGGACGTATTGCCGCCAGCGTCGAGAGCGAGTTTCGTTACCAGACGTCCAACCCGAAAATCTTCGCCGGCGGCGATGCGGTGCGTGGCGCCGATCTGGTGGTGACAGCGATGGCAGAAGGCCGACATGCCGCACAGGGGATACTCGACTGGTTAGCTAAATAAGCGTATTTGTAGGCCGGTTAAGGCCTGGTACGGTTAAATGATTGAGTGATAAAAAATCTTAAACTTATTGGCTAACCTTACTCCGTTTGCAGAAATGTTGACGCTCGCAGGGCTGAACGCCCTGCGATAAACATTTTCCCGTCGGGTCGACGTTTAACAGGCCTGATGAGGCCAATCTTAGTATTGAAAATAGAGTGTAAATTGAAGGAAGGGACGCTATCAGAATCCCTTCTTAGAGCCTATCCCATTAGGGCTATTTTACTTGCCATTTTGGACCTGGGCAGTGCTCGCCAAAACGCGTTAGCGTTTTGAACGCCGCTTGCGGCGGCCCGAAGGGCGAGCGTAGCGAGTCAAACCTCACGTACTACGTGTACGCTCCGGTTTTTGCGCGCTGTCCGTGTCCAAACTGGCTGCGCCAATAACGCCTGGTAGGACAGGCTCTTAATTTTTATTTTAAGGAACCATATATCTGGTCAACAATCCAGCCATACGTCGCCGCAGGTAATAATCCACTGACAAAAACATTCGGATTCACTTTAGGATTTGCTACCGGCGAGTGCGGCCTGTTACCTAAAATCACAATCGCCATATGATTAACCGGATCGATAGACGTCAGCGTTCCGGTCCATCCGGTATGTCCATACGTTTGCGGACTGGCTAATACCCCGAACGTGGGGGTCATTGAGGCGTTGCCGTTAACGCGCCATCCCAGACCAAAGGTAGCGTCTTCTGGCGAGCGGCGAGTAAACTGCGCAACCGTTTTGTCGTCGAATAGCTTCACGTTACCGTAGCCGCCCCCATTGAGCATGACTTGCATTAACACAGCCATATCATGGGTATCAGAAAACAGTCCGGCGTGTCCTGAAACGCCGCCCATTGAGTACCAGGCTTTTTCATCATGCACCTGGCCCCATAGTGTATTGGTGCGAATATTGGGGAAATGAATCACGCCGTCACGCGTATTGCCGTGTAGTTCCGTTGCGGCGATTTGCGGCGGCGTGAAGCCTTTCATCAGCGGGTTAAAGACGGTATGTTTTAATCCGAGCGGGTTATAAATGGTGGTTTCGACGTAGCGATCTAATGGCATTGCCGTTATCGATTCAATGATAAAACCAAGAATCATATAATCCACGTCGCTGTAGATATGCTTCGACCCAGGTTGATATTCCAGCGGTGTCTTTTTAATCATCTCCAGAGTAGTGCTTTTACTCTGTGAAAATAATTTACCGGCGACGTTTTTATTGGGATATTGTGGGTCGGCAGGAAAGCCCGCGACGTGATGAAGAATATCAATAATGCGGAGTTTATCTTTGCCTTTTATTTTATCCCCAGGCATATCCTTAAAGCCGGGGATGTATTTTGATACCAAATCATTGACATCTATTTTTCCTTCATACACCAGTTTTTGCAATGCAAAGTTAGTGGCATACATTTTTGTGTTTGAAGCCAGGTCATACATCGTGTTAGTGGTCGCCCGAATGGGATGGGCTAACAGCGTGGAACCGTCATATTTTTTGGCATAGCCCCAGGCTTTTTGTAGAACAATATGATTATCTTTTATCACCAGAAGATTGATGCTGGGATATCCGGCATCAATTTGATTTTGAATCCAGCCATCAAGTCGGTGAAGTTTTTGGCTATCAAACCCCACCTGATCAGGGCTCGCGGTGGTCAATACCGGATACTCAACGGCAAAAGCTGAAAGGGAAAACGTCAGTAGAACCGTCGCAACGAGAGTAAATTTCATGATGATTCCCTCAGTCTCACTCCGGCCGTCAAATCATATCGCGAGCATGGACTCTGCGGCCCGGAGAAGCAGAATATGGTCATGGCAGTGACAGAAAAATATGGCTGTACGTCCGTTCAGTCGGCATTAAGGATTAACCCTTCAGCAGACAAAACCGACCTCACGGCGTAATATTAATGCTCTTTTTACACCCTGGAGCCAGCATGTCGCAAACCATTACGCTTATTAAGGATAAAATTCTTTCTGATAATTATTTTACTCTGCGCAACATTACCTATGACCTGACCCGTCGTAATGGCGAGGTTATCCGTCACAAGCGTGAGGTTTACGATCGCGGGAATGGCGCAACTATTCTGCTTTACAACTCAACTAAAAAAACCGTGGTTCTGGTTCGCCAGTTTCGCGTGGCGACATGGGTCAACGGTAATCAAGACGGTATGTTAATTGAAACCTGCGCTGGCCTGCTTGATAACGACGAGCCGGAGGTCTGTATCCGTAAAGAGGCCATTGAAGAGACAGGGTATGACGTTGGCGAGGTACGCAAGATATTTGAGCTGTATATGTCGCCAGGCGGCGTCACGGAGCTGATTCATTTCTTCATTGCCGAATATCATGATAGCGAGCGCGCCAGCATCGGCGGCGGCGTGGAGGACGAAGAGATTGAGGTGCTTGAACTACCGTTTTCCCGGGCGCTGGAAATGGTGCGCTCAGGCGAGATTCGGGACGGTAAGACCGTGTTATTGCTTAACTATTTACAGACGTCTCATCTAATGGACTGAAAAAAAAGAAATATATTTCTTTACACAAAAAAGACCAATCCGATAAATCTGATTGAGAACCCTGAGGCGCGCAAGGAAGATACCGCCTGAGCTGTGTTGTTCTGAATCTGGGGTTGTTCCGTTCATGCGCTACCGCGTTATTCTTTTTTGTCTGTTTGGCCTGTTGCCGGTCCAGCTACTGTGGGCTGCGCCAGCGCAACGGACTTTTTCCGACTGGCAGGTCACCTGCAATAACCAAAATTTTTGCGTAGCGCGCAATACTGGCGAACATCATGGGCTGGTGATGACATTAAGCCGCAGCGCCGGGGCGCGTACCGATGCGGTACTGCGCATCGATCGCGGCGGTTTGGCGCCGCCCGACGCTAAAGAAGCCGCAATTGCGCCTCGCTTATTGCTGGATGGCAAACCGCTTTCGTTCAACAGTCCACACTGGCGCGTGTCGCCCTGGCATCTCATGACCGGCGATCCTGCCACCATCACCACATTTTTACAGACGATTCAGGATGCGCAGGCCATCACCTTAAAAAACGGCGTTCAGACGCTTTCGCTGGCGGGATTAAAAGCGGCATTACTGTTTATCGACGCGCAACAAAAACGTGTGGGCAGCGAAACCGCCTGGATTGAAAAAGGAAACGAACCGCCGCTCAGCGTGCCCCCGGCACCGGCATTAAAGGGGATCGCCGTTATTAATCCAACGCCCGTACCGCTGAGTGAGGAAGAACGCGACGATCTGCTGGACTACGCAGCATGGCGGGTAAACGGCATTCGTTGTTCGCTTGACCCGCTGCGTCGCGAGACGCAGGTCAGCGCGTTGACGGATGATAAAGCGTTATTGATTGTTAACTGCGAAGCTGGCGCCTATAACACTATTGATCTCGCCTGGGTAGTTTCACGCAAAAAAACGCTCGTCTCGCGCGCCGTGCGTTTGCGGCTGCCGTTTAATCGCGGCGTCGAAAGTAATGACATGGAGTTGATGAACGCCTTCTTTGACGAGAAAACGCGCGAGCTGGTGACGTTGGCGAAAGGGCGGGGGTTAACCGACTGTGGTATCCAGACGCGCTGGCGTTATGATGGCGATCGTTTTCATCTGGTGCGTTATGCCGAAGAACCGAGCTGCGATAACTGGCACGGGCCGGATGCCTGGCCTACGCTGTGGATCACGCGTTGAATCCTGGTTGTTATCCCCTTTTCAGAATAGGGATACACCTATTGAGGTTTCATTTATGGTATAGAGATTGCTACGTTACGGTAGGATTGTTACTTTACCCGATAGCCTCACCACAGCAGGAAATAGTATGAAAATAAATAATGGCCCCGTATTATGCCCCCATTGTGGCTGCCTGAGCGCTTATTATGAAATAGATCGGCTGGCGGCGATAAGAGAAAAAGTGAATAAAGAAGGCGGATCAGCGGCGTGGGATTCAACATTGCAGGCGCATAAAAAAAAGGCCTTTTGCCTGATGTGCCATAAATCCATTGATGAGGTCGTCATCGGGCAGTCAGATGCGCCTGAGTCTACGAAGTAATTTTGCACAGCCTACAGAACAGGTCTGCAGACTGCGCAAAGTCTGTGTTGCTAACGCTCGCCTTAGCCTTTGATGTTCAGCACCCGGCGGGCTTTTTCTACAATATTTTCCACGGTAAAGCCAAAATACGGGAACAGTTTGTCAGCCGGGGCGGATTCACCGTATCCCGTCATGCCGATAATTGCGCCTTTTAGGCCAACATATTTATACCAGTAGTCGGCTATACCGGCTTCCACCGCGACGCGGGCGGTCACGTGCGCCGGTAGCACTGATTCGCGATATGCCTCGTCCTGCGCATCGAAAATATCCGTTGAAGGCAACGACACCACGCGAACGTTATGCCCCTCGCCAGTCAATTTTTCCGCCGCCTGGAGGGTAATTTCCATTTCCGATCCGGTAGCGATCAGAATGATATCCGGCTTGCCGCCGCTATCTTTGAGAATATAACCGCCGCGGGCAATTGCTTTCACCTGTTCCGGCGTGCGTTCCACCTGCGCCAGATTTTGCCGCGAGAGAATCAACGCCGTCGGCCCGTGCTGACGTTCAATGGCCAGCTTCCAGCCGACCGCCGCCTCAACCTGATCGCAGGGACGCCAGGTGCTGAAGTTTGGCGTTAAGCGCAGGCTCGCCAGTTGTTCCACGGCCTGGTGCGTCGGGCCATCTTCGCCCAAACCGATGGAGTCGTGGGTATAGACCATAATCTGCCGGGCTTTCATTAAGGCCGCCATACGCGCCGCGTTACGCGCATATTCGACAAACATCAGAAACGTGGCGGTATACGGTACAAAGCCGCCGTGATGGGCGATGCCGTTGGCAATGGCGGTCATGCCGAATTCGCGCACGCCATAGTGAATATAATTACCTGCCGGATCCTCTTTCAACGAGGTCGAACCTTTCCAGATAGTCAGGTTGCTCGGCGCCAGATCCGCCGATCCGCCCAACAGTTCCGGCAACAGGGGACCGTAGGCATTGAGCGTATTTTGCGATGCTTTACGGGTGGCGATTTTGGCCGGATTAGCCTGCAAGTCGTTAATAAATTTTTGCGTGGCGGATTCCCATGCCTCCGGCAGTCCGCCGCTCATCCGGCGGGTAAACTCCGCGGCCAGCTCAGGATAAGCCTTCTCATAAGCTGCAAACTTTTCCTGCCACTGCTGCTGCGCTTTCTCGCCTTTTTCACGGCCATCCCACGCGCGGTAAATCTCTTTTGGGATCTCGAATGCCGGATGGTGCCATCCCAGCTTCTGGCGGGTCAGCGCCACCTCTTCTTCGCCCAGCGCCGCGCCGTGCGACTCCTCCTTCCCGGCTTTATTCGGCGAGCCAAAACCTATCACCGTCCGACAGATAATTAGCGAGGGTTTATCTTTTACGCTCTGGGCTTCCAGAATGGCTTTTTTCACCGCCTCCGGATCGTGTCCGTCAATGTCATGCACGACATGCCAGTGGTAGGCTTCAAAACGTTTGGCGGTATCGTCGGTAAACCAGCCTTCGGTTTCGCCATCAATGGAGATGCCGTTGTGATCGTAAAAGCCGATCAGTTTGCCCAGTCCCAGCGTACCAGCCAGCGAACACACCTCATGCGAGATCCCCTCCATCAGACAGCCGTCGCCCATAAAGACATAGGTGTAGTGGTCGACAATCTCATGGTTCGGCCGGTTGAACTGTGCGCCTAACGTACGCTCGGCAATCGCCAGCCCGACGGCATTCGCCAGCCCCTGGCCCAGCGGCCCGGTGGTGGTTTCAACGCCGGGCGTATAGCCAATCTCCGGGTGACCTGGCGTTTTAGAGTGCAGTTGACGGAAGTTTTTTAGCTCCTCCAGCGGCAGGTCATACCCGGTTAAATGCAGCAGACTATAGAGCAGCATGGAGGCGTGACCGTTGGAAAGGATAAAACGGTCACGGTCATACCAGGTCGGATCGGTGGGGTTATGTTTAAGAAAATCGTTCCATAGCACTTCAGCGATATCCGCCATCCCCATCGGCGCGCCGGGGTGCCCGGAATTGGCTTTTTGAACGGCATCCATGCTCAGCGCACGAATCGCATTGGCAAGGTCTTTACGGGACATAAATCACTCCATGCAAGGTTTATAGTTTGGCGGCAAGCAGGTCTTCCAGTTTGCGCTGGTCAACGGCAAAAAGACGGATACCTTCCGACAGCTTCTCTACGGCCATCGCGTCCTGATTATGTTCCCAGCGGAACTCCGCTTCCGTCATTGGCGTAGGACGGTGGAACATCTGTGAGGAAGGCACCAGTTTACGGATTACCGGTTCTTCTTTTTCTTTCAGCTCCTTAAGCAGGTTAGGGGAGATAGTCAGTCGATCGCAGCCGGTTAGCGCGAGGATTTGCTCAGTACGGCGGAAACTTGCCCCCATCACGATGGTTTCATAGCGATGCTGTTTAAAGTAATCGTAGATATTGCGTACCGATTTCACGCCGGGATCTTCCTCCACGACATACGGTTCCAGCGGACTACGCGCCTGATACCAGTCGTAAATTCGGCCCACGAACGGAGAGATTAAATAGACGCCCGCTTCGGCGCAGGCGCGCGCCTGGGCAAAAGAGAACAACAACGTCAGGTTGCAATTAATGCCTTCTTTTTCGAGCTGTTCGGCGGCGCGAATACCTTCCCAGGTCGCGGCGAGCTTGATCAGAATGCGTGATTTATCAACATCCTGCTGCTGGTAGAGACCCACCAGATGGCGCGCTTTCTCGATACTTTTTTCTTTATCGAATGATAACCGCGCGTCGACTTCAGTGGAGACGCGACCGGGAATACTTTTCAGTATTTCCGCGCCAAAATTGACCGCCAGTTTATCGCTGGCTGCCGCAACCTGCTGTTCCTGCGTACCGCCGTGTTTTTTCCCCCAGGCAATCGCATCCTCAATCAAATGACCATACTGCTCAAGCCCGGCGGCTTTCAACAGTAAAGAGGGATTTGTCGTGGCATCCTGCGGCTGGTAATGGCGGATGGACTCGATGTCGCCGCTGTCGGCGACGACGGTAGTGAATTGTTTGATGCCGTCTAGCTGGTTCATAGGAAATACTCCTTGAAAAGTAAAGTGTTAGATGAGTGTGTTGATTCACACTTCTGAAAGATTGATACACTACATAACCAAAAAGCATAGCAGACAGGCATGGTATTGCTGGTATAAGCAGGTAACATGGCCGTTATAAGTTGATAACAAACTCTTGCGCTGCGTCGTGATAGTTTGCAGACCTTCAAAGTTTGTGTTGCGCAGTACGGTGATAATGTGCGGCGCACCAGGCCGCGTCACTTTTTGAACGATACGTGAAAGGAACAACAAGATGGATGAGCAGTTAAAACAAAGCGCCCTTGATTTCCACGAATTTCCGGTACCCGGTAAAATTCAGGTTTCTCCGACTAAGCCCCTTGCCACCCAACGCGATCTGGCGTTGGCTTACTCGCCAGGCGTGGCGGCGCCCTGCCTGGAAATCGAAAAAGATCCGCTGGCAGCCTACAAATACACCGCGCGCGGCAACCTTGTCGCGGTCATTTCCAACGGTACAGCGGTGCTGGGGTTAGGCAACATTGGCGCGCTGGCCGGCAAGCCGGTCATGGAAGGCAAAGGCGTTCTGTTTAAAAAATTCGCCGGCATTGATGTGTTTGACATTGAAGTCGATGAGCTTGATCCGGACAAATTTATCAATGTGGTCGCAGCGCTGGAGCCGACCTTTGGCGGCATTAACCTCGAAGACATTAAAGCGCCGGAATGTTTCTACATTGAACAGAAACTGCGCGAGCGCATGAACATCCCGGTTTTCCATGACGATCAGCACGGAACGGCGATCATCAGTACGGCCGCCATTCTTAATGGCCTGCGAGTCGTAGAGAAAAATATTTCCGACGTACGGATGGTCGTCTCCGGCGCAGGGGCGGCGGCAATCGCTTGTATGAACCTGCTGGTCGCGTTGGGGATGCAAAAGCACAATATCGTGGTGTGCGACTCCAAAGGCGTTATTTACAAAGGCCGTGAGCCAAATATGGCGGAGACCAAAGCGGCCTATGCGGTAGACGACAGCGGCAAGCGCACGCTGGATGAGGTCATTGACGGCGCGGATATTTTCCTCGGCTGTTCAGGCCCGAAAGTGCTGACTCAGGAGATGGTGAAGAAAATGGCCCGCGCGCCAATGATTCTGGCGCTGGCTAACCCGGAACCGGAAATTCTGCCGCCGCTGGCGAAAGAAGTGCGTCCGGACGCCATCATCTGTACCGGTCGTTCCGACTATCCGAACCAGGTGAACAACGTATTGTGCTTCCCGTTTATCTTCCGCGGCGCACTGGACGTCGGCGCGACGGCGATCAACGAAGAGATGAAACTGGCGGCGGTCCGTGCGATTGCCGAGCTGGCGCACGCCGAACAGAGCGAAGTGGTGGCCTCGGCCTATGGCGATCAGGACCTGAGCTTTGGGCCGGAATACATTATTCCGAAACCGTTTGACCCGCGTCTGATTGTCAAAATCGCTCCGGCGGTCGCGAAAGCGGCAATGGATTCCGGCGTGGCGACGCGCCCGATTGCTGACTTTGATGCCTATATCGATAAACTGACCGAGTTTGTCTACAAAACCAACCTGTTCATGAAGCCGATCTTCTCGCAGGCACGCAAAGATCCGAAGCGTGTAGTGCTGCCGGAAGGGGAAGAGGCGCGCGTGCTGCACGCAACCCAGGAGTTGATAACCCTGGGGCTGGCGAAGCCCATCCTGATCGGACGTCCGAGCGTGATCGAAATGCGTATCCAGAAACTGGGGCTACAGATCAAAGCGGGCGTTGATTTCGAGATCGTGAATAATGAATCCGATCCGCGCTTCAAAGAGTACTGGAGCGAGTATTACCAGATCATGAAGCGTCGCGGGGTAACTCAGGAACAGGCGCAGCGTGCGATGATCGGCAACCATACGGCCATTGGCGCGATCATGGTGCAGCGTGGGGAAGCGGATGCGATGATCTGCGGCACCATCGGCGACTACCATGAGCATTTCAGCGTCGTGAAAGCGGTCTTTGGCTACCGTGACGGCGTGCATACGGCAGGGGCGATGAACGCCTTACTGCTGCCAAGCGGCAACACTTTTATCGCCGATACTTATGTTAACGAAGATCCCACGCCGGAACAGTTGGCGGAGATCGCCGTAATGGCGGCGGAAACCGTTCGCCGCTTTGGTATTGAGCCGAAAGTCGCGCTGTTGTCGCACTCTAACTTTGGTTCCTCAAATTCGCTGTCCGCCAGCAAAATGCGCGAAACCCTTGAGCGGGTACGCGAACGAGCGCCCGATCTGATGATTGACGGTGAGATGCACGGTGATGCGGCGTTGGTGGAAAGTATTCGTAATGACCGGATGCCGGATAGCCCGCTGAAGGGAGCCGCCAATATTCTGGTGATGCCGAATATGGAAGCCGCCCGCATTAGTTACAACTTACTCCGCGTCTCCAGTTCCGAAGGCGTCACGGTCGGCCCGGTCCTGATGGGCGTGTCTAAACCGGTACATGTATTAACGCCGATCGCCTCTGTACGCCGTATCGTGAATATGGTGGCGTTAGCGGTAGTTGAAGCGCAAACCACGCCGCTTTAATAACGCATTACTCTCTCTTCTGGCGCAGGTTCTCCTGCGCTTTTTTTATGCGCCGCTGGGCTTCGCCATGGCATGAAAGGCTCGGGTGGGGATATTCTGGAACCTATTGCGTTACCCCTACTTATTTCACTGAATCTGTACTATGCACAAATCGAGTGATACGCATTATTTTTATCAATAATAGTAATACAAAGAATAGCCGGTGGGTATTTATTGAGGAACAAGCTTAAATTCAGAATGACGCCTGAAAATGTGATGCACCACGATATTTATCGTTAACACCTTCGACAGAAGTCCCTTTTATTTTCTTTCTCTTAGTGATCTACCTCACCTTTTACATCACCTTGCCGAATTTTGTTATTTACTCCGACAAAAAATTGCCACGATGACGGCAGTTTCAGTGGAGACGGTGAGCAATGAATAAAGAACGCATTATTCAGGAATTTGTGCCGGGCAAACAGGTCACGCTGGCGCATCTCATTGCGCACCCTGGTGAAGAACTGGCGAAAAAGATCGGCGTTCCCGATGCTGGCGCGATTGGCATTATGACCTTAACGCCGGGAGAAACGGCCATGATCGCTGGCGATTTAGCGATGAAGGCTGCGGATGTACACATCGGTTTTCTCGACAGATTTAGCGGTGCGCTGGTGATTTATGGCACCGTCGGCGCAGTAGAAGAAGCGCTATTACAGACGGTCAGCGGGCTGGGGCGATTATTAAACTTTACCCTGTGTGAGTTAACAAAAAGTTAATTGGTGGCGGTAATGAAACGTATTGCTTTTGTCGGCGCGGTCGGTGCCGGAAAGACAACGCTTTTTAACGCGTTACGGGGAAATTATTCCCTCGCCAGAAAAACGCAGGCCGTGGAATTTAATGATCATGGCGATATCGATACGCCGGGTGAATATTTTAGCCATCCCCGTTGGTATCACGCCTTAATTACCACGTTGCAGGATGTGGACACGCTGATTTATGTCCACGCGGCAAACGATAAAGAAAGTCGCTTACCTGCCGGGTTATTGGATGTTGGAACCCGTAAACGACATATCGCCGTTATCAGCAAAACGGACATGCCGGATGCCGACGTCGCTGCTACGCGGCAGTTGCTTTGCGAGACTGGATTCCGGGAGCCGATTTTCGAGCTCAACGGCCACGACCCGCAAAGCGTGCGGCAGTTGGTGGATTATCTGGCGGCTCTCAGTGAACAGGAGGAAGAGGCAGGTGAAAAAACTTATCACAGCTAACGATATTCGTGCGGCCCACGCCCGCGGCGAACAGGCGATGTCGGTAGTGCTGCGCGCCAGCATTATTACCCCGGAGGCTCGCGAAGTGGCGGAACTACTGGGCTTCACGATTACCGAATGCGACGAGCCCGTCCCGGCATCCACATCGGCGCAGGCGTGTAAAAGCGAAAGCCAGCGCATTCGGGAAGCCATCATCGCGCAGCTCCCGGAAGGGCAGTTTACTGAAAGCCTGGTGGCGCAGTTGATGGAAAAAGTGCTGAAGGAAAAGCAGTCGCTGGAACTGGGGACGATGCAGCCGAGCTTTACCTCCGTCACGGGTAAAGGCGGCGTGAAAGTCATTGACGGCAGCAGCGTGAAATTTGGCCGCTTCGACGGCGCCGAACCGCACTGCGTCGGCTTAACCGATCTGGTTACAGAGCAGGATGGCAGCAGCATGGCCGCCGGGTTTATGCAGTGGGACAACGCCTTTTTCCCGTGGACGCTGAACTACGACGAAATCGACATGGTGCTGGAGGGCGAATTGCACGTACGCCATGAAGGCGAAACCATGATTGCCAAAGCCGGAGATGTCATGTTCATCCCTAAAGGCTCCAGCATTGAATTTGGCACGCCAACGTCCGTGCGCTTTCTGTACGTCGCCTGGCCTGCAAACTGGCAATCCGTATGAACGATTTCATCACCGAAACGTGGCTCAGAGCGAATCACACGCTCAGCGAAGGATCGGAAATCCATCTGCCCGCTGATGCACGACTGACGCCCTCGGCCCGGGAACTGCTGGAAAGTCGTCGCCTGCGCATTAAGTTTCTGGATCAGCAAGGCCGGCTGTTTGTCGATGATGACGAACAGCAGCCGCAGCCGGTACATGGCTTAACCAGTAGCGATACGCACCCACAGGCCTGCTGTGAACTGTGCCGCCAGCCGGTGGTGAAAAAGCCCGATACGCTGACCCATCTGACGGCGGACAAAATGGTCGCCAAAAGCGACCCGCGCCTCGGCTTTCGCGCCGCGCTCGACAGCGCCATCGCGCTAACCGTGTGGCTACAAATCGAACTGGCGGAACCCTGGCAGCCGTGGCTTTTCGATATCCGCTCGCGGCTGGGCAACATTATGCGCGCCGACGCTATAGATGAACCGCTGGCGGCGCAGTCTATCGTCGGGCTCAACGAGGATGAGCTGCATCGGCTTTCCCACCAGCCGCTGCGCTATCTCGACCACGATCACCTGGTGCCGGAGGCCAGCCACGGTCGCGATGCGGCGCTGCTTAATCTCCTGCGAACCAAAGTCCGTGAAACGGAAACCCTCGCCGCACAAGTGTTTATTACCCGTAGTTTTGAGGTCTTGCGCCCGGACATTTTACAGGCGCTGAACCGTCTCTCCAGCACGGTTTACGTGATGATGATTTTGAGCGTGGCGAAACATCCGCTGGCGGTCGCCCAAATTCAACAACGGTTGGGAGAGAAGCCATGATCATTGAACGCGCCCGCGAACTGGCGGTACGCGCCCCCGCCAGAGTCGTCTTTCCCGATGCGCTGGACGAACGCGTGCTGAAAGCGGCGCATTACCTGCAACAGTGCGGTCTGGCTCGCCCCGTTCTGGTCGCCAGTCCGTTTGCGCTGCGTCAGTTTGCCCTGAGTCATCGTATGGCGATGGATGGCATTCAGGTCATCGACCCACACAGCAACCTGAGTATGCGCCAGCGTTTTGCGCAACGCTGGCTTGCCCGTGCCGGAGAAAAAACGCCGCCGGACGCAGTGGAAAAGCTTAGCGACCCGCTAATGTTCGCTGCCGCCATGGTGAGCGCCGGTGAGGCTGATGTGTGTATCGCAGGCAACCTGTCGTCAACGGCGAATGTGCTGCGCGCAGGGCTGCGGGTGATTGGCCTGCAACCCGGGTGCAAAACATTGTCGTCTATTTTCCTGATGCTGCCGCAGTATGCCGGCCCGGCATTAGGGTTCGCCGATTGCAGCGTAGTGCCGCAGCCGACGGCGGCGCAGCTGGCGGATATCGCTATCGCCAGCGCCGACACCTGGCGGGCCATTACCGGCGAAGAGCCGCGCGTGGCGATGCTGTCATTTTCAAGCAACGGCAGCGCCCGTCACCCCAATGTTGCCAACGTGCAGCAGGCGACAGAGCTCGTTCGCGAACGTGCGCCGCAACTGCTTGTGGACGGTGAATTGCAGTTTGACGCCGCTTTTGTACCGGAGGTCGCCGCGCAAAAAGCGCCTGACAGCCCGCTGCAAGGCCGCGCCAACGTGATGATTTTCCCGTCGCTGGAGGCGGGCAATATTGGCTACAAAATCGCTCAGCGTCTGGGAGGCTATCGCGCTGTTGGGCCACTAATTCAGGGGCTTGCCGCGCCGCTTCACGACCTCTCCCGAGGCTGTAGCGTGCAGGAAATTATCGAACTGGCGTTGGTGGCAGCCGTGCCGCGCCAGGCTGACGTGAGCCGCGAACGCAGCTTACACACACTGGTTGAATGAACGGTCCCGTTCTGGACCCCTTTAATGAGAGGAAAACACGATGGAAGCATTAGGAATGATTGAAACCCGGGGCCTGGTTGCGCTGATTGAGGCCTCAGATGCGATGGTAAAAGCCGCACGCGTGAAGCTGGTCGGCGTGAAGCAGATTGGCGGTGGCCTGTGTACGGCCATGGTGCGTGGCGACGTGGCGGCGTGCAAAGCCGCAACCGATGCTGGCGCCGCTGCGGCGCAGCGCATTGGCGAGCTGGTCTCTGTACACGTGATTCCACGCCCGCACGGCGATCTGGAAGAAGTGTTCCCGATCAGCTTCAAAGGCGACAGCAACATTTGATGGTAGGCCGGATAAGACGCGCAGCGTCGCCATCCGGCATGAATGCGCGCCATTGCCTGATGGTGCGCAGATTCAAGGCCTACGACCCAACGGGCAATCCATGGAGGCGGATATGAAACTGGCAGTCGTCACAGGACAAATCGTATGTACCGTCCGCCATCAGGGACTGGCGCATGACAAATTGCTGATGGTGGAAATGATCGATGCCCAGGGCAACCCCGACGGGCAGTGTGCCGTCGCTATCGACAGTATCGGGGCGGGAACCGGAGAGTGGGTACTGCTGGTCAGCGGCAGTTCCGCACGCCAGGCGCATCGCAGCGAATTATCACCGGTCGATCTGTGCGTCATTGGCATCGTCGATGAAGTGGTGGCTGGCGGGAAAGTGGTTTTCCATAAATAGGACTGAACATCATGAATCAACAGGATATTGAACAGGTGGTGAAAGCGGTACTGCTGAAAATGAAAGACAGCAGCCAGCCGGCCAGCACTGTTCATGAGATGGGCGTTTTTGCCTCCCTGGATGACGCAGTGGCGGCAGCAAAACGGGCCCAGCAGGGGCTGAAGAGCGTGGCGATGCGCCAGCTTGCCATTCATGCCATTCGCGAAGCGGGCGAAAAACACGCCCGAGAATTAGCGGAACTTGCCGTCAGCGAAACCGGCATGGGACGCGTTGACGATAAATTTGCTAAAAACGTGGCGCAGGCGCGCGGCACGCCGGGCGTCGAGTGTTTATCTCCGCAGGTGCTGACCGGCGATAACGGCCTGACATTGATTGAAAATGCGCCGTGGGGCGTGGTGGCCTCGGTCACGCCGTCCACCAATCCGGCGGCGACGGTGATTAATAACGCCATCAGCCTGATTGCCGCAGGCAACAGCGTCGTGTTTGCCCCGCATCCGGCGGCGAAAAAGGTCTCTCAGCGGGCAATCACCCTCCTCAATCAGGCGGTGGTCGCCGCCGGCGGCCCGGAAAATCTGCTGGTCACCGTGGCGAACCCGGATATCGAAACCGCCCAGCGGCTGTTCAAGTACCCCGGTATTGGCCTGCTGGTGGTGACCGGCGGCGAAGCGGTGGTGGACGCGGCGCGCAAACATACTAATAAACGCCTGATTGCCGCCGGTGCAGGCAATCCCCCGGTGGTGGTGGATGAGACCGCCGACCTGCCGCGCGCCGCACAATCCATCGTCAAAGGCGCGTCGTTTGATAACAACATCATCTGTGCCGACGAAAAAGTGCTGATTGTGGTGGATAGCGTCGCCGACGAGCTGATGCGCCTGATGGAAGGTCAGCACGCGGTGAAACTGACCGCCGCTCAGGCCGAACTGCTCCAGCCGGTGCTGCTGAAGAATATCGATGAACGCGGCAAAGGCACCGTCAGCCGTGACTGGGTCGGTCGTGACGCGGGCAAGATCGCCGCAGCCATCGGCCTGAACGTCCCGGATCAAACGCGCCTGCTGTTTGTGGAAACGCCAGCTAACCATCCGTTTGCCGTCACTGAAATGATGATGCCGGTACTGCCGGTGGTGCGGGTCGCCAACGTCGAAGAAGCCATCGCCCTGGCGGTACAACTTGAAGGCGGTTGCCACCATACGGCGGCGATGCACTCGCGCAATATCGACAACATGAACCAGATGGCGAACGCCATTGATACCAGTATTTTCGTCAAAAACGGTCCGTGCATTGCTGGTCTCGGACTGGGCGGTGAAGGCTGGACCACCATGACTATCACCACGCCAACCGGCGAAGGCGTGACCAGCGCGCGTACCTTTGTGCGGCTGCGTCGATGCGTGCTGGTGGATGCGTTTCGCATTGTATAAGGGATGACTCATGGCGCACGACGAACAACTCTGGCTCACCCCAAGACTGCAAAAAGCGGCGGCCCTGTGTAACCAGACGCCCGCCGCCAGCGATACACCGCTGTGGCTGGGCGTCGATTTGGGCACCTGCGACGTGGTGTCGATGGTGGTCGACGGCAACGCCCAGCCGGTGGCGGTATGCCTTGACTGGGCCGACGTTGTGCGTGACGGCATCGTCTGGGATTTCTTCGGCGCCGTCACCCTCGTGCGCCGCCATCTCGACACCCTTGAACAGCAGCTCGGCTGCCGCTTTACCCACGCGGCGACCTCGTTCCCGCCGGGCACCGACCCGCGTATTTCGAACAACGTGCTGGAGTCTGCCGGGTTAGAAGTCAGCCACGTACTGGATGAGCCGACGGCGGTGGCGGATCTGCTGGCGCTTGATAATGCAGGCGTGGTGGATATTGGCGGCGGCACTACCGGCATTGCCATCGTCAAACAGGGCAAGGTGACTTACTCCGCCGATGAAGCCACTGGCGGGCACCATATCTCCCTGACGCTGGCGGGCAACCGCCGTATTCCCCTGGAAGAGGCGGAACAGTACAAGCGCAGCAATGCGCAGGAGATTTGGCCGGTAGTGAAGCCGGTGTACGAAAAGATGGCGGAAATCGTCGCTTGCCATATTGCTGGGCAGGGAGTGACAGATTTATGGCTGGCGGGCGGTTCCTGTATGCAGCCGGGCGTGGAGGCGTTATTTCGTCAGCGTTTCCCGGAGTTACAGGTGCATTTGCCGCAGCACAGCCTGTTTATGACCCCGCTGGCGATAGCTAACAGCGGGAGAGCGAAAGCGGAGGGACTCTATGCAAGCTGAACTACAGACGGCGCTGTTTCAGGCATTCGACACCCTGAATCTGCAACGGGTGAAAACGTTCAGCGTACCGCCGGTCACGCTGTGCGGACTTGGGGCGCTCGGCGCCTGCGGCCAGGAAGCGCAAGCGCGAGGCGTAAGCCATTTGTTTGTGATGGTCGACAGCTTTCTGCATCAGGCGGGAATGACCGCGCCGCTGGCACGCAGCCTGGCGATGAAAGGCGTGGCGATGACGGTCTGGCCGTGTCCGCCAGGCGAGCCGTGCATCACCGATGTCTGCGCGGCGGTGGCGCAACTGCGTGAGGCGGCGTGCGACGGCGTAGTGGCCTTTGGCGGCGGTTCGGTGCTGGACGCGGCGAAAGCGGTCGCCCTGCTGGTGACTAACCCTGACCAGACGCTGAGCGCCATGACCGAGCGCAGTACATTACGCCCGCGTCTGCCGCTGATTGCGGTGCCGACCACCGCCGGAACCGGTTCTGAAACCACCAACGTAACGGTGATTATCGACGCGGTCAGCGGACGCAAGCAGGTACTAGCGCACGCGTCACTAATGCCGGACGTGGCGATTCTTGATGCTGCCGTGACCGAAGGCGTTCCGCCAAACGTGACGGCAATGACCGGTATCGATGCGTTGACGCATGCGATTGAGGCCTACAGCGCGCTCAACGCCACGCCGTTTACCGACAGCCTGGCGATTGGCGCGATAGCGATGATTGGCAAATCGCTGCCGAAAGCCGTGGGTTACGGCCACGATCTGGCGGCGCGTGAAAATATGTTACTGGCCTCCTGTATGGCGGGAATGGCCTTTTCCAGCGCTGGTCTGGGGCTGTGTCATGCGATGGCGCACCAGCCAGGGGCGGCGCTGCATATTCCGCACGGCCAGGCCAACGCCATGCTGCTGCCAACGGTCATGGGCTTTAACCGGATGGTATGCCGCGAACGCTTCAGTCAAATCGGTCGGGCGTTAACCAATAAGAAATCGGACGATCGCGATGCGATTGCGGCGGTGTGCGAGCTGATTGCCGAAGTGGGACAGAGCAAACGGCTGGCTGACGCTGGCGCCAAACCCGAACACTACAGCGCGTGGGCGCAAGCCGCGCTGGAGGATATTTGTCTGCGCAGTAACCCACGCACCGCCACACAGGCACAGATTATCGACCTGTACGCGGCTGCCGGGTAATGCCTGTAGGCCGGATAAGGTGCTCGCACCGCCATCCGGCAATAACACGGCGTTAATGCCGGAGGCGACGTAAACGTCTTATCCGGCCTACAAATCATAAATGGCAGGGAGTAAGGGCTATGGGAATTAACGAAATCATCATGTACATCATGATGTTCTTTATGCTGATTGCCGCCGTGGACAGAATCCTGTCGCAGTTCGGCGGGTCGGCGCGCTTCCTCGGTAAATTCGGCAAGAGTATTGAGGGGTCTGGCGGCCAGTTTGAAGAGGGCTTTATGGCGATGGGCGCGCTGGGACTGGCGATGGTCGGTATGACCGCGCTGGCGCCGGTGCTGGCGCATGTACTGGGGCCGGTTATTATCCCGGTATACGAAATGCTGGGCGCAAACCCATCCATGTTCGCGGGTACGCTACTGGCCTGTGATATGGGCGGATTCTTCCTCGCCAAAGAGCTGGCCGGCGGTGATGTCGCGGCGTGGCTATACTCAGGGTTAATACTTGGGTCGATGATGGGGCCGACCATTGTGTTCTCCATTCCGGTGGCGCTCGGCATTATCGAACCGTCTGACCGCCGCTACCTGGCGCTTGGCGTACTGGCGGGTATCGTCACCATTCCCATTGGCTGCATTGCGGGGGGATTGATCGCCATGTACTCAGGCGTGCAGATCAATGGTCAGCCAGTGGAGTTTACCTTCGCGCTGATCCTGATGAACATGATCCCGGTATTGATCGTCGCGGTGCTGGTAGCGCTGGGGCTGAAGTTCATCCCGGAAAAAATGATCAACGGTTTCCAGATTTTCGCCAAATTTCTGGTGGCGCTGATCACCATCGGTCTGGCGGCTGCGGTGGTTAAATTCCTGTTGGGTTGGGAGTTGATTCCGGGACTCGACCCGATCTTTATGGCGCCAGGCGACAAACCCGGCGAAGTGATGCGCGCCATTGAAGTGATCGGCTCTATCTCCTGCGTGCTGCTTGGCGCGTATCCGATGGTGCTGTTACTGACCCGCTGGTTTGAAAAACCGTTGATGAATGTCGGTAAACTGCTGAACGTAAATAATATTGCGGCGGCAGGCATGGTGGCGACCCTGGCGAACAATATCCCCATGTTCGGCATGATGAAGCAGATGGATACCCGCGGCAAAGTGATTAACTGTGCATTTGCCGTCTCTGCGGCGTTCGCGCTGGGCGACCATTTAGGCTTCGCCGCTGCCAACATGAACGCCATGATCTTCCCGATGATCGTCGGCAAGCTGATCGGCGGCGTGACGGCGATTGGCGTGGCGATGATGCTGGTGCCGAAAGATGACGCCGCCCAGGTGAAAACCGAAGCGGAGGCGCAATCGTGAACACTCGCCAGCTACTGAGCGTCGGTATCGATATCGGCACCACCACCACGCAGGTGATCTTCTCGCGCCTGGAGTTGGTTAACCGTGCGGCGGTGTCGCAGGTGCCGCGCTACGAATTCATCAAACGCGACATTAGCTGGCAAAGCCCGGTCTTCTTTACGCCCGTGGATAAGCAGGGCGGTCTGAAAGAGGCCGAACTTAAAGCGCTGATTCTGGCCCAGTATCAGGCCGCAGACATCGCGCCTGAATCGGTGGACTCAGGGGCTATCATTATCACCGGCGAAAGCGCCAAAACCCGCAACGCCCGTCCGGCGGTCATGGCGCTCTCGCAGTCGCTGGGCGACTTTGTGGTCGCCAGCGCCGGGCCGCATCTGGAATCGGTCATTGCCGGTTACGGCGCCGGAGCGCAAAGCTTGTCTGAGCAGCGGATGTGCCGGGTGCTGAATATTGATATCGGCGGCGGCACGTCTAACTACGCGCTGTTTGACGCGGGAAAAGTCAGCGGCACCGCTTGCCTTAACGTCGGTGGTCGCCTGCTGGAAACCGACGCTCAGGGGCGCGTGGTTTATGCCCATCAGCCGGGGCAGATGATTATCGATGAGGTGTTCGGTTCGGGTACTGATGCTCGCGCCTTAGCTGCCGCACAGTTGGGACAGGTGGCGCGGCGGATGGCGGATCTCATCGTCGAGGTTATCACCGGCGCGCTCTCGCCGCTGGCGCAATCGCTGATGCAAACCGGGCTACTGCCCGCCGATATTACGCCAGAGGTGATCACCCTTTCCGGTGGGGTAGGTGAATGCTACCGCAACCAACCTGCCGATCCGTTCTGCTTTTCTGATATCGGGCCGCTGCTGGCGACCGCGCTGCATGAGCACCCGCGTCTGCGCGAGATGAACGTGCAGTTTCCGGCGCAAACCGTACGCGCCACGGTCATCGGCACGGGGGCCCATACGCTGTCGCTTTCCGGCAGTACTATCTGGCTGGAAGACGTCCAACTGCCGCTGCGCAACCTGCCGGTGGCGATCCCGCAGGATGACGCCGATCTGGTGAACGCCTGGCGGCAGGCGCTTCTCCAGCTTGATCTCGACCCGCAAACCGACGCTTACGTGCTGGCGCTTCCCGCCACGCTTCCGGTGCGTTACGCCGCATTACTCACGGTCATCAACGCGCTGACGGCTTTTGTCGCGCGTTATCCCAATCCACATCCCCTGCTGGTGGTGGCCGAGCAGGATTTTGGTAAAGCGCTGGGCATGTTATTGCGCCCACAGTTACCGCAACTTCCGCTGGCGGTCATCGATGAGGTGGTCGTGCGGGCGGGAGACTATATCGACATTGGTACGCCTCTTTTTGGCGGATCGGTTGTGCCGGTGACGGTGAAATCACTCGCATTTCCTTCCTGAGGGAACGACTTATGAAACTAAAGACCACATTGTTCGGCAATGTTTATCAGTTTAAGGATGTAAAAGAGGTACTGGCTAAAGCCAACGAACTGCGTTCGGGGGATGTGCTGGCCGGGGTTGCCGCGGCAAGTTCGCAGGAGCGCGTAGCGGCAAAACAGGTACTGTCGGAAATGACGGTGGCGGATATCCGCAACAATCCGGTGATTGCCTATGAAGAGGACTGCGTGACGCGCCTGATTCAGGATGACGTCAACGAAACGGCCTATAACCGGATTAAAAACTGGAGCATCAGCGAACTGCGCGAATACGTGCTGAGCGATGAAACCTCCGTGGACGACATCGCGTTTACCCGCAAAGGGCTGACCTCCGAAGTAGTGGCGGCAGTAGCGAAAATCTGCTCCAACGCCGATCTGATCTACGGCGGCAAGAAAATGCCGGTGATCAAAAAAGCCAATACCACCATCGGTATTCCGGGCACCTTTAGCTGCCGTTTGCAGCCGAACGATACCCGTGACGATGTACAGAGTATCGCCGCGCAAATCTACGAAGGGCTTTCTTTCGGCGCAGGCGATGCGGTGATCGGCGTTAACCCGGTGACCGATGACGTGGAGAACCTGACCCGCGTGCTCGACACCGTTTACGGCGTTATCGATAAATTCAATATTCCGACCCAGGGCTGCGTGCTGGCGCACGTCACCACCCAGATTGAAGCGATTCGTCGCGGCGCGCCAGGCGGACTGATTTTCCAGAGCATTTGCGGCAGCGAGAAGGGCTTAAAAGAGTTCGGTGTCGAGCTGGCCATGCTCGACGAAGCGCGGGCAGTGGGGGCGGAGTTCAACCGCATCGCCGGGGAAAACTGCCTGTACTTTGAAACCGGACAGGGCTCGGCGCTGTCGGCTGGCGCGAACTTTGGTGCCGACCAGGTGACGATGGAAGCGCGTAACTACGGGCTGGCTCGCCACTACGATCCGTTCCTGGTGAACACCGTGGTGGGCTTTATCGGGCCGGAGTATCTCTACAACGACAGGCAGATTATCCGCGCCGGTCTCGAAGATCACTTTATGGGCAAGCTGAGCGGCATCTCGATGGGCTGCGACTGCTGCTATACCAACCATGCCGATGCCGACCAGAACCTTAACGAAAACCTGATGATTCTGCTCGCCACTGCTGGCTGTAACTACATCATGGGGATGCCGCTCGGCGACGACATCATGCTCAACTACCAGACTACCGCTTTCCACGATACCGCCACCGTCCGTCAGTTGCTGAATTTACGGCCGTCGCCGGAGTTTGAACGCTGGCTGGAAACGATGGGCATTATGGCAAACGGTCGTCTGACCAAACGGGCGGGCGATCCGTCACTGTTCTTCTGATGACGCGGGGATAACACCATGGATCAAAAACAGATTGAAGAAATTGTACGTAGCGTGATGGCGTCAATGGGACAGGACGTACCGCAGCCCGTCGCGGCGTCAACGCAGGAAGGCGCAAAGCCGCAGTGCGCCGCGCCGACGGTGACCGAAAGCTGCGCGCTGGATTTAGGTTCCGCAGAGGCAAAAGCCTGGATTGGCGTCGAGAACCCACATCGTGCGGACGTGTTGACCGAACTGCGTCGCAGTACTGCGGCACGCGTCTGCACGGGTCGTGCCGGGCCGCGTCCGCGCACCCAGGCGCTGTTGCGCTTCCTGGCGGATCACTCCCGTTCGAAAGACACCGTGCTCAAAGAAGTGCCGGAAGAGTGGGTAAAAGCGCAAGGGCTGCTGGAAGTGCGTTCGGAGATCAGCGACAAAAACCTGTACCTGACGCGCCCGGATATGGGGCGTCGCCTGAGCCCGGAAGCCATTGACGCGCTGAAGTCGCAGTGCGTGATGAACCCGGATGTGCAGGTAGTAGTCTCCGATGGCCTCTCTACGGATGCGATCACCGCCAACTATGAAGAGATCCTGCCGCCGCTGCTTGCCGGTCTGAAGCAGGCTGGGCTGAACGTCGGTACGCCGTTCTTTGTGCGCTATGGCCGCGTGAAGATTGAAGATCAGATTGGCGAAATTCTCGGCGCGAAGGTCGTCATCCTGCTGGTGGGCGAACGTCCGGGGCTGGGGCAGTCGGAAAGCCTCTCCTGCTACGCCGTCTATTCCCCGCGCGTGGCGACCACCGTCGAGGCCGACAGAACCTGTATTTCAAACATTCATCAGGGGGGGACGCCGCCGGTAGAAGCCGCCGCCGTGATTGTGGATTTGGCCAAACGGATGCTGGAGCAGAAAGCGTCCGGCATCAACATGACCCGTTAAGGAGACATCATGCCTGCATTAGATTTGATTCGACCTTCAGTGACTGCCATGCGCGTGATTGCCTCCGTGAATGACGGCTTTGCGCGGGAACTTAAATTACCGCCACATATACGTAGCCTCGGACTCATCACGGCAGATTCTGATGATGTGACCTATATTGCCGCTGACGAAGCGACAAAACAGGCGATGGTGGAAGTGGTCTATGGCCGCTCCCTCTATGCCGGGGCGGCTCACGGGCCATCGCCGACCGCCGGTGAGGTGTTGATTATGCTTGGCGGACCGAACCCGGCGGAAGTGCGCGCCGGTCTGGATGCGATGGTTGCCAGTATTGAAAACGGCGCGGCGTTCCAGTGGGCGAACGATGCGGAAAATACCGCGTTCCTGGCGCATGTGGTTTCGCGTACCGGCTCGTACCTCTCGTCTACCGCAGGTATCGCGCTGGGCGATCCGATGGCCTATCTGGTGGCGCCGCCGCTGGAAGCGACATTCGGCATTGACGCGGCGATGAAATCCGCTGACGTTCAACTGGTGACTTACGTGCCGCCGCCGTCGGAAACCAACTATTCGGCCGCGTTCTTAACGGGAAGCCAGGCCGCGTGTAAAGCCGCCTGCAACGCCTTTACCGACGCCGTGCTGGATATCGCTCGTAACCCTGTCCAGCGTGCGTAACGGAGGCTGCCAATGATCAATGCCCTGGGATTACTGGAAGTGGACGGAATGGTCGCCGCCGTCGATGCGGCGGATGCCATGCTGAAAGCGGCCAACGTGCGTTTGCTCAGTCATCAAGTGCTCGACCCTGGCAGGCTCACGCTGGTGGTGGAGGGCGATCTGGCGGCGTGTCGTGCGGCGTTGGATGCCGGAAGCGCCGCCGCGCAGCGCACAGGCCGTGTGATTAGCCGCAAAGAAATTGGTCGCCCGGAAGAGGACACCCAGTGGCTGATTGGCGGGTTTGCGCGTGCGACAACGCCGACTGAGAAAGCGCCCCAGGTACCCGCAACGCCTGAGTTCGCCGAAGCGTTACTGGCGCTGCTGGCATCAGTACGCCAGGGAATGACGGCGGGAGAGGTGGCCGCGCATTTTGGCTGGCCGCTGGAGCAGGCCAGAAACGTGCTGGAACAACTCTTTTCTGACGGAGCGTTGCGTAAACGCAGTAGTCGCTATCGCATCAAAAATTAATCTGTCGGAGGGCCGGGCGTCCTGGCGGGCGTCCGGCATAGAAGATCATGAAAAAGACCCGTACAGCGAATTTGCACCATCTTTATCATGAAGCGTTACCCGAAGACGTTAAACTTACGCCCAGAGTCGAGGTGGACAATGTTCATCAGCGACGGACGACGGATGTCTATGAACATGCTCTGACTATCACCGCCTGGCAGCAGATCTACGATCAGTTACACCCGGGTAAATTTCATGGCGAGTTCACGGAAATCCTGCTTGATGAGATTCAGGTGTTCCGTGAATACACCGGCCTGGCGCTGCGTCAGTCGTGTCTGGTTTGGCCAAACTCTTTCTGGTTTGGTATTCCGGCGACGCGCGGCGAACAGGGATTTATCGGCGCGCAGGGGCTCGGCAGCGCCGAGATTGCCACCCGACCGGGAGGCACCGAGTTTGAACTGAGCACGCCGGATGATTACACCATTCTGGGCGTCGTTATCTCGGAAGATGTTATTTCCCGTCAGGCCACGTTTTTGCATAACCCGGAAAGGGTGCTGCATATGCTACGTAACCAGTTAGCGCTGGAGGTAAAAGAGCAGCATAAAGCGGCGCTGTGGGGCTTTGTGCAGCAGGCGCTGGCCACCTTCAGCGAGAGTCCTGAAACCCTGCATCAACCTGCGGTGCGTAAGGTCTTGAGTGATAATTTGTTGCTGGCGATGGGCACGATGCTGGAAGAGGCGAAGCCGATTCATAGCGCCGAGAGCATCAGCCATCAGGGATATCGTAGGCTACTGTCGCGGGCGCGGGAATATGTGCTGGAAAATATGTCGGAGCCGCTGACGGTGCTCGACTTATGTAACCAGCTACACGTAAGCCGTCGCACGCTGCAAAATGCGTTTCACGCCATTTTGGGCATTGGCCCCAATGCGTGGCTGAAACGTATTCGCTTAAACGCGGTACGCCGGGAACTGATTAGCCCGTGGTCGCAGAGCACCACGGTCAAAGATGCCGCGATGCAGTGGGGATTCTGGCATCTGGGGCAATTTGCCACCGATTATCAGCAATTATTTGCCGAAAAACCGTCGTTGACGCTGCATCAACGGATGCGGCAATGGGCTTGATATTGATGGATAGGCTCTCCGGTTGCTGATAACGTGCGCGTGTCGGGAATTGCCCGGTGGCGGCTGGCACCTTACCGGGCCTACGGATTCGCTGCTGTCTGTGGTTGGTAGCCCGGACAAGGCGCGCCAGCGCCGCGTCCGGGGAAGCGCGCGCACAACGTGCAAAACAGTTTTGTCATCAGGTCATGAGGATGAACGTTTATGTTTGCTGATAAGACGTTGCCGTTGTTTGGCAGGAGGGGCAGATAAACCCGTAAAGCATTCCTTCCGCATATTCCTCTTCCTCAATATCTTCATAGCTTAGCTGCGCAAGAAACATCATCGTTTGCGCGCACGTTGGGCACGTGGGGTAGTCTGCATCCTGAACCCATGCGGGATGGCCGCCGAGCTGTGAGAAGGTGGTGGGTAAAAATATTTCAGCAGCGAATAGCGGCAAACGGGATTCCCCGGGGTGCAGAATATCAAGCGGTAGCGTTATCCAGTCAGAGGAATTCTCCACCGCCAGCGTCGAGAGCGCATTTTTTTCGTACCATCGCGGCTGGCCTTGCGGATCGACGGTGGCGAAAACGGTGTTATATGCCGTACAACACTGACAGGTCAGAATACGAATTTGACCGGGCCAACCCTGCGTGCTGAGGCCGACGGCGCTCGGCGCAACCTCAAACAGATTGATTAGCGGCAGGGAACAGTGTGGGCAGTTTTCACCATATTCTGCGACGGCGCGAAAAACGGCAGGCTGTTCAGGTGCCTGTTTTACCAGATGGGTACATTGCGTAAAGTAAAGATCGCGCCTGCGGCCATTTTCAGTGAGCTCCCATCCCGCCTGGTGAGCATAGCGATGAGGGAGGATATGAAGTGAAGCACTCCACGCAGGTGGTTCCTGGCGCCAGCGGTTAAAATGCTCAACGACAACCTCATCGCCAATCCAGGCCAGGGCGCAAAGAATGCCGTCACGGTTTTCGTCATCGGTTTCCACCTTCTGCAAAAGCGCGTCGCGTACGTCAGGCGGCGCACGGTGAAAAGGTAGGGGTGAAGAGAGCTCCAGTTCTTCTTCATTTATTACCTGGCGCAGGAAATTATCCAGATTGGCCCGGGTAAATGCCGCCAGGCACAGCGCAATTTCCTGAGCTTCCTCCTGCCATCCGGAATCAAATAATTCTTCTGCATAATCGACCATGTCGCGGCTTTCATCATCGGAGAGCTTTTTGTAAAGCTCATCGGTCGGAATGGGGCAGGGAATCCACTCGATTAACGGATCGTGTTCCCGGGGTTCATGAACGAGTTTAAGCATTTCAACAGGGTTGGTAATGCCACTGAACGCGTCGATCGTTTTTCTGTTTTTCCGGATATATTCTTCCTGCTCTTGCCGATAGCGCGCCTGGACGCAGGGCATGCAATAGCCCTCCGTGCGGGCAGCCGTTGCTGGCAGGATGAAATGTGAGCATTGCGGGTTTTTACAAGGAATACGCTCGTCCATGCGGTAGTGCTCCACTGCAAATTCTACGAGTGTTTACTGTACTGTTTTACTAATGATAACGGCAGCGGGCGGTTATCCGAATTCTTTATCTACAATGAACTCGTTTATTTCTACGAGCCTGCTTTTATTCAACGGCCAACCGGATAGGCGATAAACAAACCGGCTATCGTCAAAATACATGCCAGTATGCATAGCAAGATACAGTTAACGCTTTTACGCGGAATATGAATAATAAAGCAGAGTAATGCTATCAGGGCCATGACCACAGGGATGGTCACCATATTGATAACCAGAAGCACGATCAGACCGAAGCTCACCCCTCCGCTATGAGGGGTGAATATTCTTTCTTCAAAATATATTTCTAGCGTAATGGCAAGCAGGCAGCCAATAAAACTTATACCCAGATGGGGATGCCATTTGGTGTCACTGGTTACTACTTTCCGTGTATTTGTTTGCATTGTCTTACTTTATAAATAAGTTAAATCCAGTCGCGTACCTGAATAAACTCGCTCAGCGCCGCTTCCGGGCTACCCGCTTCTGGCTGCCAGTCGTACTCCCAGCGCACCAGCGGCGGCATCGACATCAGGATAGATTCAGTGCGCCCGCCGGTTTGCAGACCAAACAGGGTGCCTCTGTCCCATACCAGATTGAACTCCACGTAGCGACCGCGGCGATAAAGTTGAAAATTACGCTCCCGCTCTCCCCAGACCATCGCTTTGCGTCGTTCGACAATCGGTAAATACGCCTCGGTGTAGCCGTTACCGACCGCCTGCATAAAAGCAAAACAGTGGTCGAAATCCGGCGTATTCAAATCGTCAAAAAACAGGCCGCCGATACCGCGCTGCTCGTTACGATGCTTGAGGAAAAAGTAGTCATCGCACCACTTTTTATAGCGCGGATACACATCGTCGCCAAACGGCTGACACAGGTCGCGGGCGGTGCGGTGCCAGTGAACGGCATCCTCTTCAAAGCCGTAGTAGGGCGTTAAATCGAACCCGCCGCCAAACCACCACACCGGATCGGCGCCCGGTTTTTCGGCAATAAAAAAGCGCACGTTAGCATGGCTGGTGGGAATATACGGATTGTGCGGATGCACCACCAGCGATACGCCCATCGCTTCAAAGCTACGCCCGGCGAGTTCTGGCCGATGCGCGGTGGCGGACGCGGGCATTGCATCGCCGTGAACGTGAGAGAAATTAACGCCCGCCTGTTCGAAAATCCCGCCGTTGCGTAATACCCGGCTGCGTCCGCCGCCGCCCGCTTCGCGTCGCCAGCTATCTTCGACAAAGTTTGCGCCATCCACAGCGGATAACGTTTGGCAAATATCATCCTGCAGGCGTAGCAGAAACTGTTTTACGTGATGTGCATCGGGTTTCATGATTACCGTTTCTTCGTGTGCGCTTTCTGGTTATCAAACCAGTGAAAATAACTGATGATGCCGTTGGCGATCGCCGTAGCGATTTTCTGGCGAAACGCCGTTGTGCCCAGCAGGCGTTCTTCTTCCGGATTGGTAATAAACGAGGTTTCGACCAGCACCGACGGAATTGACGGTGATTTTAGCACCACGAAAGCCGCTTGTTCGGTAGTGCGGCTGTGTAATTTATGTATAGGTTTGATTTTCTTGAGAATATGCGAACCCAACGTCAGACTGTTTTTAATCGTATCGGTTTGCACCAGATCAAACAAAACTTGTTGTAATAGATGATCCCGGTCAGTGGCTTTTTTACCCGCCACTTCGTCCGCGCGGTTTTCACGCTCGGAGAGATACTTCGCCATGGCGCTACTGGCCCCGCGGTTGGAAAGCGCAAAAACGGAAGCGCCCGCTGCTTTCGGGTTAGTAAAACCATCGGCATGAATAGACATAAACAGATCCGCGCCGTGCTTATGGGCGATTTCCACCCGATCGTACAGCGGAATAAAGGTATCCCCTGTCCGGGTTAAACGCGCATCGATTCCGTGATTTCGCAAAATAGCGCGTACGTTTTTGGCAATTGCCAGTACGACGTGTTTTTCCTGAGAACCGTTGCGGCCAATCGCGCCGGTATCGATGCCGCCGTGTCCGGGGTCGAGCATCACCAACCGTTTACTGCCGGTTTTTTTGGTTTTGGGTTTGCTGTGACCATTACTGGTTTTTAGCGTTTCTTCTTTGGCTATTGCGTGCGACATACCTGACAGCGTCAGGGCCGCCAGACCTGTTTTGAGTACCTGGCGGCGCGAAGTGAGAGTTTTTAGGAGTTTAAAAGTGCTCATACGGCCTGAGTTGTGAAAATTAAGTTCAAGATGTTATATCGTATCGCGTAATCCGTTACGACGGTTGGTGATGAGAATTGTTTTACTTTTCATTTCAATACGTGACACATCGCCATTATGCCATTTTTTCCGCTACATCGCGTCAGATATTGGCTGAATCAGATGTTTGCGCCATAATCTTGGTTTTTCCACCCGAAAAGGCAACGAATACCATGGAAATACGCGTTTTTCGCCAGGAAGATTTCGAAGAGGTGATTACCCTCTGGGAGCGTTGCGACCTGCTGCGTCCATGGAACGATCCTGAAATGGATATTGAACGCAAGGTGAATCACGATGTCAGCTTGTTCCTCGTTGCGGAAGTTAGCGGCGAAGTCGTCGGTACGGTAATGGGCGGTTATGACGGGCATCGCGGCTCGGCGTATTACCTGGGCGTTCACCCGGAGTTCCGCGGGCGCGGCATTGCGAATGCGCTGCTTAACCGGCTGGAAAAAAAACTCATCGCCCGCGGGTGTCCGAAAATCCAAATTATGGTGCGTGATGATAACGACGTTGTGCTGGGCATGTATGAACGTCTGGGGTATGAGCATTCTGACGCCCTAAGTTTGGGTAAACGCCTGATTGAAGATGAAGAGTACTGAGTTTCATCCAGCCGATTATGATGTACACGGACGTTTACGCCTGCCGTTTCTGTTCTGGTGCGTACTGCTACTTCAGGCGCGCGCCTGGGTACTCTTTGTCATTGCCGGTTCATCCCGTGGACAGGGTAATACTTTGTTAAACTTTTTTTATCCCGACCATGACAATTTTTGGCTGGGGCTGTTGCCCGGCGTTCCGGCGGTAGTGGCGTTTTTGCTCAGCGGGCGGCGTGAAGCGTTTCCTGGTGTGTGGCGCTGACTGCGCGGACTCCTGATTCTTGCTCAACTGGTGTCGTTGTGCTGGCTGCCGGTGATGTGGCTGGGTGGCGACCCGGTCAGCGGCGTCGGGCTGGCGCTGCTGCTGGCGGACATCGTCGCGCTGATCTGGCTGTTAACCAATCAACGTTTGCGTGCCTGTTTTTCCCTTGAGAAAGAATAACGGCACTTTTTGGCGAACCCGTACTCCAACCAACGTTAATTAATAAAAGAAAGGAAGTGAGATGAAATCGCTGCGTTTGACTTTACTCGCACTGCCGCTGGCGCTGACTGGTTGTTCGACGCTCTCCTCGGTCAACTGGTCTGCCGCAAATCCATGGAACTGGTTTGGTTCCTCGACAGAAGTCACTGAGCAAGGCGTGGGAGCGCTGACCGCCGCCACGCCGCTGGAAGAGCCGGCTATTGCAGAGGCATTAGATGGCGATTATCGCCTGCGTAGCGGTATGAAAACCGATAACGGCAACGTGGTGCGCTTTTTCGAAGCGATGAAGGGCGACAGCGTCGCGATGGTGATCAACGGCGAGCAGGGAACCGTGAGCCGTATTGATGTGCTGGATAGCGATATCCCAACCGCCGCGGGGGGCAAAATCGGTACGCCGTTTAGCGACCTTTACAGCAAAGCTTTTGGTCACTGCGAGCCGGTTTCCAGCGATAGCCATACCAGCGTCGAATGTAAAGCCGAGGGAAGTCAGCATATTAGCTATGTTTTCTCCGGCGAGTGGAGCGGACCGGAAGGCTTAATGCCTCCTGATGACGTCTTAAAAAACTGGGACGTGCGCAAAATTATCTGGCGTCGTTAATTTGCGCCTGAACAAACCGCTTCGCTTAAAAACAAGGTAAAATAACCTCCATTAATGCCACGACTGCGTGGCATTCTCATTTTCAGGAGGAATCATGTCTCAGGTTCAAAGTGGCATTTTGCCGGAACATTGCCGTGCGGCAATTTGGATTGAAGCCAATGTGAAAGGCGACCTGGACGCCCTGCGCGCGGCCAGCAGAACATTTGCCGATAAACTGGCGACCTTCGAAGTCAAATTTCCGGACGCCCATCTTGGGGCCGTTGTGGCGTTTGGCAACAATACCTGGCGTGCCCTGAGTGGCGGCGTCGGGGCGGAAGAACTGAAAGATTTTATTCCTTATGGTAAAGGGCTGGCGCCGGCCACGCAGTATGACGTGCTGATCCATATCCTTTCCCTGCGCCACGATGTGAATTTTTCTGTTGCCCAGGCGGCGATGGAAGCCTTCGGCGACTGTATCGACGTGAAAGAAGAAGTTCACGGCTTCCGTTGGGTGGAAGAACGCGATCTGAGCGGCTTTGTCGACGGGACAGAGAACCCGGCAGGCGAAGAGACGCGTCGTGAAGTGGCGGTGATCAAAGATGGCGTGGATGCCGGCGGCAGTTATGTGTTCGTGCAGCGTTGGGAACACAATCTCAAGCAACTTAACCGGATGAGTATTCACGATCAGGAGATGATGATCGGGCGTACCAAAGAAGCCAATGAAGAGATTGACGGCGATGCGCGTCCGGCAACGTCTCACCTGAGTCGCGTCGATCTGAAAGAAGATGGCAAAGGGCTGAAGATTGTGCGCCAGAGCCTGCCATACGGCACCGCCAGCGGTACTCATGGCCTCTATTTCTGCGCTTACTGCGCACGTCTGCACAATATCGAACAGCAGCTTCTGAGTATGTTCGGCGATACCGACGGTAAACGCGACGCGATGCTGCGCTTCACCAAGCCGGTAACTGGCGGCTACTATTTTGCGCCGTCGCTGGATCGCCTGTTAGCGCTATAAGGTAAAACCCTATCGGATGGCAGCGCAAACGCTTTATTCGACCTACGATTGGTAGGCCTGATAAGCGCAGCGCCATCAGGCAGAACAGCATAAAAATGCCCATCCCCGCCTCCGCGGGGATTTTTTTACCTAATATTTACCTGAATTAGTGAGCTATTCCTCAGCACTTATTTGTTATTACTGTATTTTCAGTGTTAATGGAGTGTAAGACTCCATATTCAAAAGGAGACATTGAAAATGGGTAAACTCACGGGCAAGACAGCATTGATTACGGGCGCATCGCAGGGCATTGGCGAAGGGATCGCTCGCGTATTCGCACGCCACGGCGCGAACTTAATCTTGCTGGATATCTCCGATGAGATTGAAAAACTGGCGGATGAGCTGGGCGGACGCGGGCATCGCTGTACTGCCGTTAAGGCTGACGTCAGAGATTTTGCTTCGGTGCAGGCGGCGGTTGCGCGCGCCAAAGAGACTGAAGGTCGAATTGATATTTTGGTGAATAACGCTGGCGTGTGCCGTCTGGGCAACTTCCTCGATATGAGTGAAGAAGATCGCGATTTCCACATTGATATTAATATTAAAGGTGTCTGGAACGTCACCAAAGCCGTCCTGCCGGAGATGATCAAACGTAAAGATGGCCGCATTGTGATGATGTCTTCCGTTACGGGAGATATGGTGGCGGACCCGGGTGAAACGGCCTATGCGCTGTCAAAAGCCGCCATTGTCGGTTTAACCAAATCGCTGGCGGTAGAGTATGCGCAGTCCGGTATTCGCGTGAATGCCATTTGCCCCGGTTATGTAAGAACGCCGATGGCGGAAAGCATTGCCCGTCAGTCTAATCCTGACGATCCGGAGTCGGTATTAACGGAAATGGCAAAAGCCATTCCGCTACGCCGTCTTGCCGATCCGCTGGAAGTAGGGGAACTGGCGGCATTTCTGGCTTCCGATGAGTCCAGCTATCTTACCGGAACGCAAAACGTCATTGATGGCGGCAGTACCCTGCCTGAAAGCGTAAGCGTAGGCGTCTGATTGATGCCGGTCTCCTCCTCACGCCGCGTGGGGAGGGATTCTCTTATTCCCTTTTCAACTTTCAAATCATCAAACGGTATATAAAACCGTTACTCCTTTAGCGCTGGTTATAAATATGATGACCATAAGAAAGTCATTAAATTTATAAGGGTGCGCAATGGCCGTTAACTTACTGAAAAAGAGACTCCTGACGCTGGCAGCAATGCTGTTACTGGCAGGGCAGGCGCAGGCAACGGAGCTGCTGAACAGCTCATACGATGTCTCCCGCGAGCTGTTTGCCGCCCTTAACCCGCCGTTTGAGCAACAATGGGCGAAGGATAACGGCGGCGATAAGCTGACGATTAAGCAGTCTCATGCCGGGTCATCAAAACAGGCGCTGGCGATTTTGCAGGGACTGAAGGCAGACGTCGTGACCTACAATCAGGTGACCGACGTACAGATTCTTCATGATAAAGGCAAACTGATCCCTGCCGACTGGCAAAGCCGTCTGCCGAACAACAGTTCGCCATTCTATTCCACGATGGGCTTCCTGGTGCGCAAGGGGAACCCGAAAAATATTCACGACTGGAGCGATCTTGTACGTTCCGACGTGAAGCTGATTTTCCCTAACCCGAAAACCTCCGGCAACGCCCGTTACACGTATCTGGCGGCATGGGGCGCGGCGGATAACGCGGACGGCGGCGATAAAGCCAAAACCGAACAGTTTATGACCCAGTTCCTGAAAAACGTCGAAGTGTTTGATACCGGCGGTCGCGGCGCTACGACTACCTTTGCCGAGCGTGGTCTGGGTGATGTGCTGATTAGTTTTGAATCGGAAGTGAACAACATCCGCAAACAATATGAAGCCCAGGGATTTGAAGTGGTGATCCCGAAAACGAACATTCTTGCTGAATTCCCGGTCGCCTGGGTGGATAAAAACGTGCAGGCCAACGGCACAGAAAAAGCCGCCAAAGCTTACCTGAACTGGCTGTATAGCCCGCAGGCGCAGACCATCATTACCCATTACTACTACCGCGTGAATAACCCGGAAATCATGGGCAAGCAAGCAGATAAATTCCCGCAGACCGAACTGTTCCGCGTGGAAGACAAGTTTGGTTCCTGGCCGGAAGTGATGAAAACGCACTTTGCCAGCGGCGGCGAGCTGGACAAACTGTTGGCGGCGGGGCGTAAGTAATGCTTGCCGTTTCTTCCCGACGCGTGCTGCCCGGCTTTACGTTAAGCCTCGGCACCAGTTTGCTGTTTGTCTGCCTGATCCTACTGTTGCCGTTGAGCGCGCTGGTGATGCAGCTCTCACAGATGAGCTGGGCGCAATACTGGGATGTCGTGACCAACCCTCAGGTGGTGGCTGCCTATAAAGTGACGCTACTGGCGGCATTTGTAGCGTCGATTTTTAACGGCGTGTTTGGCCTGTTGATGGCGTGGATTTTAACCCGCTACCGTTTTCCAGGGCGCACGTTGCTGGATGCGCTGATGGATCTGCCGTTTGCGCTGCCGACAGCGGTGGCGGGGTTAACGCTGGCCTCGCTGTTCTCAGTGAACGGTTTCTACGGTCAGTTTCTAGCGCAGTTTGATATCAAAGTGACCTATACCTGGCTCGGTATTGCGGTGGCGATGGCCTTTACCAGCATTCCATTTGTGGTACGCACCGTCCAGCCGGTACTGGAAGAGCTGGGGCCGGAATATGAAGAAGCGGCACAAACGCTGGGGGCCACCCGCCTGCAAAGTTTTCGCAAAGTCGTGCTGCCTGAGCTGTCGCCTGCGCTGATTGCCGGCGTGGCGCTCTCTTTTACCCGTAGTCTGGGCGAGTTTGGCGCGGTGATTTTTATCGCCGGAAATATCGCCTGGAAAACAGAAGTGACCTCGCTGATGATTTTTGTGCGTTTGCAGGAGTTTGATTACCCCGCCGCCAGCGCCATTGCCTCGGTGATCCTTGCGGCATCCTTGCTGCTGCTGTTCTCAATTAACACTCTGCAAAGTCGCTTTGGTCGACGTGTGGTAGGTCATTAATGGCGGAAGTGACTCAATTGAAGCGATACGACGTCCCCCGCATTAACTGGGGAAAATGGTTTTTGATTGGCGTCGGGATGCTGGTTTCGGCGTTTATCCTGCTGGTGCCGATGATTTACATCTTCGTGCAGGCGTTCAGCAAAGGGTTAATGCCGGTACTGCAAAATCTGGCCGATCCGGACATGCTGCACGCCATCTGGCTGACGGTGTTGATTGCCTTGATCGCAGTGCCGGTGAATCTGGTGTTCGGCATTCTGCTGGCGTGGCTGGTGACGCGCTTTAACTTTCCCGGACGTCAGCTACTGCTGACCCTGCTGGATATTCCCTTTGCCGTCTCGCCGGTGGTGGCCGGTCTGGTCTATCTGTTGTTTTATGGCTCCAACGGCCCGTTGGGCGGCTGGCTGGATGAACATAATTTGCAAATGATGTTCTCCTGGCCGGGGATGGTACTGGTTACTATTTTTGTCACCTGTCCGTTTGTGGTGCGCGAACTGGTGCCGGTGATGCTCAGCCAGGGCAGTCAGGAAGATGAGGCGGCGATTTTACTGGGCGCATCCGGCTGGCAAATGTTTCGCCGCGTGACGTTGCCGAATATTCGCTGGGCGCTACTCTACGGCGTGGTATTAACCAACGCCCGCGCGATTGGCGAGTTTGGCGCGGTGTCGGTGGTGTCCGGCTCGATTCGCGGCGAAACGTTATCGCTACCGTTACAGATTGAATTACTGGAGCAGGACTACAACACCGTCGGCTCCTTTACCGCCGCCGCATTGTTGACGCTAATGGCGATTATTACCCTGTTTTTGAAGAGCATGTTGCAATGGCGTCTGGAGAATCAGGAAAAACGCGCGCAACAGGAGGAAAATCATGAGCATTGAGATCGCCAGAATTAAGAAATCCTTTGGTCGCACTCAGGTACTGAATGATATCTCGCTGGATATTCCTTCCGGCCAGATGGTTGCCTTGTTGGGGCCGTCAGGTTCCGGCAAAACGACGCTGCTGCGCATTATTGCCGGGCTGGAGCATCAGTCCAGCGGTCATATTCGTTTCCACGGTACGGACGTTAGCCGCCTGCACGCGCGTGAGCGTAAAGTCGGTTTTGTGTTTCAGCACTATGCGCTGTTTCGCCATATGACGGTGTTTGACAACATCGCTTTTGGCCTGACGGTGCTGCCGCGACGCGACCGCCCAACTGCGGCGGCGATTAAAACGAAAGTGACGCAATTGCTGGAGATGGTGCAACTGGCGCACCTCGCGGATCGCTTCCCCGCCCAGCTTTCCGGCGGACAAAAACAGCGCGTGGCGCTGGCGCGCGCGCTTGCCGTGGAACCGCAAATTCTACTGCTGGATGAACCCTTTGGCGCGCTGGATGCCCAGGTACGTAAAGAGTTACGTCGCTGGTTGCGCCAGTTACATGAAGAACTGAAATTCACCAGCGTCTTTGTCACCCACGATCAGGAAGAGGCGACGGAAGTGGCGGATCGGGTGGTGGTGATGAGTCAGGGCAATATCGAACAGGCTGATGCGCCGGATCGAGTGTGGCGTGAACCGGCAACCCGCTTCGTACTGGAGTTTATGGGCGAGGTGAACCGCCTGACAGGCACCGTCCGCGGCGGGCAGTTTCACGTTGGCGCGCATCGCTGGCCGCTGGGTTATACGCCCGCGTACCAGGGGCCGGTCGATCTGTTCCTGCGTCCGTGGGAGGTGGATATTAGCCGCCGCACCAGCCTGGATTCTCCGCTACCAGTACAGGTCATTGAGGCCAGCCCAAAAGGTCACTATACACAGTTAGTGGTACAGCCGCTGGGGTGGTATCACGATCCGCTGACGGTGGTGATGGCGGGTGACGACGTCCCGCAGCGCGGCGAGCGTTTGTTTGTCGGCTTACAGAACGCACGTCTCTATCATGGCGACCAGCGTATTGAGCCCCATGAGGCGCTTGCTCTTGCGGAGTCTGCCTGATAGGTTAATTTGCAGGTTTATCGCCCGGTGGCGCTTCGCTTACCGGGCCTACAGCGTATATCGTGATTTTGTAGGCCGGGTAAGCACAGCGCCACCCGGCATTTTTATTGAGCTGAAAACGTGAATACATTAGAACAAACCATCGGCAATACGCCGCTGGTCAAATTACAACGTCTGGCGCCGGATAACGGCAGTGAAATCTGGGTTAAGCTGGAAGGCAATAATCCGGCAGGATCGGTGAAAGATCGCGCGGCGCTATCGATGATTGTCGAGGCGGAAAAGCGCGGGGAAATTAAACCGGGCGATGTCCTGATTGAAGCGACCAGCGGCAACACTGGCATTGCGCTGGCGATGATCGCCGCGCTGAAAGGTTATCGCATGAAGCTGTTGATGCCAGACAACATGAGTCAGGAGCGTCGGGCGGCAATGCGGGCCTATGGCGCAGAACTGATTCTGGTCACTAAAGAGCAGGGAATGGAAGGGGCGCGCGATTTAGCGCTCGCTATGTCTGAACGAGGCGAGGGCAAACTGCTCGATCAGTTTAATAATCCTGATAATCCCTACGCCCACTACACGACCACCGGCCCGGAAATCTGGCGGCAAACGTCAGGTCGCATCACCCATTTTGTCTCCAGCATGGGCACGACCGGCACCATTACCGGCGTGTCGCGTTTTCTGCGCGAGCAGGAAAAACCGGTCACTATCGTTGGCCTACAGCCGGAAGAGGGCAGCAGTATTCCGGGCATTCGCCGCTGGCCAGCGGAATATATGCCGGGCATTTTCAACGCCAGCCTGGTGGATCAGGTGCTGGATATTCATCAGAATGATGCCGAAAACACCATGCGTGAACTGGCAGTTCGTGAAGGGATTTTCTGCGGCGTCAGCTCTGGCGGCGCGGTAGCGGGCGCGTTACGCGTCGCACGAGCCACGCCCGGCGCGGTAGTGGTGGCGATTATCTGCGATCGCGGCGATCGTTACTTGTCTACCGGCGTGTTTGGTGAAGAGCATTTCAGCCAGGGGGCAGGGATTTAAGCTAACAGGTTTAGCTGGTTGGGATATACACAGGCAACGGCGCCTTTGACAAGCGGGAATATCTTGCCGATTTTCTATGTGCGCCAGCGCATTACCGTCGTCTTTTATAATAAAAGCTCGTCTGTTGTTCTTATTCTTGTATTTGTTCCTGGCAAAGCGTCATGTAATGCTTGCTGCTTTCTACCAGCCTGGCTGAACCAGGCCGGTAAAGTGACGGCGCTTTAAACATATAAATCAGTTGTACTTGTTGCTGGCAGGTCATCTCTGTCACTGGTACGTGAAATAACGTTAACGCCGCATTTTTCGTACCGTAAACCGCGTTACCCTGCGAATCCCGGCCATAATACGCTTGCGCCAGCATCATGGCATACAGCTCGTCGTCGCGGTACAGGCTGTCCAACCAGAACACCCAGATCGCGGTCCTGAAATGCCAATCCACGCCGGCTTGGGTATAGAGCAATCTGGCAGTATAAGATTTGGGATGTATTTTGGTCGCAGCGCGGCGCAAAAAACGCGTCTGCGGCGATTCGGACAACCAGAAAGAGGCGCTCTGTAATGCGGTCTGGGCTATGGGACGAATTTCCAGATAATAGTAAACGGTTAACCCTACAGCAAACGCTAACAGAAGCGCGATAACGCCTTTAAAAAACCACAGTAGCACGCCTGGCATTATGATTTTTTCTTACTCAACATTCTTATCCGTTTCCGCAATAAGCGCATGTAAATAAGGCTGTGCATTTTCATCCGCTTTACCAGGAATTTTAACGATATAGGGTTTTCCGGTGATGGACGACGACGACGCGACTTTATCGATAAACTGTTCGGCGGTGTCGATACGATTGCGCGTGTTACCCAGTTTTAAGCGCAGGTGCGATACGGCTTCCTCGCAGTTATGCGCATCACCGTTACGAACGAATGTCAGATCCTTTTTCTGCGCCAGCGCATTAAGCATGGCGTTAATGCGCGCTTCTTCGTGGGCGTTTAGCTTCGCCCAGGCGGGTAGAGTCAGCAGGAGCGCAACGACGGAGCAGACAATTTTCTTCATGGTAAAATCCTTTTTCATGCGATAATCACTGCACCTCAGACCGTTAGCCGGGTAATAAGTTGCACTCCTGGTGTGGTTATTTCTGTGAGTGCGCCAGCGTGAGTTCATCCAGAAAACGCCACAGCTTTTCATTCATCTGCTGGTAATCCCATGCGCGCATCTCGGCGACCGAGCGGATAAAACGCTTCCCTTGCGCGTCGGCCAGCTCCTGCTGCGAATGTTGGATTAATCCTTCAACCGCCTCGACGGTAAATTCCATATGACACTGGAAGCCGTAGACAAAATTACCGTACTGCACTATCTGACGTGGACAGCCTTCGCTTTCGGCCAGCACGGTCGCCTGATCGGTGAGTCCTGGCATATCGTTGTGCCAGTGGCCGACGGTTAACGGTGAGCCAAAGTGGGCGATAAGCGGATGCCGCAGACCGGCTTCAGTGAGCGTAATAGGGTAGTGGCCAATCTCTTTTTCCGGACTTTGGCACACCGCGGCGCCCAGCGCCTCGCCAATGAGCTGCGAACCAAGACAAATGCCGATAACCATTCGCCGGGCCGTAATCGCCTGATTAATTAAGTGCTGTTCGGCGCGAGAGTCAAAGTACGGGCACTCTTCGCGGGTGGTGCGCGGCGACTGCGGACCGCCAAATACCACGAGCATATCGAACTCATCGGCATTGGGCGGTAGCGCTTCTCCGGCATAGACGCGCGACCATGAAATGGTATAACCGCGATCTTCAGCCCATTTCAGATAAGCGCCAGCGGATTCAAACGACTCATGGACAACAAAATGAACTCGCACGTTATTTTCTCCTGTTAGCGATTTAGCGCCTGATGGATATCAGCCGCCAGCGTGTTGATCTCGCTGTCATTTAATGTCGACAGCGTGATACGTAGACCGTGAGACGGCGCGCTTACGCCAAAGGCTTCTCCCTCACGTACCAGCCAGCCGGATTTTGCCAGCGTAAACGCGGTAACCTGGCTATGGGTGTCCAGCGGGAGCCAGGCATTCACGCCGTCGCCGGGAGAAATGGCGATGCCATATTGCTGTAGGGCGCGGGCCAGTTTTTGTTGCCGGGCGGCGTAAAACAGCCGCGTTTGCGCCAGCCTGTGCTGATACTCAGGGTCGGTCAGGCAGGCGTAGACCAGATCCTGTAACAGATGGCTGACCCACTGACTACCGGCATTTAGCCGCAGCCGAAGTTTTGCCGAGGTCGCGCTGTCGCTGGCGACAATAGCAAGACGTAAATCGGGGCCGAGGGTTTTGGAAACGGAGCGTATCACCGCCCAGTGTTGCGTTGTCTGCGCAATAACCGGCTGCCAGGGCGACGAAGAAAGCAGGGCGAAGTGATCGTCGATAATGACCACTACCTGAGGGTAACGCGCCAGTATATTTTGCAGCGCAGCGGCACGGCGAGCGCTCAGGCTACAGCCGGTAGGGTTGTGCGCGCGCGGCGTTAAGATCACTGCCCGCGCGCCCTGGTTTAGCGCCTGTTCCAGCTTTTCAGGCTGCATTCCTTCGCTATCCACACTGACCGGGCTGGCGCTAAAACCGGCATAGCGCAGCATATTGATACTGCTTAAAAAACAGGGATCTTCCACCGCGACGCTGTCGCCCGGCAGCAGATGCGCGCAAAGCAGTCTTTCAATGGCGTCGATAGCTCCGCTGGTGATATCAATTTCGCCTGCGACGGGGGTGGCATCCCGTAGCCAGCGCGCCGCCCAGGCGTGTAGTTCAGGGGAAACGGGCGCATCGCCGTAGAGATGCGGCGTGCGGCTGAGACGGGCAAAATAACGGCTAAGGTCAGGCAGACGCTGCGGATCGGGATTGCCGCCGGAAAGGTCGTGCAGAGGCGTATGCGGATCGCCGCCTTCCAGCGCTACGGGAGACGGACTGCCTTTAATCACCGTCCCATTGCGGCCTAAACTTTGCGCCAGTCCCGCCGTTATCAGCCGTTTATACGCCGCTGCGACGGTATTGCGGTTCACCTTTAATTCGCTTGCCAGCTCCCGTACCGGCGGGAGCGAATCCTCCGCCCGTAACGTGCCGGCGATAATGTGTTGACGGATACTGTCAAAAATTTCGTTAGCGGTTTTTCCGTCGATCATTATTGACCTATGACAAAATGAATTTTAGCATATGACAATGATAATGAGGCGGTAGCCTGCTGTCCAGCGAGAGGAAAATTTTATGGGACAAGAGAGTGATATTCAGTCAGTGCTCTTCGACGACAACCATCGGGCGTTACAGACCGATATCGTCGCCGTCCAGTCACAGGTCGTGTACGGCAGCGTAGGCAACAGTATCGCTGTTCCGGCCATTAAAGCGCAGGGACTACGCGTGACGGCGGTTCCGACGGTGCTGTTCAGCAATACACCGCACTATAAAACGTTTTATGGCGGCATTATTCCCGCCGAGTGGTTTGCAGGCTACCTTACGGCGTTGAATGAGCGCGATGCGTTACGTGAATTAAAAGCGATTACCACCGGTTACATGGGCAGCGCAGACCAAATTGTCTTGCTGTCGAAGTGGCTAATGGCGATCCGGGCTTCGCATCCGGAGGTGTGTATTCTTGTCGATCCGGTCATTGGCGATACCGACAGTGGAATGTATGTGCAGGCGGAAATTCCGCAGGCTTATCGCACACATTTGTTGCCGCAGGCGCAGGGGCTAACGCCGAACGTATTTGAGCTGGAGATGCTGAGTGGTAAACCGTGCCGCACGCTGGAAGAGGCGGTGGCGGCGGCGCAATCGCTGCTTTCCGATACGCTGAAATGGGTGGTTATCACCAGCGCGCCGGGCGAATCTTTGGAGACCATAACGGTTGCGGTCGTTACTGCGCAGGTCGTGGAGGTCTTTGCCCATCCGCGGGTGGCGACGGAATTAAAAGGGACGGGAGATCTCTTCTGCGCCGAGCTGGTCAGCGGTATTGTGCAGGGGAAAAAACTGACGACCGCGGCAAAAGATGCGGCGCAGCGCGTGCAGGAGGTGATGACCTGGACACAGCAGTGTGGCTGTGATGAGTTAATTCTGCCGCCGGCAGGGGAGGCGCGATGAAGAGTTATCGGCTGGTGGTTCGCCAGCAGGGACGTATCGTGGGGCATTTTGAAACGAGCGGGCTGGACGCGCTGGAAGATATTTGCGTAGCGCGGGCGATGTTTGGCATCACTGGCGGCTATCAGTGCGAGTTGCAAGTGTCCGATTCCGAACGCAGGATGCTGGAAAGTGGCCCGGATGGGATGAAGATCCTGATGCGCGAGAAGTGCTTTCGCCCGGTGACCTCGCAGTTGTAACCCGTGGATTGGCGCTGAAATGTTCGCAACCTTGTAGGCCTGATAAGCGTAGCGCCATCAGGCAGTGCGCCGCACCATCGCCGGATGGCGGCGCAAGTACAGGCAAAAAAAATGGCGCCCAAAGGCGCCATTCTTCACTGCGGCAAGAATTACTTCTTAATGCGGATAACCGGAGTTTCACCCACGGTCACGCTACCTGACAGTTTGATCAGTTCTTTGATTTCATCCATGTTGGAGATAACAACCGGAGTCAGGGTAGACTTGGCTTTTTCTTCCAGCAACGGCAGATCGAACTCGATGACCGGATCGCCAACTTTCACGCGCTGACCTTCTTCAGCAATACGCTTGAAGCCTTCGCCTTTCAGCTCAACGGTGTCGATACCGAAGTGAACGAACAGCTCAATGCCGCTATCGGATTCGATAGAGAACGCATGGTTGGTTTCAAAGATTTTGCCGATGGTACCGTCAACAGGGGCGACCATTTTGTTACCGGTTGGTTTGATAGCGATGCCATCACCAACGATTTTTTCAGCAAAAACTACATCCGGCACGTCTTCGATGTTGACGATCTCGCCAGAGAGCGGGGCAACAATCTCAATAGTTCCGGTGTCTTTCTTATCATCAGAAACCAGAGATTTTAGTTTATCGAACAAACCCATGATCTTCTCCTAAGCAGTAAATTGGGCCGCATCTCGTGGATTAGCAGATTGTTTTTTCTTCAATGAACTTGTTAACCAGCGTCATTAACTCGTCCGTTGTCGGTTGAGCAAGAGCCTGCTCTGCTAACACCTTCGCATCTTCGAAGTTCGTGTTACGGATAATCTTCTTAATGCGCGGGATAGAAATGGCGCTCATAGAGAATTCGTCCAGACCCATCCCCAGCAACAGAAGTGTAGCACGTTCGTCGCCTGCAAGCTCACCACACATGCCAGTCCATTTACCTTCTGCATGAGAAGCATCAATAACTTGCTTGATCAAGTTCAGTACGGACGGTGACATTGGCTGGTAAAGGTGTGAAATCATATCATTACCACGGTCAACTGCCAGGGTGTACTGCGTTAAATCATTGGTGCCGATACTAAAGAAATCAACTTCTTTGGCTAAATGACGCGCAATTGTCGCCGCAGCCGGTGTTTCCACCATCACGCCAATCTCAATGCTTTCGTCAAATTCTTTACCTTCGTCACGCAGTTCCTGTTTGTAGATTTCAATCTCTTTGCGCAGCGCGCGAACTTCTTCAACAGAGATGATCATCGGGAACATAATGCGCAATTTACCGAAAGCGGAGGCACGCAGAATCGCGCGAACCTGGTCACGCAGGATCTCTTTGCGATCCATGGCGATACGCACGGCGCGCCAGCCCAGGAACGGGTTCTCTTCTTTCGGGAAGTTCATGTACGGCAGCTCTTTGTCGCCGCCAATGTCCATGGTACGGACGATAACCGCCTGCGAGCCGCACGCTTCAGCGACCGCTTTATAGGCGGCAAACTGCTCTTCTTCCGTCGGCAGCGCGTCGCGATCCATGAACAGGAATTCAGTACGATACAGACCAACGCCTTCCGCGCCGTTACGCTCAGCGCCTTCAACGTCACGAACGGTACCGATGTTGGCGCAAACTTCAACCTGATGTCCATCCAGCGTGATTGCCGGCAGATCTTTCAGTTTTGCGAGTTCCGCTTTCTCGGTCGCAACCTGCTCCTGGACGGCGCGCAGTTGCTCAATAACATCGTTGGTCGGGTTGACGTAAACCTGGTTGTTTACGGCATCCAGAATCAGATAGTCGCCGTTTTTCACCTGAGCGGTGACGCTACCGGTACCTACGATCGCTGGCAGTTCCAGAGAACGCGCCATGATGGAGGTATGAGACGTGCGTCCGCCCGCGTCGGTGATGAAGCCCAGCACTTTCTGCAGGTTCAGCTGTGCGGTTTCTGACGGCGTCAGGTCAGCGGCAACCAGGATAACTTCTTCCTGAATCGCGCTCAGATCGATAATGGCCAGACCCAGGATGTTGCGCAGCAGGCGCTTACCGATATCACGTACGTCAGCCGCACGCTCTTTCAGGTATTCGTCATCCAGTTCTTCCAGGGCAGTGGCCTGACCTTCGATAACTTCATGTGCGGCTGCGTCAGCCGTCATGTGCTTATCTTTAATCAGGGCTATGATTTCCTGCTCCAGCTCCTCATCTTCGAGCAGCATAATATGCCCTTCAAAGATGGCTTCTTTTTCTTCACCGAACGTTTCACCAGCTTTTGTCTTGATCGCTTCCAGTTGCGCAGATGCCTTGGCACGACCGCTCAGAAAACGTTCAACTTCCTGATCAACCTTGTCGGCAGAAATTTTTTTCCGGTCAATGACGATTTCGTCTTCTTTCAGCAGCAGTGCTTTGCCGAAAGCGATACCCGGGGATGCTAAAATGCCTGAAATCATAACCCTACCTTACTTGTGACTGATTTTTAAAAGAACCCGGAAAAAAACTTACTCGAGTTCCGCCATCAGTTTGACCAGATGTTCAACCGCTTTCTGCTCATCTTCACCTTCTGCGGAGATGGTGACGACGGTGCCTTGAGTCAGGCCCAGAGTCTGCAGTTTAAACAGGCTTTTCGCGCTGGCGCTTTTGCCGTTGGAAGTCACAGTAATCTCAGAAGTGAAGCCTTTTGCTTCTTTAACAAACTGAGCAGCAGGGCGGGTGTGCAGACCGTTCGGAGCGGTAATGGTAACTTCTTGCTGGAACATTGTATTTCCCCAACTTATAGGTTTAGTGTTGTGGAACTAAAGTCTAGCCTGGCGGCTCAACTTTAGCCTGTATTGTTAGCGCCGGCGTAAACGGGACGCGACACAAAAGGTGTTCTACGCAATCCGTTGCTGGCAACTTATGGCCGCTGACGTTTCGCTCGTCATTAAACATTATGCCGCGAAAGGAAGATTTGAACCAAATCATAAAATCGATTCAGCTAACGCTTTTCCTGTAACGATTAATTTCGCGCATCAAAATAATTAGTCTGGTTAAATACCAGTTCCGGCAGGGTGAATCAATGCCAGGTGAGGTGAAAGTTTGAAGCAGGCCACAAAAAAGCACCCAAAAAGGTGCTTTTTTACGCGTTTTTAACATGCTGGCATCACTGTTGCAGTTCTTTCTCAGTAAAGAGATCGGCGAACAACGCGGTGCTCAGATAACGCTCACCTGATGAGGGTAGGATAACCACAATATTCTTATTGGTAAAGCTTTCATCTTCCTGCAGCTTAAGCGCTGCAGCAACCGCGGCGCCGGAAGAAATTCCCGCCAGAATACCTTCCTCTTCCATCAGACGGCGCGCGGTAGAAATGGCTTCTTCATTGGTGATGCCAACCACTTTATCAATCAGTTTCAGATCCAGGTTGCCCGGGATGAAGCCTGCGCCGATGCCCTGAATTTTATGCGGGCCTGGTTTGATCTCTTCACCAGCCAGCGCCTGGGCAATAACCGGGGAGTCAGTGGGTTCTACCGCAACGGTGATAAGATCGGTTTTACCCTTCGTCCCTTTGATATAACGCGTGACGCCGGTTAACGTACCGCCAGTGCCGACGCCGGAGATAAACACATCCACCTGACCATCGGTGTCTTCCCAGATTTCCGGGCCGGTGGTTTTTTCATGGATTTCCGGGTTGGCAGGGTTGCTGAACTGCTGGAGCAGGAGATATTTTTGCGGATCGCTGGCGACAATTTCTTCGGCTTTCTGAATAGCGCCTTTCATCCCTTTCGCCCCTTCGGTCAGCACCAGATTCGCGCCTAATGCTTTGAGTAGCTTGCGGCGTTCAATGCTCATGGTTTCCGGCATGGTCAGGGTGAGTTTGTAACCGCGCGCGGCGGCGACATACGCCAGCGCAATACCGGTATTGCCGCTGGTCGGCTCCACCAGTTCCACGCCAGGTTTCAGTACGCCACGCTTTTCGGCATCCCAAATCATATTGGCGCCGATACGGCACTTGACGCTGAAGCTCGGGTTGCGCGACTCCACCTTCGCCAGAATGCGTCCATTACCGATACGGTTCAGTCGAACCAGCGGCGTATGACCGATAGTCAGCGAGTTATCTTCATAAATCTTACTCATGGCCTGTCCTTAACTGTATGAAATTGGGATACCTTCCCAGCATACCTTCCAGCCAGATATGGGGAAGTAAGGATTTCGCATATCTATATGCTGATGGGAAATAATGGTTATCAGTATGGAATAAGAGACAGCATAAGCCATCTCTTATTTATACATTTTTACGTTATTTCCATAACGCGTGCTTAGCACGCCAGCAATCAACCCACATTGCCGTCGCGCCACAGACGGCGACAGGCATAATGAAAAGGTTAAGCACCGGAATCATCGTAAAGAGGCTGGTGAGCGCGCCAAATTGCATATTCGCCACCTTCTGCGTGCGCAACGCGGCGCGCATCGTTTTAAACGGCACTTTGTGGTTATCGAACGGGTAGTCGCAATACTGGATCGCCAGCATCCAGGCGCTGAACAAAAACCACAGCACCGGCGCGATGGTTTGGCCAATGCCAGGAATAAAATAGAGAATCAGCAGCACAATAGCACGCGGCAGATACCACGCCAGCTTTTGCCATTCACGTTTCATAATGCGCGGTACATCTTTCATGATGCCGAGTATGCCGGTATCTGGCGGCGTGGCGCCGGTTAACCGCGCCTCAAGCTGTTCGGCTAAAAGGCCGTTAAACGGCGCGGCGATCCAGTTGGCGAGGGTCGAGAAAAAATAGCCAAAGACCAGCAGAACAGAGATAACCGCAATCGGCCACAGCAGATAGCTCAGCCATTGCAGCCAGTCCGGCACATGACTCATCAACGAAGGTATCCAGGCGTCAAGCTGGGTAAACAGCCACCAAAATGCGCCGCCCATCAGCACAATGTTGACCAGCAAAGGTAAAATAACAAAGCGGCGGATTCCCGGTAGGGTGACTAACTTCCATCCTTGCGAGAAATAATAGACGCCGCTACGTGGTACGGTTGTGGATGATGAAACCATATTCAGGACATACTCCTTTTTCTTAAAGCCCTGGGTAAACGTGGGATATCTTACCCGGTTATCAGGCGGTGGATAGTTCGGAAATGTTCGAAAAAACAGCAAAAAGCACATTTTCCTTCATCTTTATGCTGCGAAAGCCAACAGTACACTTGCACTTGACGTAATCGGCAAATACTCTTAGTGAGTAAATGTTTGCCGTGGTGGCAAGGTGTTAGAACAACAGAGAATATAATGATGCAGGATTTGCGTCTGATATTAATCATTGTTGGCGCGATCGCCATAATCGCTTTACTGGTACATGGTTTCTGGACCAGCCGTAAAGAACGATCTTCTATGTTCCGCGATCGTCCACTAAAACGCATGAAATCGAAACGCGACGACGACTCGTATGACGACGATGTCGAAGAAGACGAAGGCGTGGGTGAAGTTCGTGTTCACCGCGTAAATCATGCCCCCGGCCAGTCGCAGGAGCATGATGCCCCTCGTCAGTCGCCGCAACACCAGTACCAGCCGCCTTATGCGTCTGCGCAACCGCGTCCAGCGGCGCCGCCGCAGCCGCAAGCGCCGATGCAACAGCCGGTTCAGCAACCGGTCCAACCTGCGCCGCAGCCTCAGCAGGTTCAGCCATCTGCGCCGCCGGTACAGCCGCCGCAACAACAGCCTGCACCGCCGTCGCAAGCGCCGCAGCCTGTTGCGCAGCCCGCGCCGCCGCCATCAGCGCAAACCTTCCAGCCTGCGGAACCTGTGGTTGAGGCGGAACCGGTAGTGGAAGAAGCGCCGGTTGTGGAAAAACCGCAGCGTAAAGAGGCGGTCATCATTATGAACGTCGCGGCCCATCATGGCAGCGAGCTTAATGGTGAAGTGTTACTGAACAGTATTCAGCAGTCAGGCTTTAAATTTGGCGATATGAATATTTTCCATCGTCATTTGAGTCCGGACGGCAGCGGCCCGGCCTTGTTCAGTCTCGCGAATATGGTCAATCCGGGAACGTTCGATCCTGAAATGACGGACTTCACTACGCCTGGCGTCACTATCTTTATGCAGGTACCGTCTTACGGCGATGCGCTGCAGAACTTCAAGCTGATGCTGCAATCCGCGCAGCATATCGCTGATGAGGTCGGCGGCGTCGTGCTGGATGACCAGCGTCGGATGATGACGCCGCAGAAACTGCGCGAATATCAGGACCGCATCCGCGAGGTGATGGACGCTAACGCCTGAGGTTAACGCAGGTGTGACATTTTTAACGTAACCCCCGCCTGTCGGGGGTTTTTTATCATTGATGGTGTGATATGGAACCAATCGAACAACAACTGACAGAACTGCGAACCACGCTTCGCCATCATGAATATCTGTATCATGTGATGGATGCGCCAGAGATTCCCGACGCCGAATATGACCGCCTGATGCGGGAACTGCGAGAGCTGGAGGCGCAACGTCCGGACCTTATCACGCCGGATTCGCCCACGCAGCGCGTTGGCGCGGCGCCGCTGACGGCATTCAACCAGATTCGCCATGAAGTACCGATGCTGTCGCTCGATAACGTATTTGATGAAGAAAGCTTCCTGGCGTTTAACAAGCGAGTGCAGGATCGTCTAAAAAGCACGGAAAATGTCATCTGGTGCTGCGAGCTAAAACTGGATGGCCTGGCGGTCAGCATTCTGTATGAAAACGGCGTGCTGGTGAGCGCTGCGACGCGTGGCGACGGCACCACCGGTGAAGATATCACTTCAAACGTGCGCACGATTCGCGCCATTCCGTTAAAGCTGCACGGCGATAACATTCCGGCGCGTCTTGAAGTTCGCGGAGAGGTATTTTTACCGCAGGCCGGGTTCGAAAAGATCAATGAAGACGCGCGCCGAACTGGCGGCAAAGTGTTTGCTAACCCGCGTAACGCGGCGGCGGGCTCGCTGCGTCAGCTCGATCCGCGTATTACGGCGAAGCGACCGCTAACATTTTTCTGCTACGGCGTCGGTATTCTGGAAGGCGGCGAGTTGCCGGATACGCATCTGGGACGTTTGCTGCAATTTAAAGCGTGGGGGTTACCGGTCAGCGATCGCGTGACGCTGTGCGATTCTCCCCAGGCGGTACTGGATTTTTATCACAACGTCGAAAAAGATCGCCCCACGCTCGGTTTTGATATCGACGGCGTGGTGATTAAGGTCAACTCGCTGGCTTTGCAGGAACAGCTGGGCTTTGTGGCCCGCGCGCCGCGCTGGGCGGTGGCGTTTAAATTTCCTGCTCAGGAGCAGATGACTTTTGTGCGCGACGTTGAGTTTCAGGTCGGGCGCACCGGGGCGATTACGCCGGTGGCGCGTCTGGAACCGGTTCAGGTGGCTGGTGTGCTGGTCAGCAATGCCACGTTGCATAATGCCGATGAAATTGAGCGACTTGGCTTGCGCATTGGCGATAAGGTGGTTATCCGTCGGGCAGGCGATGTGATCCCTCAGGTGGTCAATGTGGTTCTGTCCGAACGCCCTGAAGAGACGCGTCCGATTGTGTTTCCAACGCACTGTCCGGTGTGCGGATCGGACGTAGAGCGCGTCGAAGGCGAAGCCGTTACCCGTTGTACCGGCGGGCTGATTTGCGGCGCGCAGCGTAAAGAGTCGCTGAAACATTTTGTGTCGCGCCGGGCGATGGATGTAGACGGGATGGGCGATAAGATCATCGACCAACTGGTGGAAAGGGAGTATGTCCATACGCCAGCGGATCTGTTCCGTCTGACGGCGGGTAAACTGACCGGCCTGGACCGAATGGGGCCAAAGTCCGCGCAAAATGTTGTAAACGCGCTGGAAAAAGCCAAAGCGACGACCTTTGCGCGTTTTCTCTATGCGCTGGGCATCCGTGAAGTGGGTGAAGCGACGGCGGCGGGGCTGGCGGCTTATTTCGGCACGCTGGAGGCGCTGCAGACCGCTACCATTGACGAGTTGCAGAAAGTACCCGACGTGGGGATTGTGGTCGCTACGCACGTCTTTAACTTTTTTGCCGAAGAGAGTAATCGTGACGTGATTGGGCAGCTACTGGCGGAAGGGGTTCACTGGCCCGCGCCGGTAGTCATTAATGTGCAAGAGATTGATAGCCCGTTTGCCGGTAAAACCGTGGTACTAACCGGTAGCCTGAGCCAGATGTCTCGCGATGACGCTAAAGCGCGTTTAGTGGCGCTGGGCGCGAAAGTGGCAGGCAGCGTATCGAAGAAAACCGATCTGGTGATTGCCGGTGAAGCGGCGGGTTCCAAACTTGCCAAAGCGCAGGAACTGGGTATTACCGTGATTGATGAAGCGGAAATGATCCGCTTACTGGGTGCCTGAGATGGAAAAAGAGCAGCTGGTTGAAATCGCCAACACCGTGATGCCGTTCGGCAAATATCAGGGACGTCGATTGATCGACCTTCCGGAAGAGTATTTGCTGTGGTTTGCCCGTAAAGATCAGTTTCCGGCGGGTAAACTGGGGGAGTTGATGCAAATCACGCTGCTGATTAAAACCGAGGGGCTGACGCAACTGGTGCAGCCCCTGAAACGCCCGCTTTAAGCTTTCGCGGCGCGGCTTTCCTGCTGCGCCTGTAACTTCTCGGTCTGGCGTTTGTAGCGCCGCGCCAGCCCTGCGCAGACCATCAGTTGGATCTGGTGGAAGATCATCAGCGGTAATACCATCATACCCAGCACTGACGTCGGAAACAGAATATTGGCCATCGGGATCCCGTTGGCCAGGCTTTTTTTCGAACCGCAGAAGACAATAGTGATTTCGTCGGCTTTATTGAAGCCGCATTTACGGGCGACAAAGACGTTAATGGTGATGACGATCGCCAGCAGTACTAGGCTGACCACAACGATAAACAGCAGCGACCCCCAGCCGACTTTGTGCCAGATGCCGTTGACCACCGCTTCGCTGAACGCCGAGTAGACCACCAGCAGAATAGAGGTCTGATCCGTTTTCGCGATCCACTTTTTGTTGCGCGCGACCCAGTTGCCGATCCACGGGCGAGACAGGTGTCCCAGCACAAAAGGCAGCAGCAGTTGCAGCATAATTTTGCCCACCTCTTCCAGACTGCCCTGCGCGCCATGAATATTCATTACCAGACCGACCAGCAGTGGCGACAGGAAAATGCCCAGCAGACTGGACGCAGACGCTGAGCACACCGCGGCCGCGACGTTACCGCCCGCGAGTGAAGTAAATGCAATCGCCGACTGCACGGTGGCGGGCAAAATACACAGATACAGAAAGCCGCTGTAGAGCATAGGGTCGACATTGACAGGCGCCCACCAGGCAAACAGTACGCCGAGGACAGGGAAGAGCACAAAAGTGCTGCACATGACCCACAGATGCAACCGCCAGTGGCTGCCGCCAGCGATGATCGCTTCACGCGAAAGCTTCGCGCCATGCATAAAAAACAGCAGAGCGATGGCCGCTGTCGTAATGCCTTCAACGACAGGCACAAAGCTGCCTTCCGCCGGGAAAAAAGAGGCCAGTAGTACCACGGTGATAAGTGTCAGCGTGAAAGGGTCAAGGATACGAAAAAGTTTCATAAAAACTCCTGAAAGTCGGTGCAGCTATTTTGCGTTTTTCGCTTTGAGAAATAAAATTGATTTATTGCATCTATATATGAATCTAGTCGATGAACTATTCACTGCGTCAACTGCGGATTTTTATTACCGTCGCCCAGGCCAAAAGTTTTAGTCGGGCAGGGGACAGGATTGGACTGAGCCAGTCTGCGGTCAGTCATAGCGTAAAAGAGCTGGAGCGGCAAACCGGCGTCAGACTGTTGGATCGCACTACGCGTGAGGTGGTGCTGACCGAGGCGGGGCAACAGCTGGCGACGCGTCTGGAGCGGGTGCTTGATGAACTGAACAGCATACTGCGCGATGCAGGCAGAGTAGGGACACAATTAACCGGCACCGTGCGCGTTGCCGCGAGCCAAACCATTTCTGCGCATCTTATTCCGCAATGCATTGCCCAAAGTAATTCACTTTATCCCGCTATTGATTTTGTATTGCACGATCGTCCGCAGCAGTGGGTGCTGGAGAGCATCCGCCAGGGTGAAGTGGATTTTGGCATCGTTATCGATCCCGGCGCAGCGGTGGATTTACAGTGTGAAGCCATCTTATCAGAGCCTTTTTTACTGTTGTGTCGCCAGGATCATCCGCTGGCGCATCAGGAATGGGTAAGCTGGCAGGATCTTAAACAGGCCTCGCTGGTCTTACAGGATTATGCTTCCGGCAGTCGACCGCTGATTGATGCGGCGCTGGCCCATTTTGCTATTGAGGCGGATATCGTGCAGGAGATTGGTCACCCGGCCACGCTGTTTCCAATGGTGGAAGCGGGAATCGGCATCAGCGTGCTGCCCGCGCTGGCGTTACCGCTCCCGCAGGGCAGCCACTTACAGGTTAAACGGCTGACGCCCGTAGTTGAAAGGCAGCTCATGCTGGCGCGGCGAAAAAACCGATCGCTCTCCACGGCGGCGCAGGCGTTGTGGGACGTGGTGCGTACTCAGGCCAGCGAATTAACCGCCGCGAGGGCGAAAGATCCGCTGTATCAGCTATAAATATCTATCTGTCCGTGTGTGAGGTGCGGTCTTGCCCTGCCATTTTTGACAGGGCAGTGTGTTAAAACAGGTATTTGATGGAATAAATAATGCCATCCTGCAGGAAGGATTCTCCTAACTTATTATCAGCGTAACGATATTGTACTCCTGCGGTCAGGTGAGGAGTCGCATTCCACCACAGCGCTACTGCGCCATTAATGCCATCTTTCCCGCCATTGCCCGCAGCGTAGGACGCATCGCGGTCAAACTCATACTCATTCCAGTTCGTTACGCTGAATTTCTCACTACCCAACGAGAAGCTATAGCCGGCCACCCAACCTAATACATAACCATTATCGCCTGTGTAGTAGGTCTGATCGGTATAACGTTTGGCAAAGAAGGGTTTAAACCAGTAACCGTTACCTGTGAAGTTATAGCCTAAACCATAGAGAAACATGTCATCATGGAAATTAGCGCGATGAGGTGAACCGTACGTCCCGTAGGCATGGAGATAGAGGTTTAATCCTGTATCGCCCAGATAAATACGGTTGGTATTTTTAAAGGTGTAACGCTGTTCGCTGCCTGGTTTAGCGTGGCGGCCATTGTAAAAATTTTCCCAGTCGAAGAACCCGTACATTTCTCCCCAGCTAAAATTCGCTCCGCCTTCCAGTTCCAGGTACCCAAAATCATCTTTATGGGATTTTTTACTGGTTTTTTCCGTGGTGTCTGATGTCCAGTCGAGGTAATGGAGGCCGATATCGGCGAACCCGCCTTTAAATTCCGCATGGGTGAGTGCGGGAATAATGAGTAAAGAAGAAAGCGTCAGAGTAAGAATTTTTTTCATAGCATATTTCCCTATGCCGATAATTATTAATGGGTTAATTAAAAAGAGGCAATTTATAAATATGAAAGCGGCATATTGTTAATATGAAGTGCAAGCAAAAACCAATACTGTTTTCCCTCTGTATTAATACAGAAGCGATCTAAATCTATCGATATTAAATGGCTATTGATGACACGTGAAAAGTGTATTGGTCAGCAAGGGGCGATGGTCGTTATAAAAAGGAGTCAAATTAAATCCGATAGAACAAGGAAACTTATGCCTCACGCTCTTTTTTCTCATAATCCTGAGTATTGTATTGATATTATTCATGCACATAAACCGGCATTTACCCCGCGAGTCGCGTTTATTTTAGGCTCCGGGTTGGGTGCTCTGGCGGATCAAATCGAAGATGCGGTAGCCATTTCTTACGAGAAATTGCCGGGATTTCCCGTCAGCACCGTACACGGCCATGCTGGTGAACTGGTGCTCGGCCATCTGGCGGGTGTTCCGGTGGCCTGTATGAAAGGCCGCGGACATTTTTATGAAGGGCGTGGAATGGCGGTGATGACCGATGCCATTCGCACGTTGAAATTACTGGGCTGTGAAGTGTTGTTCTGCACCAATGCGGCAGGATCTCTGCGTCCGGAAGTGGGGCCGGGTAGCCTGGTTGCGCTTAGCGATCACATTAATACGATGCCCGGTACGCCGATGGTGGGGCCAAACGATGATCGTTATGGCGATCGCTTCTTCTCGCTGGCTAATGCTTATGACGTAGATTATCGCGCCATGCTTCAGTCCGTTGCGGCAGAGGAGGGATTCCCCCTCACTGAAGGCGTATTTGTTTCTTATCCGGGTCCGAACTTCGAAACGGCGGCAGAAATCCGCATGATGCAGATTATTGGCGGCGATGTGGTCGGAATGTCCGTTGTCCCTGAGGTGATTAGCGCACGTCATTGTGGCCTCAAAGTTGTTGCCGTCTCAGCGATCACCAATCTGGCGGAAGGGCTGGGCGATGTAAAACTCTCCCATGCGCAAACGCTGGCGGCGGCTGAACTTTCCCGGCAGAACTTTATCAATCTGATTTGCGGCTTTTTACGTAAGCTGGCCTAAACACAATGACTACGGCCCCGTATTGGGGCTTTATCTCACGGCAAGGAATAAAAAATGGGTATTACGTCCCGCTTAAAAGTCATGTCGTTCTTGCAATATTTTATCTGGGGGAGCTGGCTGGTTACCCTGGGCTCTTACATGATCAACACTCTGGATTTTACCGGCGCGAATGTCGGTATGGTCTACAGCTCAAAAGGACTGGCAGCGATTATCATGCCGGGCATTATGGGGATCATTGCTGATAAATGGCTGCGCGCTGAGCGAGCCTATATGCTTTGCCATCTGGTTTGCGCGGGGGCGTTATTATACGCCACCACCGTTACCGATCCCCAGACGATGTTCTGGGTGATGTTGGTTAATGCGATGGCGTATATGCCAACGATTGCATTATCCAATAGCGTTTCGTACTCCTGTCTGGCGAAAGCAGGTCAGGATCCGGTAACGTCATTTCCGCCTGTGCGCGTTTTCGGCACAATAGGTTTTATTGTTGCGATGTGGACGGTGAGCCTGATGGGGCTGGAACTGAGCAGTGCGCAATTATACATCGCTTCTGGCGCATCGTTATTGCTGGCCCTGTATGCGCTGACGTTACCGAAAATTCCGGTAGCCGAGAAGAAGGCGAACACCACGCTTGCCAGTAAGCTCGGACTGGATGCTTTTGTTCTGTTTAAAAATCCACGCATGGCAATCTTCTTTTTGTTTGCGATGATGTTGGGGGCGGTGCTGCAAATTACCAATGTCTTCGGTAATCCGTTCCTGCATGATTTTGCCCGTAATCCTGAGTTTGCCGACAGCTTTGTGGTGAAGTATCCCTCTATCTTGCTTTCAGTTTCGCAGATGGCGGAAGTGGGCTTTATCCTCACCATTCCGTTCTTCCTTAAACGCTTTGGTATTAAAACGGTAATGCTGATGAGTATGCTGGCGTGGACGCTGCGTTTCGGCTTCTTTGCCTTTGGCGATCCATCCCCGTTTGGCTTTGTGCTACTGCTGCTGTCGATGATTGTTTATGGCTGCGCATTTGATTTCTTCAACATCTCAGGGTCAGTATTTGTAGAGCAGGAGGTGGACTCAAGTATTCGCGCCAGCGCGCAGGGGTTGTTTATGACCATGGTTAACGGCGTGGGGGCCTGGATTGGGTCTCTTTTAAGCGGTATGGCCGTGGATTATTTTTCTATTGATGGCGTAAAAGATTGGCAAACCATCTGGCTGGTCTTTGCCGCCTACGCTCTGGCATTGGCCGTTATTTTTGCATTGTTCTTTAAATATCAGCACCATCCAGAAAAACTGTCGACCAAATCATTATCACATTAATTTTATTTGACTGGCGAGAGGATGTTCGCCAGTCCATTTTTATGAACAAGGACACAGCATGAAAGAAATTATTCTCTCCTCCGGTATTGGATTTGGTATTGGCGCATTTTTTACTTTATGCCGTATACCTATTCCTGCACCAAATGTTTTACCCGGGGTTTTATCTATTGTATTTATGTATATTGGGTATCTTGTCGTTAAATCTATTTTTTACTAGGTAATATGGTAAATTCCAGACGTTATCCCTTATTCCTGGAGTGCGATAGTGATGGAACGAGCCCATCGTATTGATCTAAAGCTATTACGTTATTTCCTCGCTGTTGCAGAAGAATTGCATTTTGGCCGGGCTGCTGCCCGGTTAAATATGTCACAACCTCCCTTGAGTATCCATATCAAAGAACTTGAACAGCAACTGGGTACATTGCTGTTTATTCGTCATTCCCGCAGCGTTGCATTAACCCATGCCGGGAAAGTTTTAATGGAGGAGTCACGTCGCTTGTTAGCCAATGCAAATCAGGCGCTGGCGCGAGTGGAGCAGATTGGTCGCGGTGAAGCGGGGCGCATTGAACTGGGTGTGGTTGGTACGGCGCTGTGGGGAAGAATGCGTCCTGCGATGCGTCACTTTTTGAAAGCAAATCCCAATGTTGAAGTACTTTTTCGCGAAAAGTCTCCAGGTATGCAAATGGCGTTGTTAGAGCGTCGGGAACTTGATGCAGGGATCTGGCGTATGGCTATCGAACCGGCAGTCGGTTTTACCAGCATACGTTTGCATGAATCTGCATTCATGGTTGCAGTTCCGGAAGATCACGATCTGGCATCCAGAGATTCTGTGCCGCTGGCGGCGTTGCGCAATGAATATTTTGTTACATTGCCTTCCGTACATTCTGATTGGGAATTTTTACAACGTGTATGCCAACAGGCGGGTTTCTCGCCAATGATTATTCGGGAAGTGGTTGAGCCGCAAACGGTGTTGGCGATGATCAGTATGGGGATCGGGATTACGTTGATGGCTGATGGCTATGCGCAAATGAGCTGGCCGGGTGTGGTGTTCCGTCCGTTAGAGGAACGTATTCCGGCGGATTTGTATATTGTGTATGACCAGCAGCAGGCAACGCCAGCACTGGAGAAACTGGTGGCGGCGTTGACGGTATGATGTCTGTGCCGGATGGCGACTAACGTCTTATCCGGCCTACGTGTGCGGTGCTGTCTGTGCCGGATGGCGACTAACGTCTTATCCGGCCTACGCGTGCGGTGTCGTCTGCGCCGGATGGCGACTAACGTCTTATCCGGCCTACGTGTGCGGTGTCGTCTGTAGGCCTGATAAGCGCAGCGCATCAGGCAAGACCCGAACCTGCGGCAGGTTCGAATCTTATAAATCGCAGATAGCAAAAAAGCGCCTTTAGGGCGCTTTTTTACATTGGTGGGTCGTGCAGGATTCGAACCTGCGACCAATTGATTAAAAGTCAACTGCTCTACCAACTGAGCTAACGACC